>CAYYVH010000217.1:0-7121 GCA_964475075.1 uncultured Anaerolineales bacterium | reverse complement strand
ACCTTCACACCGAACTCGCAAGCACCGCGGCTGATCACGGCCGCCTTGCCATCGAAGGTGCCCTCGGGCCACGCATTGCACCCCTCGAAATTGGTGGGATCTGCCGCCATACCGCTCATGAAGGTGAGCGGACCGATGTTCTGGTTTGCCGGAAGCGGCGGCCCGAATTGGGCCGGCGCGTAGCTCATGAACTTCAGCGTGTCGGACACGGGCTCGGGCGCAGTCACCCTCAGGAACTGCGATACGAACGTGCCGGTCGTCGTGGTTGCTCCCACGTTGATGTAGTCGCCGGAGGGGTGGTCACTGGTGCCGATACCCGGTCCCTCGTTGCCGTTGGCCACTGAAACGAAGACGCCAGCTCGCCACGCATTGAGCAGCGCGTTGTCCACGGCATCGAACTCGCCACCGCTGCTGTACGGACCGGCGCCCAAGGAGAGGTTAACAACGTCGGCACCGTCGCGTACGACATCCTCCAGGGCGGCGACTTGCTCGGTATCCCAGACGGATCGGTCGTTACCGTTAACGCTGGCATAGACGACGCGGTAGCTCATCACGTAGGCGCGCGGGGCCACGCCGCTCAGCGGCAGCTCCGTGCCGCTGAAATCGGCGAGCACCTCGTTCCCGGCCATGGTGGACGTGGTGTGCACGCCGTGCGATTCGCCGAACTCGCCCGGCCAGGGCGTGTCATCGCCTGGCCGTGGCGGATCCCAATCGCGGAAGTAGGCGCGGCTCACAATGATCTTGCCGTTAGTGTTCTCCGTGTAGCCCAGCGGATAGCCCGCCGGATACTCGTAGCCCTCACCGTCGAACATCGGCGCGGCGTGGTGTACGCCGGCGTCCACCGACGCGATCTTCACGCCGGTGCCGGCGTGCTCCTTGCCGCCGATCGCGGGCACGTTCCAGGTCGCCGCGGCGTTGATCAGCGGCAGGCTGGCGTACATGTCGAGCTCGTGGGCGTAGTCGCGGTAGACACGCTTGACGCCGGGCAGCTTCTCCAGCTGGCGAGCCAGCGCATCCACGTCGGCATCCAGGCCGGCGTCCACCGCCACGCCGTTCAACAGGATCTGGTAGGTCGCTTCGTTGGCCACCCCGAACTCGTCGAGGTAGGTGGCGACGCGCGCGTTCGGTAGCACCTTCTGCATTTGCGTGACGAAGGTCTCTTGTTCGGCATCGAGACGCGACACGTACTGCACCGCGTCGGGCGCCGACACGTCGAGCCGATGCCCGGAGCCGATCACCCCGTCTTCCTGGACCGAGTCGGTGTCCTTGCGCTGATCGACGGACCATTCCGCAAGCGCGGGCGATTCCAGCTCGACGATCAGGCGGTGGGAAGCCTCCGGCATCGTGGAGCCGTTGAGATCGAGAACCTCGGGAGGGCTGCTGTCGTTGCCGGCAGCTATCAGGGAGGGCTGGACCAATACGGCAGCGAGCAGCAGAACAGCGGTGACGGCGATCTTGCGGGTCATGGTGGTTTCCTCGCTTCTCTTCCATCGTGTATGGGGGGAAGGGCGCACGGACCAGTTTAACCCGGTGAGCGGCCTTCCGTCAAGAGGGTCACTGATGGTGCTGCGCGAACCGTGCTCGGCCCTTCACCCTTGCACGAGACGTGTCCTCTGCTCATTCATCGAACCGCGCCACCCACTCCCTACTCCTCGCGGTTTGCAATCGGCGCGCTGGCGAGCGCCAGCGGCAGGAAGACCTGCGGCGTCTGTGGCGGTGGCGTTGTTGCCGTCGGCGTCGGGGTGGTGGTGGGCGTCATCGTCTCCGCGGGCGTCGGAGTCATGGTGGAGGTCGCTGTTGGCGTGATGGTCGGCGTGGCGGTCGGTAATACGACCGTATACTCGAACACGCCGTCTTTGAACGTGCCCGCAAACAGCGTGCGCGGGCTGTTCGAAGCGATCACCAAGGAATGGACCCTGTAGCGGAAGAGGCCGTCCGTGTTGACCCAGGTTCGGCCACCGTCGGTCGTCACGCGGACGCCATCCCGCTTCCCAGCATACAGGGTCTGGTCAGTCGCGTACGCTGGCGAGATGGCCAGGGAATACACCGACGGGCCCTCTACGGTCCGCCAGGGGCCCATCGCACCATCGGTGGACTTGAAGACGCCATCGAAGGACGTACCGGCAAACAGGGTATGATCTCGGCTGTAGTCTTGCGAGCACACGATGGCCTCCACATACGAATGGCGGAGCCATCCGAAGTCCCACGTGGTACCACTGTTGGACGACTTGTAGAGGCCGCTGTCCTGGAACCCGGCGAAGACCGTCTGGTCCATCGCGTAGTTGGGTGAGAGGGCGAGGCTGTGGACGATGCGCCTGTCCTCCGTCAGCTCGGTCGGTCCCTTGAACTCCCACGTTTGACCCCCATCCGGCGATTTGTACACGCCTTTGTCCGCGCCGAGGAAGACCACCTGGTCAAAGGCATAGGTGGGCGAAAGCGCTATCGCGTTGACGTCGGCCGGTCTGACTGTGGCCCTGTTCGCCCTCCACGTGTCGCCGCGGTTCTTCGACTTGTACACCGACCTCGCGTCCCCGAAGAAAAGGGTGTCATCGTTGGCGAAGTCGGGCGAGATGCCGAGAGCCGCGGCACCCTCTGCAAACCGGGGGCTCACCCTCTCCCAGCTCTCTCCCGCGTTCTCCGTTCGCCAGACCGTGTTCTCGAGGTAATCGACGACGAAGAGAGTCTTGTCATTTGCGAAGTCGGGGGACGCGACCATGTCGACCGCGTCCCTTGTGTCCAGGCCGGTCGGGGTCCAGGAGTTCTCGCCCGCGTTCAGCGGGCTGGTGTCGCTTCCGAACAGAACCGCGAAGCTCCAGATGACGGCAAAGACGGCCAGGACGATTAGCGGTCTCCTCACGTTTCCTCCTTCTTGGGGCGTGTCCGGCCGCGGCATCGGAACCGGTTGGAGCGAAGCCGTCGTGGCCGGCGCGTCCACGAGCTACATCGACGCTGCGGCGTCGATCCGGCGCACCCAAAGTTGGGCCTTGCGGACCCAACATATATCACATATCCGGTTGCCGGGCCACAAGATCAGCCGTCGGCCCAGACCACAGCGCACTCCCTACGAGCCGAGGTGTTGAATGAGCACCCGCAGTCCGATTGCGATGAGGATCGAGCCCCCCACGGCCTCCATTCGCCTGCCGAGGAGCGAGCCCAGCTGCTTGCCCGCCAGCATGCCGACAACGGTCATCAGCGCTGCGGTGACTCCGATCACGACGCTCGGACCCACGATCGAGATGCTCATGAAGGCCAGGCTCAGACCGACGGCCAGTGCATCGATGCTCGTTGCGACCGACAGGACCACGAGGGTAAGACCGCGCGTCGGATCGCCCGCAAGCGTGTCGTCCCGCTCCGAGAAGGACTCCTTCACCATCCTGCCGCCGATGAAGGCTAGGAACGCGAACGCGATCCAGTGATCGAGTCGGGCGAAGTACGTGGCGGCGGTCCGTCCCACCAGCCAGCCCACGATCGGCATCAGGCCCTGGAACAGGCCGAAGTGCCATGCCAGCCTGAACAGGTGCCGTCCGGTGATCCTGGGGAGGATGACGCCGGCCGCGACGGCGACGGAGAAGGCGTCCATGCCGAGGCTGACGGAAAGGCCGACAACGGTGAGTGTGTCCACTTGGGTTGCAGGTCAGGGCGAGTGATCACGGGCTGAGTACCAGGCGCCCAATGCTACGCACAGCAGTTTCTGGATACAACCAACGCGAACTCGGTCGATTGGCGTAGATCATCGATGCTCACCGGATGCGGTTCCTGGAGGTATTTGTGGCCATTCCTAAACCTGAACGGCGCGAGCAACCTCACAGAATCTCCGGAGCCACCTTCAGAGCCTCGCCGACTTCGAGGAGTTCCGCGTTAGGCAACACTCCAATCCGAGTCTCCAGCTTGGATCTACCGATCGTCGTCACCTGAAGACAGATCACCGCACTATCACTATCGAGCCCTCCAGTGCCTTTCGAACCCCTCACTACGGTTGGACCACGCCGGGCCTGCCTAGCGGACGCTGCAAGGGGCACGACAATCACCGACCGCCAGCTAGACACCTGGTTGAAGCCGTCATGCGACACAACAACCACTGGACGTCTTCCCTGCTGCTCCGATCCGGATCGCGGAGCCAGACGAGCCCAGTACGCGTCTCCTCGTGCGATCACGCTTCGTCACCTTGATCAAGCAGGTGCTCGATTCCAGCCCTCTCTAGATCCTCATCAAGATCGTCGAGGGTACCGGCACTTGAAAGGGCATACTCAGCAACGGCTTCTCTAATCCGTGCGTTGCGGCGCTCGGAGAGCCACTTCTCGATTGCCTGCCTGGCCAACTTGGTGGCCGGCACGTTCACGCGCCCTGCTTCCGATCTGAGACTCTCGTAGAGCTCATCTGGCAGCGGCACGATGAGGCCGCTGGCCTGGCGCATGCCGACGCTGCTGGCGAGGGGCGGGCGCCGCTCGAAGCGGTCGAAGGGGGCTTCTCCGTCGGCGTCGGGTTTGAGCAGCTCCGTTTCCGTACGGTTGCTGCGGCTATCCCACCCTTCCTCGCCGTCTGTCAAACCGCTGAGGCTTCGCCAGATAGCGCCCCGCGTGCCCGGCGGGCCATCTCCCGTGCCCGCTCCGGCGCATCGCCCACGTGTGCGTCGGGGTGACGCAACAGGTGGCGCACCGTGGCCGAGTCGACATAATACGTGATCTCCTCGTCGGCCGCCGCTAGCTCCGCCAACGGGTTCGGCTCACCGCGCTCAATGGCTTGCCAAGCGGTCATGCTGTGCAGCCGTAGCCTTTCGTGTAGTGCTTGCCGGTCGCCGCCAGCTCCCGCCGCGGCCAGCAGCACCCGCTCCACGGCCGCAAACGGACCGAAGCGGTCCAGCGTGCGCTGGATGGCGGCCGTGTCGAGCGTCAGCTCCCGGGCCAGGTGTGTCGTGCGAAGGAGGACCTCCTCAGTGGCCAGAAAGGCCTCCGGCAGGATGATCCGACGGTTGGCCGAGTCGTCGAGCGTTCGCTCGAGCAGGTTGAAGGCGTCGTTCTGCCATGCAACCGACGGTAGGGTGGCCACGAAACGGGCCAGCGAGTTGATGTTCTCCGCGTTTATCGGATTGCGCTTCCACGGCATTGCGGTCGACCCGACCTGATCCGGCGCGAACCCCTCCGACCACTCGCCGAACGGCGGGCTCTGGAGCACACGGAGGTTCGCCGCGAACCTCGACGCTGTCGCGGCTATGCCCGCCAGCACGCTCAAGACATGCCAGTCGGTCTTGCGGGGATAGACTTGTGTAGCGACCGTCGCCGCCTCGAGGCCCAGCCGCCTCATGGCGTCCGCGTCCAGCTCGGCCGCCGTCACGCCCCGTCCTTCCAGCAGCCCGACGTAGCTGCCCCTCGTCCCGACCGCACCCTTGAAGCCCTTCCCACGGACGCTGGCCAACGCGTGGTCCACCAGGTCCAGGTCGCTCAGCAGGTCGCCCAGCGTTCCCGCCAGACGATAGCCAACGGTCGTCGGCGCGGCCGGTTGGATGTGCGTCCACCCCAAGGTCACCAGATCAGCCGACTCCTCGACCCGGCCAGCCATTGCCTCGATCGCCGCCAGCAGGCGCTGCCGTATCAGTTCCAGGCCGTCTTGCAGCCGCAGTGCGTCAACGTTGTCCGTGATGTCAGCGCTCGTTGCACCCAGGTGGAGGATCGCCCCACCCACAGGTGCTTGCTCAGCCCACGTCCGCACTTCCGCCATGACATCGTGCTTCGTCACGGCTTCGATCTCCGCCGCCCGGGCGATGTCGATATCCTCGGCCGTGCGCTGCAGGTCGGCCAGTTGCTCGTCGTTGACGAGTCCCGCCGCGTGCTCGGCCGCCGCCAGGGCCAGCCAGACGCGGCGCATCAGGCGGCGGCGATGCGCCTCACTCCACAGCCGGCTCATCTCTTCGGAACCATACCGCCAGGTGAACGGACTCTGGAATCGCTCGTGGTCGATCCCCGCACTGGGCCGATCATTCATGGTGCTTCCTCCAACTGTAGGGACCGTTCCAGGACACGGCCGGCCATCGGTGCGGCGACCACCGAGCCGTCGCCGCCGTGCACGACCACGACGGCAATCGCGAGGCGCGGCTCCTCGGCCGGGGCGAAGCCGATGAACCATGCATGGGGGTCCCCCTCCGCCACCTGCGCCGTGCCCGTCTTGCCGCCGAGCGAGATGCCCACACCGCGTGAAGCCGAGGCGGCCCACCCCTCCCGCGCCGAGATGACCATGATGTCGCGTATCGTCCGAGCCGTACCGGGCGGCAGGGCCTCGCGCCACGTGCCGCGTTCGTCGGCGACGGCCTTGAAACGCACGCCAGGAACGTCCTCCAGCAGGTAGGGCACGGGCAGCGATCCGTCGCCCGCAACCGCTGCAGCAACCAGCGCCATCTGGATTGGCGTTATCAGGATCTCCCCCTGGCCGAACGCGGCACTGACGAGCTCGGGCAGGCTCATCTCCGCGTGGCTCGTCAGACTGCTCTCCGCCACCGGCAGGGGAAAGGGGGGTGCGTCGCCGAGCCCGAATGCGGTCGCGTAGGCCCGGTATCTCTCCTCGCCCAGCTCCTCGCCCATCCGTGCAAAGGTCACGTTGCAGCTCCAACCGTAGGCGTGGGTGATGTCGAACCGGACCGTGCCTTCCGGATTGTTGTTGCAGCGGACCGGGAACCCCTCGAAGTACTCGATGGCGTCGCCGTCCTCGACGATCGTGCCGGGTGTGGTCAGACCCTCGTTGAGCGCCGCGGCGAGGGTGACCGTCTTCCAGGTGGAGCCCGGCGGGTACAGCCCTTGCGTTGCGCGGTTGAACAGCGGGCGCGCCGGGTTGTCTTCGACAGCCCGTCCGGCGTCCAGCTCGTTCGGGTCGAACGTCGGTTGGCTCACTAGCGCCCGCACGGCACCCGTGGCGACGTTCAACACGACGATCGCTCCCTCGCGGGCCCCCAACTCCGCCGCGGCGAAGTCCTGGAGCGCGCCGTCCAGCGTCAACACGACGTCGTCGCCCTCCTGGGGCCGGTGCAGCACCTCGGACGCGATGAGCTGCCGCGGCGAGAGGCCCAAATCGCCGCGCAATGCGGCATCGTAGGCCGCCTCGACTCCGCCTGCGCCGTAGGTGGCATCGGGGCT
>CAYYVH010000216.1:0-7275 GCA_964475075.1 uncultured Anaerolineales bacterium | reverse complement strand
CTCGGGGTCGGAACCGCCGGGTCGGGCTCCCACATGAGCATCACGTCGTCGATGAAGATGCCTCCGCCGCGCGGCGTGCCGTTCGGCGCGAGTGCCGTCCACTCCAGCCGCCACCTCCCCCCACGCAAGTCGTACACCCGATCCGGATCGTCGATGTCGGTCAGCGCCAGGAGATCTAGGCGCCGCGGTGGGAACGCCCACCGGCCGCTCGTCCCCGTCGCCCCGAAGACGGGCACCCGGTCGACACCACCGCCGTTGCGTGGCACGAGCAGGTGGATGAATAGACCGCCGTCCTCCCCGGGCGGCATGTGGAGCCACAAGTCGAAATAGAGGTCGAGCCGGGTCGCACGAAGCGTGTCGCGCAGATCGAGGTTCATGATGAGCGCATTGGCCGTGCCTGCCGGCGCTCGGTAGTTGCACCGCGTCTCCCCGTCCAGCGCCGGCCCGCCGAACGCCCAGAGTGACCGCTGCCCCGACTTGGACCGGCAAGTGCTGGGCCACCACATGGGCGGCGTGTCCGCCGGAAGCGTCCAAAGGCCCACATCGGGCCACGGGGACTCTTCGAAACCGTCCAGCAGGGCCCAACCATAGGGCAAAGCGGCGCGGTCGGCGGTGGGCGCATCAACAGACCCCGCCGCCCCTCTGCCCAACCCCACCGAACCAAGGGCCAGTACGAGAGCCACCGTCAGGAACCGCGGCCAGCGCCGAGGGGCGATCAGCACTCCTTCTCCTCGTATCGGGGTGATGGACACGTGCGCACACCTTAACGATTCCCTATCTCCCCCGTTGTGTGCAAATCAACCTTGCGGCAGCCGCAAGCGCTGCAGTGCACACCTCGGCACAGGCTAATCGTTATGTCGAGTCGGCCGCTGTGCGGCTCGTCTGTCCGCCGGGACCTGTACCCCGCGGCAGAGATGATTGGCTGGTTATCCGTGTTGCCACAGTTCATCGCTTTGGCGGACCATGGGCACGGCATACCGTGCCCCTACAGGCTTGCTGCCATTGTCTGACGCGGTGAGCGAACGGACGCGGACTGTCCGTGGTCTTGCGCCAGCGTGTGCTAGCGGTAGGCGGCCGGCATGTACGCGATGCGAACCTTGATCGGCAGCAGATGGGCAATGCGTTCCATGAGGGGGACGAGTTGCCTGGGCGCCGAGGTCTGGAAGAGGATCATGGGCGTTGCCACCACGGCGCGGAAGGCGCGGGGATCACAGCCGGGGCGTAGGCACACCCCTACGGTCGACGGTCCCCCAAGATCGGCCCGCGGACCGCCGGAAACGACCATAACGTGAGGCTGGAGGGCAAGCGAGGCTCTTGTGGGCGTGCCGGAGAACATACGTCCCGGCCGACCGGCTAAGGGCGCCGGAGATGGACGCGTCGGCCTGCTCCCCAACACTACGATCAACGCCTCTTGCGCCAAGTACCCCTGCGTTGCCTGCTCGCGTGCAAGCATACGACGAGCGTACGCGATACCGAGATCGGGCCGCGAGCCACCCCCGGCACCAACGCGCTTGATGCACACCTCGATCCGCCCAGGGACAGTCGTGAGCGGACAAAGCTCCATCGGTCCGGAGTCGTAGCGCACAACAGCTACCTTCGCGGCGACACGCCGTTCCAGGAGCAGGTGGCGGACGAATCGGAGTGCAGCCTCCTTCATCCAACGATTTGGCTCACCCGCCATCGCACGCGATCCGTCGAGGACGAGGGCGATGTTCATCGGGACGACCACCGTTTCCGGTTGCGCGTTCGCACCGGAGTGGCCGCCCGCCAACACGATGAGCCCTCCGAGCGCCACCGCTACAGCGGCGCGCCGGGAATACTCGTAGACTGTGCCCACAGCGCTGCTCCTGGAGCGAGTGTGTAAGACTTCCGGCTCAAGACCCGTCTTGTATGTGTAACGCAGAGCCCCCATACGGGAAAGAGGCCCGACATGCGCAGACCTGGAAGATCCGCGATCAGCATCTGGTCAGTGACTCGTCAGCCTTCTGACAGCCCCAAGGGTGGTCGACGGAAAGCTAACGTCAAGCCGGCGTCAAGCATAGCAGGATCCGATTCCGTATACTGTGGGCGTGTTGAAAAACAGCAGTCGCTTGTAGAGATAAAGGGAGCAATAACGATGAATCGCAATACTCAGGTCATCTTCACCCTGATAGCAGTGTTTGGAGCGTTTTTGGCCACCGGCGAGGTGGCGGCGGCCAACCAGACTGAGGACTACCGCACCGCCATGCGCGATTTCCTGCCCGTCATCGTAGACTGGTCAGCCGAGTTCCAGCAGGCGGCCCACGCCGCGGCGGTCAAGCCGGACCCGGAGCGACTGGCCCAGGTGGCCGAGCTCGGGAAGCGCGGTGGCTACATCCTCGACGACGTGCGCGGCACCGGGGTGCTCGCACCCCGCGCGCTCAAGCCCGCTCACTCGATGCTGGCGGACTTTATCGGCACGCTGAACACGGCGGCCGAGATGGCACAGACCGATCCGGTGGCGGCATCCGAGATGATCGACGGCCAGATCGAGTGGGTCCAGCCGGC
The DNA here is from genome assembly GCA_964475075.1 of uncultured Anaerolineales bacterium. Lineage (GTDB taxonomy): Bacteria > Chloroflexota > Anaerolineae > Epilineales > Epilineaceae > CAYYVH01. The sequence goes on along the minus strand of CAYYVH010000216.1, from coordinate 4,749 downwards.
GCTCGGCCAGATCCAGAACTTCCTGACCCGTATCGGAATCGGGCGCCCCGGCGCGACCACTGAGATGCCGGGCTCGGGCAACTAGAATCCCGGCGCATCCACAGTTCCGCGCGCGGCGGGCGGTCTCCGGACTGCCCGCCGTGCCGGTCTTTAACAGGCCAGACCGTGATGGCATACCGGCCGCGCCAGAGGGCTTGAGTGCCCCCAGCCGTGCCTGTTCCACATCAAGGCCACGGCCCGCCCCTGCCCGCTGGGTCGCCCCAAACCGCACCGGCGCCCGACACCGGCGGACAACGTCCCCCGACAAGTACGAGGGTAGAGGCCACGAGCACCGCAGCGAGGATGAGGTTCCGTTTGACCGTGTGCATAAGCCTCGCTAGAGTCTATACGAGAAGAGTGGCCCTACAGCCAGCCCGTTGAGCGCACCGAGGATGCCCATGAGCTGCCGGGAAGCACACAACGGGGCCGTCCGACAAGGAGGAACTGATGCACGGAGCACGTCGCAGCACCTTGGCACTCGCCGTGGGATCGACCTTCGTCGTCCTGCTTCTCCTGGGGCGCGCGGCCGATGCCCGGCTGCGGGCGGATGCGCCGCGCGTGATGCAAGCCGGGGAGCCGGCCGCTAGCCCGGCGCAGGACGGCATGTGGTGGGTCTACCTGCCGCTGGTGCTCACGGGGGCAACGAGGGACGACCTACCTGATGCGCCGACGCTGGAGCCGCCGACCGCTATCCCCACCGCGTCAAACACGCCGTTCATCTTCCCCACCGACACGCCCACGCCGACCCGCACGGCGACCATGACGCCCATCCCGCCGACCGAGACGCCGACTCCGACTCCGCCCCCCACGCCCACCGTGGCCCTTGACTGCACGCAGATCCTGCCCAATGGCGACTTCGAGGAGGGAGCCGCTCTGTGGGAACTGACGGTGAACGGCCAGCCGAAGCCGCTTTCCCAGTCGATCAAGCGCGGTGAGGCTGCAGGAATTCGCCCGAAGGGCGGCGAAAACGTGGCCGTGCTGGGCGGTTATGTCGACGCCGTGATCGAGCTCCGTTCGAATCGGGTCCAGGGCATCGACACCGACCGCGTCACGTCGGTTGTGCTGCACTACTGGGTCGCCATTGCCACTCAGGAACGCCGGGACGGCCGCGCGGACGACTCGCTTGAGGTCTGGGTCGAAGCAGATGACCGTGAGTACCCGGTCGAGGGCGCGCGCCACTCCGAGGAAACGCTCATAACGCAGGGTCTGTGGTACGAGGTCAGCGCCGACGTGACGGACCTCTTCAAGCGCGGCGGGAGGAAGGAGTTCATCCTCCGCAGCCGGCAGGACGGCGACAGCGGGTCGATCTTCTTCGTCGACGAGGTCACGGTCAACGCCTGCATGCCGCCACCGTAGTGCCGACAAGCAGGCAAACTGGGCAAACAAGATCCGGGAGGGTTGGCGTCGCGCAGCTGTGCTTCCCTACCGGGGCTCCGGCAGATCGTCACTGAGGGCGTAGGCGCAGGCCTCTTCGGCCGACATCGCCCAACCGGCTTCCCAGTCCGCGCGGAAGGACTCCTCGCCCAGGGCCGCGCGTAGCGCGTCGAGCAACTCGGGTCGCTCCGAGCGGCTGCTGGGCAGGGGCGCCGCCCCAATCGATTTGCGCAATCCGGCCGCGGCACCGAACAAGCGCGTCGCCCGCGAGGCGTCGCCATGCGCGCCGGCGAGCGCCGCGAACGCGGCCAGCGACTCTGCAATACCGGCAATGTCGCCCAACTCTCGCCGCATCTCGAGGCTCTCGCGGAAGAGGTCGCGCGCGGCAGCGTCGTCGCCGCGAGTCCGGACGACCTCCCCCAGGTTGAGGAGGGAGTTGGCTACACCGCGCCGGTCACCCATACCGCGTTTGAGCGCCAGGCTCTCCGCCAGCAGTTGGGCCGCAGTGCCGCCGTCACCCTGTTCGTACGCCACACGCCCCAGGTTGTTGAGCATGTAGGCGACGCCCCGGCGGTCGCCCTGCTCCTTCACGATCAACAACCCTACCTCGTATAGGGCCCGTGCCGTCGCGTAGTCGCGCCGGCTGTAGGCGATTGTAGCGAGGGAGTTAAGTGAGAGGGCCTCACCCCGCCGATCGCCCAGATCCCTGCGCAGGGCCAGGCTCTCCTCGAAATGAGCCGCCGCGTCGACGTAGTTTCCCTGCTCCCAGGCGAGCGTGCCCAGGTTATTGAGCACCCCGGCGACGGCTTGCCTGTCCCCCTGCTCCATCTGCAGTACTAGGACCTCTTCGTATTGCGCTCGCGCCCCGGTGAAGTCTCCCGTGTGCTGCCTCACAGTCGCCAGGTTGAAGAGGGCCGCGGCGACTCCGCTGGTGTCATCCAGGGACTGCGCGATGGCCAGACTCTCCTCTGAGAGCGTTACAGCCTCGGCGTAGTCGCCCTGCACCCAGGCCAACAGGCCCGCCCCGGCCAGACCTTTCGCCCGGAAACCCGTCGGAGCACCCGCACCCGGAAGCGACAACGCACGGCTGAGCCACTCGCGGCCCTCCGCCAGGTACCCGCGTCGCTCCCAAAACGGCAGCAGCGCCCCGCTCAGGCGCAGGGCGCGCTCCACTACGAGCATCTCGTCCGTCACGGCGGCGGGTCTCTCCTGCCCGACACGCGGTTCCAGTGCCCATGCCAGCGCCGCGCGCAGGTTGAAACGATCGAGCGTCAGGCGCGTCATCCACGCCACCTGATTCGGGCCGATCATCTCCGGCTCGGCCTGCTCGGACAGGTCCAGGAAGTACGCCAGGTGCCGATCACGTACGGCATCCATCTGACCCGACTCTGCGAGCTTCTCCCATGCGTACTTCTCGACTGTCCGCAACAAGCCGTGGCGCGGCGCGCCGGCCCGGTCGTACACCTTCACCAGTGACTTGGACACGAGATTGGAGAGGAAGCCGAGCACGTCGGATGGGGCGACCTCACCACTGGCACATACCGCTTCCGCCGCCTCGATCGTCCAACCACCCCGGAACACCGACAGGCGGCGAAAGACAGCCTGCTCCTGCTCCGGCAGCAGATCGTAGCTCCAGTCGATCAGCGCCCGGAGCGTCCGTTGGTGCGGCATCGCCGTCCGCGGCCCGCCGGTCAGCAGCTTGAAGCGGTCCTCGAGCCGCGCCAGAATCTCCGACACCGACATAACGCCGACCCGGGCCGCGGCGAGCTCGATCGCCAGCGGCAGGCCGTCCAGTCGACGGCACACCTCCGCTACCGCCACCGCATTCTCCTCGCTCACCGTGAAACCGGGCGACGCGGCGGCGGCCCTTGCGGCAAAGAGCCGAACCGCCTCGTAGCGCACCGTCTCAGCCACCGCGCCCGACCCGGTACCAGCCAGCCGCCCGGTGTCGGGCAGCGCCAGCCCGGGCACGGGCCAGGTCATCTCGCCCTCGATGCGCAGCGGCTCCCGGCTTGTGGCCAGGATCTGCAGGTGAGGACAGGTCGCCAACAACTCCTGCGCCAGCTCGGCGCACGCTTGCACGAGGTGCTCGCAGTTATCCAGGAGCAGGAGCACGTTCCGGGGCCTGAGATAGTCGACCAGCGTCTCGCCGGGAGACCTGCCGGGCTCGTCGTGCAACCCCAGTGCCGACGCCACGCTCTGGCGCACGAGGTCCGGATCGGACTGCGGCGCCAGGTCCACGAACCACACACCATCCGCATGGCGGCCAGCGACGACACCGGCCACTTGCAGGGCAAGCCGCGTCTTGCCCGTACCACCAGGTCCGGTTAGCGTGAGCATGGCGGTGCTGGAGAGCAGCTCCTCGACTTCGGCCATCTCACGCCCGCGGCCGATGAAGCTGCTTCGCCGGATGGGCAGGTTGTTGGGCAGGGCATCCAGTGAACGCAGCGGAGGGAACTCGGAAGGCAGCTCAGGATGCACCAGCTGGTAGATCCGCTCGGGCTGCCTCAAGTCACGCAGCCGGTGCGCGCCCAGGTCCTTCAGGCTCACTCCCTGCGGCAACCCTCGTCGCACCCGATCCCGGCTGGCTTCGGACAGCAGGCACTGGCCGCCGTGAGCGACGTCGACCAGGCGGGCGCAGTGGTTCAGGGCGGGCCCGACGTAGTCGCGGTCACGTTCGTCAGCGGTGCCGGTGTGCAGCGCCATGCGCACGCGGATTGGCGTCGCCTCGGCCCAAGGCTCCCCGTGCAAGGCCAACTGGGCCTCGAGGGCAGCACTCAGAGCCCCCTGCCCATCGTCGAACGCGGCGAAAAACGAATCCCCCAGCGTCTTGAAGACGAACCCCCCGTTGGCGACGATGCTGCCGCGCAGCAGCTCATCGTGCCGCGCCAGGGCCACCCGCATCGACTCCGGGTCCGCCTCCCACAGCCGCGTGCTGCCCTCGATGTCGGAGAAGAAGAACGTGACGGTGCCGGTTGGTTGATTGGGCATGGTGTAAGCCAGAGGTGGACGCTCTTCGTGCTTGGGCTATCGGCTATCAGCTATCAGCTATCAGCTATCGGCTATCAGCTATCAGTCCTGTTCATCAGTTTCCGAGGGCCGGCCTACACAGCGTGTCATGTCGCCAGGCCGCGGCAAAGCCACCGCGTGATCAGCCAACGAGCTGATAGCTGATAGCTGATAGCCCGACTCCACCATCCAACCGGGGCAACTGATCCCAGGTTACCCCCCAACTCACCTCGGCCCAGCAGAGAACATCGCCTTCGGCGAAGAGGTCGCAGGACTGGGCACCTCGCTCGCCAGGCGTTTGTCAGCCGTGCGCGCTCCAGAAAATTC
>CAYYVH010000215.1:0-7293 GCA_964475075.1 uncultured Anaerolineales bacterium | reverse complement strand
GGACGTACTCGGCGACGGAGCCGTTCTTGTTCTTGCGTCGACAAGTGCGGATGTACATTGGTAGGCCCTCAGCGCGGTGCCAGCACAGGGCTGGTCCGTTTCTGAGGGCCCCCGCTCAAACCGTGCGTGCGGTTTGCCCGCACACGGCTTACCGACGGTCTTCTGGGTGTGGCATGCACGGGGTAGCGCACCGTGCCTTGCAGGCGGTGCAAGCCCAGGGCGTAGAGTTGGCGCGGGGTCTTCAGGGGTCCCCTCCCCCGCTCTTCGGTATGTACCGCCGCCTCACCGGTCTCGGGCGGTACCGCCCTGCCCGGAGGTCCGCTTGGATCTCGTCCCAGAACGTCTGCACGCCATCCTCCTCGATGGCGCGAATCGTCTGGCCGTCGATCCCGGCCGCCCCCCGGTTCCTGCGCACCCGCTCCCACGCTTCCCACAGGACGTCATCCCTGTAGATCCGGTCATACAACGCGTGGAAGCGTCGCGTCTGACTCCGCTTGGCACACACCCATAGCCGGCGCTGGAGTTCTCGCACTTTGTCTACCGGGTCGTTGGGTCTCTCGACCATGCCCTCGTGCTTACCCCCATGTCCAGCGTGACCGAAGCAGGGCCCCTTCCCTCCGGTGGTTTCTGTTATCCACCATCATTGGTAGTATGAACCCCTCGGACTCCCTCCCGACTCCGTGCGACTTCGGGCCACGCCCTTATACGCACGGTCTTTGCCTGACGTGGGCCGTCGGGTAGGGTCTCTCCTGTTCCGTGCCCCTCTGTCGAGACGTGCCGCCGCCCTTACCCCGGGGAGGTCCAGCACTCGCTCCGGAGCTATCCGAGTGCTGTCTGTTGCCTTCGCCGCGGCATGACCGGCTCGGCCCTCCCAATCACCTTTCGGCTGATACTCTGTCGAGGCTGCAGCGTTCACTTGATGTTGCGGCCCGTCCCTTTGCTCCCTCCAATGAGGCTTCTGACGCCCCGCTCAGCCTAGCGGATCTCTCCGCTGGACCGGGGCCTGCTACCGGGCTCTCCGGCGATTACCCGGGCGGGACTTCCACCCGCAAGAAAGGCACAGCTTACCAGGACGCTCCATAACTACAGTATAGCCGTGTACTACGGGACCGTCAAGGGCGACTTATCCACAGCGTGTTACTACCCGTTTCGAGCTCCCCGACCACCCCAACCCCCGAAGAACCCCGTCAAATGGGCCTCGTCCCATCCACAACCGGCCGCCGTATGCCCACATGTGTGGAACGCGGGTTCAATGTCCACTATCGGGCGCTATGTCCGCACGCCCCAGGCTATGGCCGCTGCACTGATGCGCAAACCTGACGCCGGCACAGACCCCGGGCCGCGGCTGGTGCGCCCAGCGCCGGTCGGTAAGGAGATGCGGGCGACGCTCTACGGCAAGGACGCCGCCCTCGAACACCTCAGTCAGCGCGCTGCCCAACGCGACGGTGCCCACATCGAGGAACGGGTGGCACTCACCGATGGGGCCGAGGCCCTTCAGGACCGCATGCTCGCACAGTTCCCGGACTTCACCTTGGTGCTCGACATCATCCATGTGCTCGACTACCTGTGGGCGGCGGCGAACGCCATCTACGCTGGCAGGGCGCCCGACGACTGCCGAAGCTACGTCCACAGCCAACTCGAAGCCCTGCTCTGTGGCCAGACCCAGGCCGTGATCGACGATCTGACGCACTGCGCCGACATCGTTCGGTTGACCCGGTCCAAGCGCACGCCGGTCGACGACGCCGTACGCTACTTCACGCGCAATGCACCCTTCATGCGCTACGATCTCTGTCTCGCCCACGGCTGGCCCATCGCCACCGGGGTAATCGAAGGCGGCTGCAAGCATCTGGTCAGAGGCCGCATGGACGGCTCCGGCATGAAGTGGACTCGCCACGGCGCACAGGCCATGCTCGAGCTGCGCGCCGTCCGAATCAACGACGACTGGGATGACTACCAACTCTTCAGATGCCACCAGGAGCACCAGCGACTCTATGGCGCCTGCGCGCCGCCAGCTTGCCCCGAAGCTCAAGCTGTGGCACTCGCCGCATGACCGCCCGGACGCGTTTTGGCCAGACCCGATCGAGCAAGCGCCGCCGATCCTCGGTCAAGAGCGGCCTGAGGCGCCTGAAGGTCTCCTGCCGGGCCTGGTTTCGAGCGGTGGCAACGATCTGCTCGAGGCGTGTGACACCAGGTCGGACGAGCTTATCGCCATATAACCTCTCGCACGCCACCTGAAACAGCAACGTCGGCGTGTCGTGCTCAAGCGCTCGCTCCACCAGCCAGGCGGTGAGCGACCGAAGGTCTTCCCGGTGCGGCCGGCGAAAGCCCAGCTGTGTTTGGGTCTCTTGGAAGTGGGCGCTACGGGTAGCGACACGCCCGCCGTAGGAGGGCAGGACGTCGGGCGAGACGGCCAGTTGTTGAGCGACGTAGGCCACCACGTGATCCGGGGCCGAGGAAAGGTCGTCGGGTGCGAAGCCCAGGTAGCGCAGCGCGCAGAGTTGAAGGGCAAAGCCGAGACGGTTGTGGTTCCCGCGCTGGATCAACGCGTGGGCGAGATCGGATTCGGAGAGCGTGAAGTACGTGCTGATGTCCTCAGGCGGGATCTGCGTCGGAAAGCGCCTGAGACGTTCGCGTTCACGCTCGGTCAGGAACGAGACGGGCATGGGAAGGAATACGAGCCTTTTCGAAACCCGCCCCGAACGTCGCCCGCGCCAACGACGTTGAGGCCAACAACTGGTTTCGAAATCTGGTATACTTATCTTAGTCACCAGTTCGTGCTTCCGCACGAGTTTCGAAACCACTATGCTCATCGGCTATGCTCGGGTCTCGACCCACGACCAGAACCTCGACCTCCAGCGGGATGCCCTGAAGGCCGTTGGCTGCAAGAAGGTCTACGAGGACCAGGTCAGCGGCTCCAAAGCCGCGCGTCCGGGCCTTGAGGCGGCTCTGGATGACCTCCGGGCCGGCGACACACTCGTTGTCTGGCGCCTCGACCGGCTGGGGCGGTTGCTGTCCCACCTTATAGCCACCGTCGGCGAACTCGACGAGCGCGGGGTCGGCTTCAAGAGCCTGCAGGAGTCGATCGACACCACCTCGTCAACCGGCAACCTCATCTTTCAGATCTTCGGGGCCATCGCCGAGTTCGAGCGCAAACTCACCCGCGAGCGTACCCAGGCCGGCCTCGCGGCCGCCCGGGCGCGGGGCAGGAAGGGTGGCTGGCCTCTCAAGCTCAACGGAAACAAGCAGGAGCTCTTGTACCAACTCTACGACGCGAGGGAGAAGTCGATCCGGGAGATCTGCGAGCTTCTCGGCATCTCCAAGAAGACGCTCTACGAGTACCTCAAGCGCCGGCCGTCGCCGGACGGCAGTGGCCGCGCCGGTGCGCCCCCTCCCTCCCGACACTGTCGAACCACAGGAGCCGGAGTGGGGCCGGCAGCGTCTTCGGGACGCCGTGGTTCTGGACGGCGACGGACGAGCTCCTGCAGTCGCTGCATTTCAACCCTTGGAGTCCAGCTTGGCCACGTCTGCAGGTGATTCGGGCGCGCCGGTTGCCGAAAACCGCCTGGGCACGGCGTCTTAGCGACCGAGATTCCTCGTTACTACGGCAAGGCCGATCGTGGCGCAATCCTGGCGCCTGCTCCCTTGACAACACCGCTCTCCTCAGCCACCACGCCGTCACCTCAAGCATAACCAATCCTCCGACCTTCTCCGATTCGCCCACCGCCTGTGTGACAGCACCCTTGTCCAAGCCCGGTTGACAGAGCAGCGAGGGTTCTGGTAGAATGCGAGCAAGCGAAGACGCGGTCTGGACTAGGATTCTGGCCGACCAGCGTCATCGACACACATCCTTGCCAGACCACAGGTCGCAAAGAGAGCTTGCCTCGGCAAGCGGTCGAGGGCGGCCGAGTAGTGGGCGAGGAGGACGCTGGTGTCAATCGAAGGACAAGGCAAACCCCAGAGATCTGGGGCCGCCCAAGATCTGGCCCTTCTGGCGGTTGTCGCTCTGGCGGGCGCCAGTTCCATTGTTGTCCGAGTCGATGACGAGCTGGCGGGAGCGCCCGGTGTTCCACCCACGGGAGCAACCGCGACCCCGGGATGCGTCGTACCCAAGAGCGTTAGAATTGCCGTCATCGGCGACTACGGTGCCTGTACGCTGCACCCAGACTACTGCGAAGCGGAAGCTGCGGTGGCGCACTTCGTGCGCGAGACGAACCCCGAGTTCGTCATCACAGTCGGAGACAACGACTACAACTGGGGGGAGGCCGGCCCAAACAAGTACCCCCCGCCCTCCGGCGGAGGACCTGCCTACATAAGCAACAACAACAGCCGCGTCTATAGGCTGGAGGATTTCCCAACGCCCTACTCGACGCTACCGCCACCTTCCCCCGGCGGCATAGTCGGCGAAGAGGCCTTTCCGCCCGTTCCACCAACGTTTCCACCCACCCCAACGCCTTCCAGCGGTGTGGAGCTGTATGAGTACTTCTTGAACACCGGGCGCTTCTTCGTAGCCCTCGGGAACCACGACTGGCGTCAGACCGACGCTCGTCCGAACAAGGACTACTTCCAGGGCATAGATGAGCCCCACCCGGCCGGTCCCGTAGAGGTGTTTGTGGTGGACACCAATCAGGTGTCCAAGCGGAACTATGACCCTGACGGGGAAGTGAAGAACCCGCCCGATCTATTGCCCCAGGCCCCGGAAGTGGCCAAGGCGCTTAACGACTCCGCGGCCTGTTGGAAGATCCTCTATATGCACCATCCGGCCTTCTCCCAGGGACTGGCCGTCCACCGGTAGGTAGATCCGCTGGTGAGGGAATTTGCCACCGCCGTTGCCAGTAGCGCTCCGAACGAAGTCGACGCCATGATTGCCGGACACATCCACGCCTTCGAGTACCTTCAGGTGCCTGGCGCCTCCGCGACCGCAGTCTATTTCGTGAACGGCAAGGGGGGCGGAGAAACCCACAGGCTCCAGAACCCGGCCGGCCCAGCCCAAAGGATGTATCACAAGGACGGCGACGAGCGGGGATTCATGCTGATTGACGTCACCACGGGTGACTCTCAAACGCCCAGCAAGATCACCTACTCTTTACACTCGGTGGCGAAGATTGAGGACGTTCTGCCAACCCCCACGCCGGGAGGGCCAGCCACCCCCACGCCGATGCCTGAGAGCTACTGGTACCAACGGTGGACAAGCTGGTCGAGTCCCGAATGGTCATTCTACAAGGACTGTAGTGACCCACCTCTAACCTGCGGGCCGGGAGATTGCGAGAACGATCCGTTCGACCCGAAACTGGCAACCCCCAACGGCAGCCAGTGCTACGAGACTCCCGTACCTGGGGGGTGCGGAGCCGACCCAATAGTGATTGATCAAAGGGAGCGGTATAGCTGCCCGCAAGAGAACCAGCTCATGGGGGCGCTCGTCGTGGCGAACATCTGCTGTCCAAATCCGCCCTGTCCTGACGAGGCGCCCTTGCAGGGCCAGTGCCTGGTAGTGGCCGACGCCTACGACTGCCGCGACAACTTGGTGGCGTCTTTCTGTATGGACAATCACGGCCCCTACTACCCTGGGTGGTACGAGGTAGACACGGAATGCGTCTTCGACCGCTGGACGGCTCCGTGTAAGTGGGTAATCAGGAAAAACGGAACAAGCTACGAGCTGAAGTGCAATGGGTCCAGCATTCGCTACTACTGCTGCGAGCCGGATTGCGACCGAGCCTACGCCGAGGGACCGCAGTAAGGAGACAGAAAGGAGCGCTCGATGAGAGCAAGAACTGCGCCCTATCCGCTGGCGCTTGCCCTTCTGGCAATGGCCCTGGGCTTCCTGTTGTGGAGAGATGGCGGGCTTCTTGAAGCCTGGCAATTAGACGACGAGCCAGGCGCGTCGGCAGCCGAGACGAACCGCGAGGTAGTGCGGCCCGCGCCCGCCCGGCTGGCCCAGTCGGCGTCTTGGCAGGAGGTCACCCCGCCTAGCGGCCCGTACGGAACCCACTACTACATCTCTGCTGTTGACATGATCTCGTCAACCGAGGGCTGGGCCTCGACAGCGACGAGATTCCTCCACTACACCAACGGATCGTGGGAATTCGACTCTGCCCGAACAGCCGAACCTTTGACTACCCTCGAGATGGTGTCTGCAAGTGAGGGCTGGGCGAGCCGGGAATTCGGGGGAATCCTCCACTACACCAACACCGCCTGGACGGAGGTAACCAGCCCTACGGAAGAGGACATCTACTCAATAGACATGCCGGGCAACGGTGAGGGCTGGGCTGTTGGCACATCCGGCACGATCCTCCACTACACCAACACCGCCTGGACGGAGGTAACCAGCCCTACGGAAGAGGCTATGTTCTCGGTTGACATGTTATCCACGACCGACGGCTGGGCCGTCGGGGATGTGGGCACGATCCTCCACTACACCAACACCGCCTGGACGGAGGTAACCAGCCCGACACAGGAGCAACTGGCCTCCGTGGCGATGGTCTCGCCAACCGATGGTTGGGCTGTTGGCACATCCGGTACGATCCTCCACTACACCAACAGTTCCTGGGCCGAGGTGAGTAGCCCCACTTCCCGAACGCTCAATAGCGTGTCTATGGTGTCCGCGAACGAGGGCTGGGCGGTAGGAGAGGACATCGTGCACTACAGCGGTGGACAGTGGTCGACCGTAGCCAACCCGTTTCCGCCATGTACGGACCCCGCCCTCACGTCCGTGGACATGCTATCATCAACGGACGGGTGGGCGGTAGGACTCTGTGGGGCGATTCTGCATTACACGACTGGTTTCGTTTCCCAGCACAATCCGTTCAGAATCTTCTTGCCCAACGCGCTTTCCGCTATCAAGGGCTACCGGTAGGGTCGGGGGGGCCGACAGCAACAGTGGACGACGGCATTCTCGCCGCCCGAGGGGACGATCCTCGGACCAGAAAGCGATCAGCACCTCATCGCAAAGGGCCTTGTCCTGACTTGCTTCCTGGCCCTTGTGCTACACGCACGTGTTTCGCGTCAAGTGGGAGCCCAAGTGGCAGGGATGCTGGGCAGGCGTGTGTTCGCAAGCGCGCTGTAGTTCGATGAGGAAGTCTAGCACGGGCATGCCCTGCCTGCGGCGGTGGCCAGAGAGCGCCGCCGACCTCCCGCGGCGTCGCCCAATGCGATTTATGACAAGTCCCTCGTCGCGCGCTCAAAGCCCATCACGCCGCCGTAAGGCGACGAGCGAGGTGCCCCTGCCATGACGGCCTACTAGGTGTCCTTGTCCTACAATCTCCACCCGGACCCTACGAGGTCTTGCCTGACACCGTC
>CAYYVH010000214.1:3081-7328 GCA_964475075.1 uncultured Anaerolineales bacterium | reverse complement strand
CCCGGATCACCGAAGGCAGCGTGGCTGGATGCGCGGGCGGCCAAATGGCGCGAAGAGTTGGGCATCAGCGACTATTACCGTGACGTGGCGGCCCGGTTCGGCGACAAAGATACGGACAAGGACGGCCTCACCGATGCCTACGAGGAGGTGCTGGGCACGTTCACCACCACGGTGGACAGCGACTTCGACCTGATCACCGACACGTTGGAGGTTGAAGGCTTCGACTACAACGGGGAGCACTGGGTCACCGACCCCCTGTACCTCGACAGCAACCGGGACGGCCTGCGCGACAGCCTGGAGTGGGCGTATCCCATCGGCCGGGCGGGAGGGCCCACTCCCCTGCAACGCCGGCCCGACCAGCGCTTCGACACCGACCTGGACGGCGTGCCCGACGTGTGGGACGATGACAACGATGGCGACGGTGTCCCCGACGGGGCGGACCTCTCCCCCTTCACCGCCCTGCCCGGCGACAGAACCTCCCTCTCCCTGAGCGTCAACCCCGGCGATCACGAGGGCCCAATCTACGTAGACCTGGAGGTGGTCCCCACGGACACCAACCACCTGCGCTACACCCTCAAGACCCTGGACTGGCCCGACGACGAAAAGGGCCAGATGCGTGACCTGGACAGCAGCAAAGACGACCTGACCCTGATCCCCATGCTCCGTGTGCGGAGCAACGTGGCCCCCATGCAGCCGACGCAGTACGGCATCGCTGTCCAACACGACCCCGATACCGGCCAGGAAATCCTGTACGTACCGGTGACCCTGGTGGATGGCGGGGGCTACCCGGCTGCTTTCCACAGCCGAGTCGTCTTCTCCGGTGCCGACGTGCCGGCCGGCGGGGCCATTGAGTGGCAGGTGGAGCTGGTATGGATCGTGCAGGCGCGGGTGGATGAGCAGAAATGCGACCAGGCCAAACCACCAAAATGCCAGATCGAGTCCAGCGAAAGACCTCTGCAGGTGTACACGGATGCCTTCCGGGTGAGCGGCGCCCGGGTGGCCAAAGAGGCCGGCATGGAGGCGGCGGTCTTCGCCACGCCCGGGCTGGATCACGAAGGGGCCCTGGGTGTTCTCTTCTTCGGCCTGGAGGAAACCTTCCTGGCCCGACCTCCTTGGGCAGACAAGACCGATCCCCCCGATCCTCTGGACCAGATTGTGGAGCGGTTCCGCGACCCGGCTTCGCATCCCATCACGCGGACCTTCTTCATCGCCACGCCGGTGGTCAGCGCCTACAAGGCTTTCGATCACGCCGATGAGGCCGTGGCCAGCCTGAGCATGACCATGACCCAGGGTCTGCTGCAGACCCACTTCGCCCAGGCGGAGACGGCCTTCCTCCTCCACGCGGCGGAGCACCGAGGGGGCGAGCAGGGCCTGGAGGACCTGGTTCAACCGGACGGCGAGCTGGAGTCGAACCTGGGCGACGTGCCCATTCTGACGGTGCGCAACATCCAGCTCAGCCAGTACCGCCACGATGCAGCCGGTTGGAAGCTCATGAGCCTTGAAGAGCTGTTGCAGGATCTGCAACGACGCTACGAACCTCTGGTGGTGGACGCCGACGAGGACAAGATTCCCGCAGACAAGATCTCCAGGGGGGAGTTGCGGGCGGCGCAGCTCTTCTGGTTGGTCGCCTCCCAGGGAATCATGGTGGCGATCAAGCTGGACGCCCACGACTTCGACTACCCGCCGGACCCCACCAGCTTTCTGGTAATCGGAGGCGCAGAAATAGTCAAGCTCGCCGTAGACAAGGGTCTGCCAAAGCTGCTGGGCATGATGGAGCCCTGGCAGGCATCCAATGCCAGGGCTGGCTTCGGCTGGATGGATATCTGGGAGTGGACAGGGCAGCAGGGCTGGGGGTTCAGGATAGCGGTAGCAGTATTGATCATACTCATTGTCGCCAACCTGCTTATCGCCAAAGGACTCGGCGGGACGATCACCACCGTGCTCGAGGTCGTCAAAACGGCCAACATGATCAAGGAGACTGTGGCGCTGATCAAGGCCATCAGATCAGTGACCGCGGCCAAAGTTGGCTGGACGACGTGGGAGGTCGGCCTGCGCCACGCCAAGTTCTGGACCGGTGCGGTCGTACTGGTGATCCAGATCGCTCTGATCTGGTACACGTTTTACGAGATCACCCAGCAGGAGAGCACCACCGCCATACAGTGGTGGCTGGCGCTGCAGATGTCCATCGGGGCCACCATTCTGGCCATCATCTTCTTCGTCCTGACCCTCACCGTGGTGGGCTTGATCATCGTCTTCATCATCCAGTTGATCTTCTGGATTGCCAGTTGGTTCGGCTACGATCTGGAAAGCAAGGTGGCTCAATTCATCGGCAGCCTGTTCCTGGATGTCGAGCTGCTGGCCACTTTGCCGGAGAAGGATGGCCCCTTCTTCGACGATCCCGGCGCCAGCCTGGCCACCCCGCAGGCTGGCTTCACGAAAGGCAACCTCTTTATCCTTGCCGGCACCTTCCGGGGCCACGTTGTGCCCACCGAAGATGGCAGCGCCGAGGACGCAAAGCGCAGCAAGGTATGGGCGGATGCTCATATTAGCGCTTCAACGGATGTCGTCACGGCGACCCGGCGGGGCAGCGAGGACTGCCGCTGGGATGGGGGGAAGCGAGTCTGCACCAACCGTGTCGAGGGTCGCTACCGGCTGCCTGACCGGGCCATCAACGTGCCCCTCAAGTTCGGCATGGACATGAGCTACAGCTTCGCCTTCCGCCACTGCTACCGCGCCGTCGTGGCTAACGTCTACTGCGAGACGGAGCAGACTGAAGGGGCAGTGAAGGCTGAGGAAAAAGACCTCTCCGACCTGTACGTGGACGTGTTCCCCAGCAGCCTGGATGCACTGTGGAACTGGCCCAGTCTGCGGAACCGCGACCGCGACGCCGACGGTGTGCCCGATGCCCAAGAACTGGATGTCCCCTGTGACTTTCCCTACCAGCACTCCAAGACCAGTTCCCGCTGTGCCGACAGCGATGGCGACGGCCTGCTGGATGGCTATGAGACCCAGCAACGCAATCAGTTACACGTGGACCCGGTGAACCACGACGCCGACGAAGACTCCCTGACCGATGCCGAGGAGCTAAAGTGGAGGACTCGTCCAGATCGGGACGACACTGACGCCGATGGTCTCAGCGACGAGAAGGACCTGCTGCGGGTCGTGTACCCCGCCAACGGAACGCCCAAGCTGCAGACCCCCTGGGTGATAGACTACGGGGGCGTGTTTACACCGACGCTGGCGTGGCCGCTGCCCAACCACGCCGACCCCGACGGTGACGGCATCCCTGACAATCGGGAGTATGAACTGCGCACCAACCCCCGCGCCTTCGTCTCCGGCTTGAGCGTGATCGTGAGCCCCTATCCGACGCCTGACACCGTGCTCCGTGCCGGGAGCGACATCACCGTGACGATCTCCGTCCTCAACTTCAGCCCCCACACCTCCACGCGTGGGACCGCTCTCGTCTGCAGTGGGGCGCTGGCGAAGATGAAGCGGGGGCGAGTCGTTCTTGGGCTCACCGCTTCGGGTGCGCGTAACATCACGTTGGACTTCCCCGTGAGCGAAGACGCCTGGCAGTCGTGCCCCGACGGCGGCCGAGGCCCGGCGATAGACCTCATCGGCAACATATACCCAGGAGACTATGTCACCTTCAAACTCTGGGGTGACGTCATCTCTCCCACGACCACCAGTGACCTTGCCGTCTCTGCCATCTACACCTACGATCTCATTGAGAATGACCAGACGAAGCAGCACGTCGTGGCCGATCGCTTCGTATACAAGGTGGACGGCGACGCGCCGACATCCACCATCCTCTACCCGCCCGAGAGTGCTTTCCTCACCGGCGGCCACGTGGTGGTGGGCGGGGAGTCCCGCGATCCCACCAGTCAGGTGAGCAAGGTAGAGCTACAGGTGGAGCCAGACGCGACAGGTGAGGGCTGGCGCACGGCCACGGGCCAGGAGAGCTGGGCCTACACCTGGGAGCTGCCGCCCGACGGCGACTACACCCTGCGCGCCCAGGCCACCGACGTCTTCCCCTACATCCCCGGCCATCGCGAGTCCGACGGCCCTGAGGTACACGTGACCGTGGACCAGACGCCGCCCCAGAGTACGATCACGAGCCCCGCCGACGGTGCCCAGCTCAGCGTGCCTATTGGCGACGATGGCTACCGCACCCTCGCCATCACCGGCCAGGCGCGGGATAACCTGAGCGGCGCGCCCAAGGTCAGCGGCGTGGCCCAGGTGCGGGT
>CAYYVH010000214.1:0-2981 GCA_964475075.1 uncultured Anaerolineales bacterium | reverse complement strand
CTGCAGGGCACCCTGGACGCCGCCAGCGATGCGACGGTCCAACTGGAGCCGGCGCCCGGAGGTGAATCGTTGGGCCTCAACACGTGGGGCGACTTCAACGGTGACGATCTGGATGACATCGCCGTGACCGACGAGCAGGCGCGCACAGTACATATCATCTTCGGCCGCCCAGGCGGCTGGCCGACGGAGTTGAACGTGGCCGCGGCCGATGTGACCGCCGGCCCCTTTACGGGCGAGGTCACCAGCCTGGCCGCCGGTGACCTCAACGGCGACGGCTACGACGAACTCGCGATCGGCGGCTACGGTGGCGTGTCCATCTTCCTGGGCCACGATCGGGGCTGGCCGCGACGTCTGGAGCAGACCGGTGCCGACAAGACGCTCTTCGCTGGCAAGGACGCCTGGGTTGGCGCCGCTGGCGACACCAACGGCGATCGGCGATCCGATCTGTTGGTGGTGGCCGATACCATAGCCTACCTGGTACCGGGCGATATCGGGCTGAGCCTGCAACCTGTGACTCTCTCCCTGCCTGGCCGAGCCAGTACCTTCGGCTGGAGTACGCTAGCCAGAACGCCCAGCTACATGGATAGGGGGAACTGGCTTGCGGCGTGGGACGGCCGCATCTGGGCAATGGCCCAAGGGCGTCGTCCCAAGAACTTCTATGTCTATGACCCTCTATCCAACACCTGGCAGCAGAAGGCTGATCTACCATTCATACCTGGTGCAGGAAGTACTCTGGCCACTGGCGGTGATGGGCATCTCTACGCTACCGAGGGAGGAGACCATTATTTCTACCGCTACGACCCGTTGGATGACGCATGGCGCTCGCGCGCCGATGTCCCCGTTATCCCCAATGGTGGTGCTGTCCTGGCTGCCGATGGCGCGGGACACCTCTATCTGATTGTCGGTATGGACAGGACAACCTTCGAGGGTAGGAAGGACTTCTACCGCTACGATATCGCCAATGACCGATGGGAGAGAAAGGCCGATATCCCTGAGGCAGCCAAGTGGGGTGGCGGTGCTCTGACCGGGGCTGCTGGAGCCGTCTACGCCCTCCCGGGATACCTCTCCAGAGCCTTCTACCGCTACGATCCGGCCACCGATACCTGGACGCGCCTGGCCGACACTCCGGACAAAATCATTGATGGCGCCTTGGCCTGGGCCTGCACTGAGGGCGATTCCGTTGCCATGCAACGGGAACAGCACGAATGTGGTGCTGCGCGCTTCATCTACGCCCTACGTGGCGGTAGGTGGAGATCGGCCTTCTACCGCTATGACCTGAAGACCGACACCTGGAGAAGTCTGACAGGTGTCCCTGGTAAGTTCAGTGAAGGTGACGTCGCCTGGCTGAACGGGGCTCTCTACACCACGGAAGGTTACGATTCACGCAATTTCTGGCGCTATGTTCCCATGCCGATGTGGGGCGGCGGTCTTGCCGGTCTGGGGGACATCGACGGCGACGACCTGGGCGACTTCGCCGTCTCCGATCCGGCTGCCGGGACGGTACACCTTTTCCATGGCCGACAGGGCGGCACGCTGGCATCATCACCTAAGCTTGCTGGCATCATCGTCCAGCGGAGTTGGAAGCACTACGGCCCGCTCGACGGCCTGGGATCTCGTACCGTGCCAGACCTGCTGCGCGAACCCGATGGGACTGTGTGGGCAGCTACCTACGAGGGGTTGAGCCGCCTGCGACCCGGTGAGGCGCGCTGGACAAACTTCACCGATGGGCCACTCAGCGGAATCTCCTGGAGTCTGGACCAGGATAGCGACGGCAACTTGTGGATTGGAGCCCACAACGGCCTGGTCAGGCATGCCCCTGACGGGACGTGGTCCTACTTCTACCCCGCCGACGATGGCTTGAGCAACATCATCTATTTTGTGGCTGTGGGGCTGGACGACTCCATCTGGATCGGCGCTCCCTACGCCATGGGGGGATTGGGCAGGCGACTGCCCGATGGAACCTGGGTGATCTACACCATGGAGCAAGGTCTGATACACAATGACATTCGGGCCCTGGCCGTTGCCCCCGACGGTCGTGTATGGCTGGGAGGCGATTACGGCGGTCTTCAGCGGTTTGACGACGGTGGCACGCCCCGTGACTTCAGGGATGATCGGTGGACCTATTTCGGAGGGGCTGAGGGGCTGCGCAATAACCACGTCAATGGCTTCGCCTTCGACGCGCAGGGCGGTGTCTGGGTGGGCACTGAGGGGGGTGTTGGCTATCTGCCCCCCGGGTCCACCATGTGGAAGACCTATACCACCTCCGATGGCCTGGCGACCAATCGGGTGACCGACGTGGTTCTGGACGACGACCTGGGCATCGTGTGGCTAGGTCACTACGATGGCCGGGTGAGCTGGCGCACCCCCGACGGCCAGTGGCATCAGATGACACCAGGGGTGGATCTGGATGTGACTCTGGCCCTCGAGCCCGGCTTTGGTCTTTGGGCCGCCTCGATGTTTGGCGGCGGTGTAGCGCATCTGAGGGCCGATCCTGACCTGCGCACCGGTGCCGCCGTGGCTGGCATCGGTGGCGTGGACGGCGGCCAGGGCTTCGACGACCTTCTCGTGGGCGAGCCAGGGTACAGCAATGGCAAGGGACGGGCACTCCTCTTCGAGGGACGTCATTCGTGGCCTCACGTCCTCTTCACAGCCGACGCCGACGCAGTCCTGGCAGGTGAAAGCAACGACCAGGCAGGTACCGCCATCGGTCCGGCCGGAGACGTCAACAGCGATGGTCTGGACGACTTCCTGGTGGCCGGCGAAGGCGGCAAGGCCTGGCTGCTGCACGGCCGCAGCGGCGGCTGGCCCGCCCTCTCCGGTGCCAATGCCACGTGGGCCAACGCATCGCCGGCTCTCTCGGCCCAGCCCGGCGACGCCAACTGCGACGGCTCTCCTGAACTGCTGATTCCGGCCAGCGATGGCCGCGCCGGCCTGTTCTTCGGCCCGGTTGGCCACTCCTGCGCTGTAGCGGATACTGGCGT
>CAYYVH010000213.1:0-7329 GCA_964475075.1 uncultured Anaerolineales bacterium | reverse complement strand
GTCCCAAGGATACTGCGTTCCCGGGGAGCTGGCCTTCTCATGTTATCTATCCTTTGGTGGGCGACCGTCCTCTTTACGACGGCCGGGCGTTGGCCGAGGCGCACGGCGTGGCGATCGTGACGATCAACTACCGCCTGGGTCCCTTCGGCTTCCTGGCCCACCCGGCCCTCACGGCAGAGGGCGGTCCTCAGGGCTCGGGCAACTACGGCGCGCTGGACCAACTCGCCGCGCTGCGGTGGGTCCACGATAACATCGCCGCGTTCGGCGGTGATCCCGGGCGGGTGACCGTGTTCGGCCAGTCAGCCGGCTCGGTGAGCACCTGCCGGCTGGTGGCATCGCCCCTGGCGGCCGACCTGCTCCACGGGGCCGCCCTCATGAGTGGTGGCTGCGTGGCGACCCCGCTTGCCCGGGCAGAGGAGAACGGTCGGTCCGTGGTGGAGCAACTGGGCTGCGCGGAAGTGCCCGACGTGCCGGCTTGCCTGCGCGGTGAGTCGACCGCCGAGATCATGGCCACCCTGGACCCGGGGTCGAACGGCACCGACGTGGTAGGCGGATTGACGTACAACGGCGTGGTCGACGGCTACCTGTTGCCGGCCGCGCCCCGCTCGATCATCGAACAGCGGCGGCACAACGCCGTGCCGGTGCTGGTTGGCACCACCGCGGCGGAGAACGGACGCAACGCGCCACTGATCATGACGGCGGACGGATACGAGACGGCCGTGCGAGCCTACGCCCTGCGCAGCGGGCTGCCGCTTGCGGTGGCTGAGGCGGCCCTTGCGGCCTATCCGGTGGCGGACTACCCGACGCCGCGGGACGCGTACGTGGCCCTGACCAGCGACGTGAAGTTCGTGTGCCCGGCGCGCACCGACGCGCGGCTGCTGTCGTCCAGCCAAGGCGCTCCGGTGTACCGCTACTGGTTCGACCACGTGCCGGACAACGGCGGCGCGCAGATGCGTTACTTCGGTGCCTACCACGGGCTGGATCTGCCGTACGCGTTCGGAGTGCTGGAGTTCGCCGGTCAGTTCAGCTACCAGCCGGGACCGGGCGACCGGGCATTGTCGGCGGCGATGCAGGGCTACTGGGCACGTTTCGCCGGATCGGGCGACCCCAACGGCGCCGATGCCGTGGCGTGGCCGCGCTACGTGGGGGGCACGGACCCGTATCTGACGTTGGCCACGACGGCAGCGGCCGGCGAGGGCTTGCGCACTCGCCAGTGCGACTTCTGGGATAGCCTCCTCGGCCGCTGAAACCGGCGCGGCTACGCCAAACCCTCTTCTGCCAGGCTCTTCAGAGGCCACAGGCGCCTGCATTCTTCGTCCGAAAAAGAAGGCGAGGCCGCGCTGAGATACCTCAAGACGGTCTCACCGGTGTTGCGCAGACCGTGACTCGAATGGGAGGGGAAGAAGATGCAGTCGCCTGCCTCAACCTGCCGTTGCTCGGCATCAACAGTCATCACTCCTGAACCCTCCAGAATGTAGTACATCTGCTCAGGTTCGTGACAGTGGGTGGCTGCATGCCCCCGGGCTCCATCTCAACCACGGTTATGGCTAGCCCTTTCGACTCACACGTACCCTCTGAAACGAGCAAGTATGAGGTGATGTCGTCCCGCGAGTATCGCGGGGCTGAGTCCTTGGTCAAGACCTTCACTCCGCTCTCCTATCTCCGGTTGAACGGTAGCATCTGGTGTTCTTGGCCACACGGCCCTCCGCTCCTCGGCAATAGCTCTACGCGACTCTGCCCACTGGGGCAAGGTATATGGCGAACTCGTCGGTGCCATCCACGCCCAAGATCGGGTCCAGCTTGTCCTGATCATATGCTCCGATAGCACACGTGCCGGCCCCGATCGCTTCCGCAGCCAGATACAGGTTCTGACACAGGTGCCCGGAATCCTGGGCGATAATCTTGGGAGACACAATGCCGTACCGCCACTCCGTGCGGTAGGGAATGACCGTCCAGATGAAGACGACAGCGCTGTCCATCACGTATTGGCCATAACAGGCTTCATCGACCTTCGCCGGCAACTCCGCGTCTGCGCGAAGGAAGCACAGCTTGTGATCCAAGGGTAGATACCTGTAGAGCCCGGGCTTGAGTTCGCCCACTCGATTCACCAGCAAATAGGTCTCGAAGGGATGCCGCGCTCCACCAGATGGCACGGTGCGCAGGCTCGCTGAGCCAGCGCGAAACGTCTCCTGCACTCCTTGGGTTGCCCAAAGCAGGAAGGAGAGCTCCTCCAATGCCAGTGGCTCGCCCGTGTACTTCCGGCGGCTCCTACGACGGCCGATCGCTTCGATCAGCGGCATCCGCCCCACCGTCAGGTCCTCGGGCGCAACCAACTCGATCAGCACCGCATCTTCCGGATACGGTTTCTGCAGCGGTGGCGGGGCAATCCCTCGTTTCTGGTCTGTCTCCAACGCCCGCCACTCATCCCACCGGTCGGATTTTAGGAACTCGCGACCCGTCTCCGTGAAATCCACTCTTGCCTCCGTACAGGTCTTGTTGGGCGTCTTCTCTCTGATGTGCCGCATGCTGATCAGCCACGGTTCGCTCGAATCCCATGTCGGTGCTCCGTGGATCTGCGCGCCCGCCTCGTCGTTTCTTTCGTTCATTCCCATGGCGATATGGATCTTCGACTCGGCCGCCCTTCCGCACAGCCTCCGGGTCGTTTCGTCAGGAACCGAGACGGCGTTCTCCACCAGCTCGGCGTAGAGGGAGCTGAGCAGCGGCTGGCGGCTGTTCGGTACAAGCCACACCCAGTCGGGATAGCCTGACAGAAACACCTCGGGAAAAACGGCGAGCCGGGCTCCCTCGCCGGCCGCCTCGGCAATCAGCGCACATGCCTCTTCGAGGGTCGCTTCCCGGTCGAGATAAGCGGGTGCCGCCTGGACGACGGCTGCCTTGAACTTACCGTTCTGATCTGACATGGATACTCCTCAAGGAGCAGCTCTCAGCCCTGCCGGATCCAGCGGTGGCCGAATCCCAAGATACTTGCCTGACCGAGCGCTAGTTATCCGACGCTCCCGCCGCAATCCAGGCTTCAATCGAAGCGATCTCTGCGGCGGAAAGAAATGGCGGGCCGTCGAAAGGCATGCGCGGGGTGGACTCGCCTTTGATGCGGCGGGTAATTTCGCTTTCGGCTGGATTGCCAGGAATCACCACCGGTCGGTAGGTGCCGCCGGCAAGCACGCTATCGTAACTATCGAGGCGCAGCCCGCGCGGCGGATCATCGCCGCTGTGGCACTTGATGCAGCGTTCCGTGAAGAGCGGTTGAATGGCGGCCGTAAAACTGGGCCCGGTCGCCGTGGGGCTGCTAACCGGTGTCGGCCCGGACCCAGGTACCGGAGGAATCGACCGCGCGCAGGTCGCCAAGAACACCGTACCGAACATTATCCAAGACACCAAAGCCGGTCGCCTCATCGCAGTTCATCTCCAAATGAACAGGTAGGGCGAGGCCAACCTCGCCCTACGCAGAACCATCCTTCGTTATCACGCATTATCACGGAACTTCAGGGAATCCGGTGACTTCATCGTTGTGGAACCAGATGAGCTCATTGGAAGCGTGCATAGCGCCTGCGGTGTCGAAGTTGGCATCGGTCACACTCCAAGCGGACCCATCCCAACTGACTTCGCCTGCAAACACTGGCGCGACCCCGAACTCACCACCAGCCATGCCGGGCATGGGAACGGTCGGATAGCCGTAGAAGATGGGCGGCTCCTCCTGCTCGAATGCGCCCTTGGCTGCGGGAATGGGCGGCACCGCCTGCTGCAGTCCGCTCTTGTTGACCACGTTTTCGAAGAAAGCGGTGAAGAGTTCTTCAACCAATCCCTGGTCAACTGCGCCACCACCGTAGAACTTCAGGCTGTTCAGCGCACCCAAGATGACACCTACGTTGTCGATCGAGTACGTGCTCTGGCTGCTGAAAGCGCCGCTCTCGGCATCGAACTCGCCCCCGAGGGCGTCGAACAAACCGGCCGCAGTGGTCAGAAAAGCCTCGTCGCCGCTCAGCCGGGCGGCTTCGACCAATCCGCGAATTGCAAAAGCCTTAGCGGTGGCAGTGGCAGTATCCATACCAGCCAGCACGTCCCCTAGCTCAGGTATCCTAGCGAGGGCGGCGGCCTGATTGTCGGCATTGGCGCTGTGAGCAGCATACCACGCCAGGGCCTGTATGGCCAGCGAGGTCTCTTCCACGTCAACCGGCTCCCGACTGGCCAGCCGGCCGAAGAGCTCGTCCGCTGCGTCCAGAAACATTCCAGCCTGCTCGGGGTTGTTGTAGCGGTTGGTCGCGCTGTGGGGCAGAACCTCAGCGTTCAGGGTGCCGCCAACATCGCTCAGCGCCTCCAGCATTACCCACTGACCGCCAAAGTCCACGGTGCCGTCGCTATTCGCGAAATAGCCATCGGAGTTCAACAGGTTGCTGAGCGCATACTGCAGCTGCATCTTCGCGGAGGCGTTCATCACCAGGCCGACGAAGCGCCATTGGGCGCCGAAGTTGTCTTCGACGGTACCGAAGTGATTATCCACATGGAACTGCTTAGCCCATTCCGTCTCCTTGATGATCGTCCACCCCATGGCCCGGGCGGCAATGGTGGTGTCGAAGGAAGACGGGTCCCACCGCTGCGTGCCGAGATCGACAGGATCGATGGCCTGCGTGTAGTGGGGGTCGCCGCTGGCGTAGACGGCTTGCAGCAGAGCCGGATTGACGGGCGCCATCACCGTATCGCCATCGCCCGGATCGGCGTCCACCATCTGCATCATGGCCTGCACCATCTCCATTTCCGGCACAAAGGGCTCCCCCATACCGGAGCGCATCACCAGATTGCCCAGGTTATAGCGCGAGTACCAGTAGCCCTCTTCCTCAGCCGCCGTACTGTCAAAAGCAATCGGCGACTCCGAACCGGTGCCACCGACGGCTTCGGTTGCAGCCGGAGCGGCCGCCTCAGTGGGCACAACCGGTGCGGGTGTCACCGTCGCGTCAGGGCTGCAGGCGGTAGCCGCCAGAGCCAACACCGACAGCAAAGCTACCCTTCTCATCCTGTTCTCCTTTGTCTTGATCGTCTTGACGAGACCCATGGTTCACCTGTCCATCAGCAGTTCGGTCTCGAACTCCATAGTCGACCCCGATACGATCAACCTGGCAGCGCATGTCTTACCCGCTCCTGTCGTCGAAAGACAACTCCACCCGAATCCCGCCCCGAATGCGGAAGTGATTTCTTTACATTCACTGAACGCCAAAGAGGGGGGTATACCGGATATGGTCATGCCTGCCCCGCCCTCGTTGTCAGTATCCCCGTGTTGGGCGGCCTGTACCACGACTACCAGCGGCGTGCAGCCTGAGGCGGACTACATCTGAATGCGCAGCCGGCAGTGACGCCGGCTGCCCGTATCCCCAAGTCCCACGGACCGTCAGAAGTCATGAGCGCGGCGCCCTCCGCGTCGGCGCAAACCACGGGTCTGGTTTCGAGTCCATTGTTGCCCCAGGAGTGCTGCCATGCTTGACGACTGGTCGGTCCCTGCGGGTTTGGCAATCCTCCTCCGCCGCTCGAAAGCGCCAGCGGCCCTCGCCGAGGGCGAGATGGAGGTGGCGCCGTGGTCCTGACCGAAGTGCTCGCCCTGGCGGCCGTCACGTTCCTGCTGACGGCCTTCTTCACGCGGCCGCTCATCGTTTGGCTCCGCGCGCGACAGTTCGCCAAGGAGTTCCGCGCCGATGGACCCGCCCACGAAGCCAAGGCCGGCACCCCGACCATCGGCCGGTCATTGGTGCCGTGTTCGTCCTGGAGGTCGGGTCCGTCATCATCCAGGTCCTGTACTTCAAATCGACCGGTGGCCGGCGGGTGTTCCGTATGGCCCCGATTCACCACCATTTCGAGTTGGGCGGCATGAAGGACGTGCTGGTCGTCCGTCGCTTCTGGCTGGCGGGATTGGTGGCCGCCGTGGTCGGCGTCGCCCTGGCCAATTTGCACTGGTGACTGCCGTGTCGTGCACCGTGGGCGTGCTCTCCGGGGAGGTGGATCTCATGAGGAAAACCCTGACGTTCCCGTTCGTCCTGTCCGTTCTCGCCGTGCTTGCCCTGGCGCTCCTGATCGCGCCCGGGACCGGGCCGAGCCGTGCCGTACACGCCGGCCGGCCGGCGTGAATCTCGTCGAACGGGATGAGTGGTCTGTGGGTCGTGAACCTGGACGCTTCGCAGTCCGCGATTGTCGTCGCGGACTTCTACCACCAGGACGTCGGTCGAGGGCAGCGACTGATGATAGGCCGCCGCGCCGCCGCTGGTCGGCCACTCGGTCCGGGCCAACCCGGCGATGCGCCGGTCCGCGCTGCCGATGGCGGCGTAGGCGCCGTTTCGCAGCCTGACCAGCGTCGGCAGGTTGAGATAGCCAACGTGTACAATTGCTGCGTGCGCCGACGGTTACGGTTGTGGTCGGGCACTCCTCACCTGACTCGGAACGGTGGTATGCTGAATATCTCTGAGGAACGCATGCGCGTGTACCGGGCCTCCCACCGCAGGCGCGAGCGGGAGCGGGATGCCTTGCGTCGTCGTCGGCAGGCGCGTGCCTGGGATGCCGCCAAGACTGCTGCGGATATCCTGCGGCGGGACTTCGGTGCCGGTCGTGTGATTGTGGTTGGCTCCCTTGCGACGTCACACTTCGACGAGCGATCGGACATCGACTTGATCACATGGGGCATCAAGGAGGACCAGTTGCTTCGAGCTCTGTCAGCCGTTCAGGCCAGCGATTTCAGCTTCAGCTTCGATCTGATGCGAGCGGAGGAACTCAGCGACAGCTGGGGCAGGAGCTTGGAAGACGGAACGGACATATGACTTTCTCTGTGCTGCTGGGACGGCTCGAACGCATGCGCGCTGACCTGCAGCGCATCGTGGACGCGTGCTTGCTGTCTTCGATCGACGAGGAGCCGAGGGTCGTCACCGTAGGGGACGACGGGGTCGTTGGGTAGGCCCAGCAGAAATCCCGACGCCCGAGTCTGTCCGGCCAAGCCCCACTCCTTTTTCCGGTCGGCCACAAATGGAACGCCCAGGGAGGCTCTCGGATAAGGTTCATGGCGACACGTTCGTTTGGCGAGTGTGTGATTGGGGGAACGGCGGGCCAATGATCATGTCCTGGCACGACGGCCACTTTCACGAGCTCGTGTACTCGTTCTACCAGTCCAGACTATCGGGCCCAGACCCCGCCTGGATGAAGTACTTCATCATCACGCCCTGACAGCGCGGTCCACGGTATACAGAGCTGAAGGAACCTCACCCGCAGAGAAACCTGAGCGCCTACTCCAACCGCAGCCGAGGTGAGCGGCGCAAGACTGCTGAGGCTGCTGGGTCC
>CAYYVH010000212.1:0-7360 GCA_964475075.1 uncultured Anaerolineales bacterium | reverse complement strand
GGCGCAGCATGCTGCGCCCATGGTCCGCCAAAGCAACGAACTGTGGCAACACGGACAACCGGCCAGTCACTTCTGCCGTGGGGTACAAGCCCCCAGTTGCCCAGCCTCACAGCGCCCAAAAGACAATCCGCTGCCCGGGTTCATCCGGGCAGCGCAAGACTGATAGCCGATAGCCCAAGCCAGTTCAGCTCATCAAGATACTGCCAGCCCCCTACGGCAAATCCACCACCCACACGTTCCGGTCATCCTCCGACACGAAAGCCATCGTCATCCCATCCGGCGAGACCGACCAGTCGTTGTTCGCAATCCGTAGCGGCGCGTCCACCGGATCCAGCAACAGCACGGTCTCCCCGGTGGCCGCGTCATACTGCCACACGCTGTGGTGAGCCGATCCCGGCGCCATTGGTACGTACACCAGACGGTGCGCATCGCGCCAACGGAAGGCCCCAACGAAGCCCAACTGACGCGGCTGGCCACCGGCGGTCGGCACAACCCAGATCCCGTTCGCACCCGGGTTCAGGTTGTCCAAGCTGATCATGAAGGCCACCCATTCGCCGCTGCGCGACAGGGCAGCATCGGACAGCCAGCTGCCGCGCGCAAGCTGCTTCAACTCACCACTGAACGTGTCCAACATGGCTAGCACGTACTCACTCCGTCCCCGCACGGAGCGACCCGTTATCAGCACCCGCCGACCGTCCGGATGGAATGCCACCACATCGGCACGCCACAGGCGCGCCAGCTCCAGGACACCAGAGCCGTCGATGGCGGACGCGAAGATCGACACGAGTGAGCGTATATGCTCCTCGCCGCCTTCCGCCGTCCACCACACAGCCCGCGAACCGTCCGGTGACAGCAACACGGGACTGCCAGACGTGGGCAACGACCAGCTACTGCCGGTCGCCAGATCCTGCACGACGCTATGCCCCCCGTCCGGGCGCACGACATAGCGTGCTGACGTCTGTACGTCCAGACCGGCATCCACCGGGGTCATCGGGCTTCCGGGCGGCCAGAGCGGCACACCGTAGATGGCTGCGCCGGGTGCCCCTTCCGGCCGGTCAACGAAGCGCAGCTCGCGACTGTCCTCGGACCACCACGCAACCGGGCAGCAGCCGCCCGTGGTCAACTGCCGGAGCAGTGCCGGGGCCACCGGCCGCTCCACGGCAGCAACAACCCTGGCCGTAGGCAACACCACCGGCGCCGGGAAGGCAGTGACGGTCGGCGCCGGACGGACAACCCGCGCTTCGCGGATACCAAGCGATCGGGCGGCTGGGCCGTGGTAGAGTGAATAGGCCCCTACCGCAGCCGCGGCGACGGTCACTGCAACGGCCGTGCGGCGGCTGGTCATCGCCCATCCTCCGGCCACGGATGTACGAAGTCGTTCAGGATCCCACCGCCGAGCCTCAGCGCCGGTTGATCGTCGATCGACTGCCAGCGGCGTGGCGCGTCCAGGTCGCGCTCGAACGGCAGCCCCGAGCTGCCGAGCAACAGCAGGCTGTGCCAGTCGGCATCGATCAGCGTCACGGGATTGAACAGGCGTGCCAGCGTTTCATCGCGGATCTCGAGATGCAAGTGCGGTGAGTCATGACAGGTTCCATACATGTCGCCCGACAGCGCCACGACCTCCCCGCTGCGGACCTTCCGGCCGACGGCCACCCGCGGCTGCGCCCTCAAGTGCCCGTAAAACGAGACATATCCATTGTGGTGATCGATCATCAGGTTGTGCGGAGGGCTACCTCCCCTTCCGTCCACACTCCGCACGACGCCGTCGCCGATGGCCACCACCGGGGTGCCGCAAGCCGTGGCCAGATCGATGCCCATGTGCATCCCCTGAGCGCTCTTGTACAGGCCATAACGCTCGTAGTAGGCGTAAATCGTGTTGCCGTAGGGCTGGGCTACATACCACGTACCGGGGCCCGGCGGCTCGGAGAAGGGCAGGCCGAATGGCTTACCGTCTTGGGCCTCCGCCTGCCCGAGCACCAGCAGGCTGAATGCCGTGGCGACAACTGCCACACGGGAGACGGTTCGAGTAGCTCGCGGACCGCAGGTCACCCGCGGAGACCGACAGCAAGGTGCAGAGGGGGACTCACGTAGAGGCCGCATCAACCGACAACTCCCCGCCGCCCTCTGCCAGCGAGTTCGCCTCGTCGGACCGGAGCTCGAGCAGGATCTCGCCGAACAACTCCGCCTGCACGGACCGGACGTGCCGCCGGCGCAGGAGCTCGAGCACGGCCAGGAAGCTCACGATAATGAACTCACGGTCGCATCGGTCGCCCACCAGCACCTCACGGAAAGAAATCCGCTTGCGGGCGGCCAACGCCTCCCGAATCGCTATCAGCCGATCGGCCAGCAGCACCGGGTGGGGGCGGACGCCCGTGACCGGCTCCGGTTCCGCGTGCGCGATCGCCTCTGCCAGGGCCGCCTCGAATGCGTCCGCCAGGTCCGCCACGGAGATGTCGCTGGGTTCGAGTCGCGCTGGGAGGTCCGGTGGTGTCGCCACGCGTACGTATGCTCGGAGGCCGGCCTGCTGCCGCTTGCCCAGTTGCTCGGCAGCTTGGCGGAAGCGGCGATAGGCCCGCAGCCGTTCTGCGAGCTCCTGGGCATCGGCGTCTTCTTCCTCGCTGTTGCCCCGCCCAACTGTGGTTGGAAGCAGGGCGCGGCTCTTGATGAGGACCAACGTTGCGGCCACCTGGCAGAACTCGGCAAGTGCCCCAAGATCGATCTCCTCGAGCAAAGCCAAGTAGCTCAGATACTGATCGGTAACTTGGGCGAGAGCAACGGTGGTTATGTCTAGCTCCTGGCGCCGGACGAGCGTCAGCAGCAAGTCGAGGGGCCCCTCGAACACCTCGAGCCGCACCTTGTAGTGGGTACCGTCAGCCATCAGACAATGGACGCAGTTCGGCCGGGGCGATGGGAGCGGCCACGGCGGCCTGGTGAGCCAGGCGGATGGCGACCGCTTCCATGAGGCTGGGCTTCCAGACCCGCAGAAAACCCTCTCCTGGGCAGGGGGTGGGCACCATCTCGCGATGCCCACGCACGGCCTTGGGAGGCAGGCCCAGGTCGGCCAGCAGCCGGGCCAGCAGGTCGGCCGTTGCGTCCAACTGGACGGCCGACGGCAGTGCCGAGGACAGGTCACCCATAAGCGCAATGCCCACCGCAACCGGATTGAACTGCCGCACGTGATGACTGATGGTGGTCAGATCCTGTGTTCGGTGGATCGTGCCGGCGGGGCCGATCACGAAGTGGTAGCCCACGCCCGGCCAACCGAAGGCCTCGACATGTTCGGCGGCGATGGCCTCCGGGCCTACCTCGGCGGGGGCACCGGTATGATGAACCACCAGGAAGCGGATGTCGGCCAGGACGCGCGTGCCGTAGTGCTGCGACGGGTCCCGCGCAAGCCGGTCCACAAGATCGACTATCGACGGCTCCGACACGCCCTGCGGCGCCATCTGCCGGGCCTGCCAGAGCGAGAGGACCGCCTCACCGAGGGGCTTGACACGCACGCGCCCCGGTTGGTGCTCCTCGAGAGCCAGGCACTGGAAATACTGGGTACGCACGCCGTCCTCGATCAGCGCATCGCTTATCGGGTAGCCGCACAGCGTCGGGCCGTAGTGTTCGAAGAAGGCGAGAAACGGCCCGCTGACGCGGCACCCCGTCTCGGGGTAGTAACGTCCGGGTTGATCCGTATCTGGTAGAGCCTCGTCGTAGTCCATCGTCCACCCTTCTGGCGCGGATAGTGGATTATAGCCGCCAGCCCGGCCAACACGGAAATCTGAGGACGGACATGGCATAATCGCACCGCCGCTTGTGCTGGTGGATGCAGGGAGGGAGCCGTGTTTCAAACACATCGACGCACGAAGATCGCCACGCTGGTCCTGCTGTTCGGCCTGGTGCTGTTGGCAGCACCCGCCGCGCGTGCCCAGACCGCAGATGCCGAGGACACCCGGGATATCCTGGACCGGCTGTTCGGTCGGATTGCGGCCCAGCAGACATTGGACCGTGCCTCGACCACGCTCAGGGACCGCGGTACTGGCACCATCCGGGTGGATCCGGACCGCGCCATCGTCACGCTGGGCGTTCAGCAGAGGAGGACGCCATGAGCGCAATCACAAGCCCCTTCCAGATAGTGCGAATTCAGCGTGACCAGCTTCCCGTGGCGGAGCCGGGCGAGTTGGCGACCGAGCTCCGCGAGCTGCGCGGGAGGTGATGGAGGTTGTTGCCTGACTGAAGAGCTGATAGCCCAAGCCAGATCAGCTCTTCAGTCAGGCAACCACGTGCCGATAGCCCAAGTCACCCGGACCGCCCGGAGTTATCTGGCTAACCCGCTCCTCTCTCCGAAGCCGAGGCCGCGCTCGCGCAGGCTCACCCAGCGGTGCCGGCCGATGATGATGTGGTCGAGAACGTCGATGTCCAGCAGCCGGCCGGCCTCCACTATCTGGCGGGTGACCTGGACGTCGTCCGCGCTGGGCGAAGGGTCACCCGATGGATGGTTGTGGGCCACAATGATGGTAGGGCTGTTGCACCGAACGGCCTCGCGGAACACCTCACTCACACGGACCTGACTGGCATTCACCGATCCCTTGTAAACCTCGTGGACGGCAAGCACATGATTCTTGATGTTGAGCAGGACGACGCGGAGGTGCTCCTGCTCCAAGAACGTCATGTCAGGTGAGAGCACCTCGGCTGCATCAGCCGGGGAGGCAATCTGCAGCGTCTCGTCGGGTGCGCCCGCCACCAATCGCCGCCCAAGCTCGATGGCGGCTTGGATCTGTGCCGCCTTGGCTGGCCCGCAGCCCGGTACGCTGCTCAACTCATGCACCGAGGCGCGGGCCAGCCCGGCAAGCCCGAAGTGGGCTACCATCTGCCGACCCACATCCAGGGCACTGGCGCCCGGACGACCGCTGCGCAGTAGAATCGCCAGCAGCTCCGCCGTCGCCAGCACCCCGGCGCCATAGCGGACAAGCCGCTCCCGCGGCTTCTCGCTGTGCGGAAGGTCCCGCATGAGCGTTGCTTCTGGCAGGGCTATTTGGCACTCCGTGCAGCGTGCAGGGGTAAGATCCGTCGAGCTACGTTGAGAATACACGAGCCGTGGCTCTCGCGGAAGGGGGTAGGCGCCACAAGCGCGCCGCCTTTGCGACACCGATGCTGTCCGGCTGGCAACTGGGCCGACGCCGACATATACTCTTCAACGCGATATGACCGCTGGCAGCCACCACCAAGCCCCCGGACGACATCAGGCGACGTCGTCCGGGTGGCGCGTGCTCCTGCTCGATGTCGGCGGCGTCATCGCCCATCGGGACGTGGCCGGCGCCAACCGGCGACTGGCCACGATCCACGCCGACCTCACGATCGACGAGGTCCAGGCTGTATGTGACGGCGCCGCGCTCTACCCCTCGTGGGAAGCCTACTCTTGCGGCCGCTTGAGCCCCGAGGAGTACTGGGGGGCGGTGCTTGAGTCGCTCGGACTGCCCGCCACGCCGGAACGGATTGGGGCCCTACGGGAAGTACAACAGGCGACCTCGTGGGCCTGTCTCGATGAGGCGGTACTGAAGCTCGTGGGGCGACTGAGGTCCGGGGGCCGACTGCGCCTTGGCGTGCTCTCCAACAGCGCTCCCGAACACGAAGCGCAGATCTCCCGGTTTGAGCATCTCTTCGATGTGGCTCGGTTCTCGCACCGCACGGGTCTGCGCAAGCCTGCGCCGGCCGCGTACTTGGCGGCCGCCCACG
This sequence comes from uncultured Anaerolineales bacterium, assembly GCA_964475075.1. GTDB lineage: Bacteria > Chloroflexota > Anaerolineae > Epilineales > Epilineaceae > CAYYVH01. Next base: position 1,636 of record CAYYVH010000212.1, on the reverse strand, counting down.
ACCTGGGCGAACTGCCCGAGGCGATCGTGTTCGTTGACGATAAACCGCGCAACATAGAGCCGGCAGCGGCGTTGGGCATGCGGGCGCTGCACTTCCGGGGTGCTCCGGCGTTGGCGGAGGAGTTGGTCGAAATGCAGCTGCTGACGGACTCGGCCTAGGCATCGTGGCGGAGAACATTCGGCTGATCGACAGTGCGGATGCGTGGCGTTCGGTCCAACGCGCCGTCTCAGGAGCATCGCGCCTCGCTTTGGACCTCGAAGCGGACGGGTTCCATCGCTATCCCGAGCACGTGTCGCTGATCCAATTGGCCCTGCCCGAAGGGCCGATCCAGCTCCTCGACCCATTGGCTCTCGAGCATTTGGAGCCGTTAGGAGGCGTGCTGGCCGAGCCGACGGTCGAGAAGGTCTTCCACTCTGCCGACTACGACCTGCGGTCTCTCGACCGCGACTTCGACTTCCACGTCAACGGGTTGTACGACACAGCAATTGCCGCCCGGTTCTGCGGCTCGGAACGAACCGGGCTGGCCAACGTGCTCGGCGAGCACCTGGATCTACAGCTGGACAAACCCAAGCGCCTCCAGCGCCTGGACTGGTCACTCCGCCCCCTGGACGCCACGGCAATCGCCTACGCCGCCGCCGATGTGGCGCACCTCTTGATGCTGGCCGACACGCTGGCGCAGCGTCTGGCCGATCTGGGGCGTACGGCGTGGGTCGCCGAAGAATGCCGGCGGCTCGAAGGCGTTCGTTACACACCGCCCGCCCCCCCGGAGCAGTCTTTCCTCACCGTGCCTGGGGCACGCAAGCTGACGGGGCGCGGCCTGGCTGTGCTGCGCGAGCTGTACGTTTTCCGCGAGCACGAGGCCCGGCGTATCGGCCGGCCACCGTACCGCGTAATGTCCAACAGCGCGCTCCTGTCGCTGGCCGAGGACCCACCGCCAAACCTGAAGCACGTGCGGGGCGTTGGACGCCGGACGCTCGCCCGAGCCGGCCGTCGATTGGAGGCTGCCCTGCGCCGCGGTGTCCAGGCCGACCCGGTGTATCTGCCGCACCGGCGGTCGGGGAACCCGTGGACGCCCGAAGCTCGCCACCGGCTGGCGGCGCTGAAGGAGTGGCGCAGTGGGGAAGCGGAGCGGCTGGGGCTCGACACCGGCACCGTGTGGCCCGCCGCGCACCTGAAACAGGCGGCCCTGTTCCCCGGCACCGACTCAGCCGCCCTGGACGAGGGAAAGCCCCCGTGGGTTCGTCAGTGGCAGTGGGGGGAGTTGGGCGAGTCGTTCGCCCGCTTCCGGAGGGAAAGGGGGCTGACCCGATGACCCCGGACGGTCCGGGTGACTTGGGCTATGGGCTATCAGTCACTTATTTGAGCTTCCACGGCTCGTTCAGCACGGCGCCCCAAGGCCCGTGGCCGGTGGAGACCGGCCGGTGCGCCCCCCGCCGAGCCGATAGCTGATAGGCCCACGCAGACCCTCCCCCGGGAGTCTTTGTTGTGGATTTACAATGGCCCTCTGTTCCCGCCCGGGGGTCCCCCGCCCTGGGGGGGAGGGCCTGGCCCGCGGCCCCCGCGACCTCCCCGAGGGGTCGGCCTGCCTCCGCCCCCTTCCACTCCGACGAGGAGATCGCGGCCGAGTACGAGGCCT
>CAYYVH010000211.1:0-7364 GCA_964475075.1 uncultured Anaerolineales bacterium | reverse complement strand
CTGCCGGCGCATCGGCGCCCTCGGTTGCACGGTCTTATTTGTTGACACGCCCCAAAAGGAATGAACGCCTCGGCGCGGGCCTGCCCGCAGCAAATTCAATGGCGCCGCTTGGTGATCGGTAGGAAATTCGTGAACGTAATGACAGGAGTTGGGGTCACCGTAGGCGGCTCGGTGGCGGTAGGCGGCTCGGTCGCGGTAGGCGTAGCGGTCGGTGGCTGGCTGGTCGGCGTTACCGTCGGCGGCTCGGCCGTGGGCGGCAGGGTGGGTATTGCCGGGTCCAGCGACTCGATGGCCGCCAGCGCATTGACCAGCGGGAACTCGACGTTGCTGTCCTCCGGGTGCTGGACCGGCGTGCCCGTTCTCTTCATGATGCGCTCGATTTCACTGGGCCGCAGTTTATCGTTGGCCTCCAGGATGAGCGCGGCCACGCCGGCCGCCATGGGGGCGGCGTACGACGTCCCGGCGCCGGGCTGGGTGACCCCGCCACCCAGCCTCGACGATGAGATGAAGAGCCCTGGTGCCAGGAGGTCCATCGCCCGTCCGCGGTTGGTGAAACAGGCTATCGTGAGCGGCGTCACGTTGGCCTGTCCCGGGCACCAACGCCCGCCGGTGGCGGCCTCGGTGTCGTAGGTGGCGCCCACGGCGATGGAGTTGGAGATGCAGGCCGGCGAGGACACTGAATCGGTATAGCCGTTGTTTCCGGTGGCCACGAAGACGCTGACCTTTCGCGCCACGAGCTTCTGAAACGCCTCCTTCATCGCGCGGTTCTGATCGTCGCAGTTGACACCGCGCCCTCCGCCTCCGCCGAGGCTCATGTTGACCACCCGAATGTCGTGTTCCGCCTGCCTGCGCATCACGAAGTCGAGCCCGTCGAGGATGTCGGGGGTGGCCGCGAGTCCTGTGTCCATGAACACGCGCACCGCTACTAGGTCGGCCCCGGGGGCAACGCCGGGCGCACTCACCCGACCGGGGGACAGGATGATGCCGGAGACGGCCGTGCCGTGGCCGTACTCGTCCTGCGCGCTGTCGCTCTCGCCCGTGTCCTTCGGCTCGCAGCTACGGGTGCCGGACGCGTAGCAGTGCTGGTCGAGGATCTTGCCCTCGAAGTCCGGGTGGCTGTTGTCGATGCCGGTGTCCAGGACCGCTACGGTGATGCCCTTGCCGGTGAGGCCATACAGATTCCGGACCACGTCGGCCTTGACGGCCGGCACCGCCTCCTCCAGGAGGGGCTCATAGTATTCTACGATCTCGACCGCTGCCACACGCGGGTGTGCGCGAAGGGCATCCAGGCCGCGGGCACTCACCGTGCCTGACAGGACCGGGAGCAGTACCGGTCGGCTCGCCAGCTCGAAGTCACCTGGCTCCAGGCTGGCAAGAACGTCGGTTTGGGCGCCGGCCACGGCTGGAGCCAGGACCGCGTCGGGCGCGTCGGATTCCACGCCGTCGCGCAGCAAGACGACGACCTCGGCGCGACCAGTACGTGCGACGGTCTCGAGCACGGCGTCCTGGACCAAGGCGCGGTGCAGCTCGGACAAGCCGGCAGGCCCGGTCGGTGCCGCACGGGTCTCGCCAATTCCGCTAAGGGCTGACCCGAGCAACAGGGCGGCCAGAACGCCAATGGACGACCCGGCGAGATTGATTCTTCCACGTTGTCTGGTGATCACCTGTCGATTCGCCTCGTTCCGGCGGTGTCGTTAACGCCGCCCGCAGGACATGGATCTCAATCGGATGAACGGAGTGTAGCAACGGGCACACGGAGCGTCAACACGTGATCCGTGCTGGGGCATGGTGGAGCTTCCAGTGCGCGCCGGATCCAGCCGGCCTCGGTGTCGGCCGACACGTGGGTTGAGCGGTCCCTCGCCTAGGTCAGTCGGGTGAGTTCGTGTGCGGCAGGAAGACCTGATAGGGGATCGGCTCCGACTGCCAACTCAAGCGCACCGCCGCCTCTCCACCCGGGTCGTTGTACTCCAGGCGGAGGCGGTGAGCCCCCGTCGGCAGCAGGAGGGTTGCGTCGTGCGTGCTCTCTCGGCCGGACCAGTCGTCGATCACCAGGCGCTCACCAACCCACAGCCGCACGCCTCCAGCGGCTCGCGCGCTGAAGCGGTACACACCCGTCGGAAGCGGCACGACGCGCTCGAAGCGGGCCGAGAAGCCGTCAGCTGGCAGCGCGTCGTCTGGTGGGTTCGTTCCCCAGTCGAGGTCTAGCTCCGCCGCCTGGTTGGCGATGGTCGGCCAGCCGGCCAGCCAGCGGTTGCCGAAGTACTCGGCCCGCCAGGAGGACGGGTAATCTCGGCTGAACACCTGGATGCGCCGCAGAGGGTAGTCAGGTGCCGCCGGGCGGGCGTCGAGCACGTGGAGGGCGCCGGTCGGCCCGATCGCCAGGTCCTCGACCGTGAGGTTGAACTGGCCCGGGTCGAACCCGCGGGTGCCCCAGGCGCCCAGCAGCTCGCCTGTCGCGCTGAAGGACTGCATGCGGTAGTCCCCCAATGCGCCCACCAGGATCGAGCCGTCGACGTCGACCGCGATGTCGACGAGACGCCCGTAGGCCGCGCCGCCCTCGACCTTGGCGCTCCATTGGCCCAGCAGGCTCCCCAGAGGGGAGTAGTACTTGATCTGAATGTCCTCGCGACGAGGGCTCGAATAGCGCCGATACGCGGCGACATATACGTTTCCGCCAGGAGCGACGGCGATCTTGCTGGCGGTGTCGGTCACCCCGACCTCGCTCCAGATATCCCACTCGCCCAGTTGCTCTCCGCTGGCGCTGTAGCGCCGTATGTGGCTCCCAGCATGGCACACGTATACCGTGCTGTCGTCCGGTGCGACCGCGATGCAGTTGGGATTGCGCAATTCTCCTGGGCCTGGATAGGCCGCGTCAGTCGCGCCCCACATGTTCAGGAAGTCACCCGCGGCACTGAAGCGCTGGATTCTGTGATTCCGGTTGTCTGCCACGTACACCGAGCCATCCGGAGCGACCGCGATGTCGGCCATGCTCTCGAGTTGGCCCTCGTCGCTGCCTCGTACTCCCCATCCCCCGAGGACCTGACCGGCGGCATTCAGGCGCTTGATACTGCAGTACCAGGTGTAGCATCCGCCAACGTAAATCGAGCCATCCGGGCCGACGGCCAGCCTGTCTCCGATGAGTGCCTGTCTATTGGTGCCGCCGTCGGTCCCGAACTTGCCGCGGAATTCCCCATCAGGGCCGAACCGTTGGACGCGGTGGTTCAGGGGGTCGGCCACGTAGACCGTACGATCCGCTGCCGTGGCGATGCCGCTCGGGCCCCTGTCCGCCCTTCCGAACTGCCCGTCGGCGTTCCCGGGCTCGCCCCAGCTTGCCAGCAACTCTCCCGTAGCGGTGAAGTGCAACACGTGGTAGCCGTCTACCTCCGTCACGTAGACGGATCCGTCCCCGGCGACTGCTATCCTGAGCGTTCCGAACTCCAAAAGGTGGTCGTGCCGGGCGCTCCACGAATCCAGGAACTGGCCTTCAGCACTGAATCGCTGGATCTGGACGTTCCTGGATTCAGTTACGACGACTGTGCTATCAGGGGCTACGGCGATGCTATGCGGTACGAACGGCCAGCCCTCGGTCGCACTCTGGCCACTCCACCGACCGAGGAAACGACCGGTCGCGCTGAAGCGCTGCACGCGCGAATTGCCGGCATCGACGACGTACACCGTGCCGTCTGGGCTGGCGGCAATGCCCCCCGTGCTGCTATAGGCTTCGGCGAACTGCCCGTCGCCCGTGCCGCATGAGCCCCAAGCCCCGCGGAAAATGCCGTCGGCGCCGAAGCGCTGCACCCGGCAGTTGTCGGCATCGATGACGTAGACGTTGCCTGTGGGGCCAACCGCCACGTCGCCGGGTCCACCATACCGGCGACCGAACTGCCCGTCGCCGCGCCCGCGCGAGCCCCATGCTCCCAGGAACTCCCCCGCTGGCGAGAAATACTGGACGCGGTGGTTTGCCATGTCCGTCACGTAGACCGTTCCGTCGGCGGCCACGGCAACGCTGGTCGGTTCGGCGAACTGACCGACGTCGTCCTGAACCGCTCCGATGGAATAGACGAACCTGTCCGGTAGCGCATACTGAGTCGGAGATGACAGTGCGCCACGGGGGGAAGCGCTAAAAAGGGTGATCGCTAGACTGCCGAAGACGACCGTGCGTGCCGTGTTCATCCGCGCCTCTGTTTCTGCCCATCCGGCGTCGAGCCCGCCGCCGGCGCGTGTCGCTGCATCGGCTTTAACACCGGTGCCGGCACACCATGACACCCTCTTTCCAATAGCCTACTGGGCTGTCTCCATCACCGGTCCACCACATTCAGCTTCGCCGCAAAGGGCAGCCATATGTGCTTGCGGCACAACGTGCTGATCCGTGGCGGGGTGCAATACCGGATCGTCACGGTTGCCGCCTCGCTGTCCTGGGAGCCGTCCGAAGCGCTGAACACCAGGCTGTCGGTTCCTTGAGCGTCCTGCCGGGGCCTCAGCAGCCAGGCCACGCCGTCGCTCTCCACCGTCGCCTGTGCCGGGTCGCTGAGGATCGTCCGCGTGAGCGCGTCCCCGTCCCGGTCGGTGGCGGGTAGGTCCAGAAGGATCGGTGTCCCTGGCAGTGCGTCCAGGGTGTAGTCGTGGGCCGTGGGGACCGCGGGACCGGGGGTCTCCGGTGGTTCCCCGCCGGTCGCGGTGATGTCCAGAGCCAGGGGTTCGCTGAAGGCTAGTCGTCCGTCGGCGTACTCGGCGACAACCATCAGTTCGACTGGCCCCGCGCCCAGCACGCGGCCGCTCAGCGCGAACTGCGTCTCTGCCATCTTGGTGGCCGCCAGAACGCGTGAGTCTTGGACCAACCGAATCTCCGCGACCGGCCCGCCGCCGGCCGACACATCCAAAGTGAACGCCGTGTCCCGGTCCCCCTCCTCCGGTGTGGCTGAGACCTGGACGGTGCGATCGTAGTTGTTCACGTGCAGGGCGCCGCGCCACTCGCCCTGCGAGCGCACCAAATCGTCCTCGTAGGCCACAGCTCGCAGATCGTGGTAACCATCGGCCAGCCGGGTCGTGTCTATTACGAAGGTGTCCCAGGGCGTGATCCGAGAGTGCCAAGCGCCGTCTATGAACAGATCAAGGTCGCTGATCCATTTATCTGGCTGCCCGGACTCGGTTTGGGGCGCGAGGGTGACCGTGCCCGAAGCCTGGCCCTGCGGCACGCCCGTCACGCCGACCGTGGGGAACCGGGCGTAGGGCCGCGTCAGGGGGTCGCCGTAGAACAAGCCCTGGTAGGGTGTCCACATCATGCTCCGCAAGAGCGCCTCCCCTAGCGAGAGGCCCTGGTAGTACCACACGAACAGCCGGGGATGCGGGAACTTGCCGGTGATGCCGGGCGGGCTCGTGACGGCGCACGGCTCCTCGACCGTGCCCGCGGTGCCGCTGGCCCCCCGGGCGATCCACTCGGACATCTTGGTCTGCCCGGCGCCGTCGAACCGTCCAGCGTAGCTGGTCATGTGGTCGGCGTAGGCGCCCGGCAGAAGCGTCATGTCCGCCTGCCTGATCTTGGGTCCGGCAGCACCGGTAATCACGCCGAGCGCGTCGTGCCGGCCTTCGGGGAGAACGGCGTCGATCTGCTCGGCCTTTCCGCCGAGCAGCTGGAGTTCGTTGATGATGGTCGGGAAGTGCCAGTGGCGGGCCGTGCTGCGCGCGACGTCCGTCGTCTTCATCAGATAGAACGTGCCGTCAGGTTGGCTGCCATCGGCTTGGATGCTGCGGTCGATCATGGTCAGGAGCTCATCGACGGTGTTGCCGCGCTGGCCGGTGTAGCCGAGCATGAAGCCGATGAAGTACCGCTCCGCGCCGGGCTGGGTGCTGGGCGCGCCGTTCCGCCAGGCGGTGCGGCTGTCGAGAGCACGGGCGGCCTCGTCAGTGGTGAAGTAGTGGTTCCGCTGTGTGGACTTGGGCTGGCCGTTCAGGATTCCATCGGATAGGAACGCAAGGGAGTATGCGGCCGAGATGGCCATCCGCCGGACGGGGGCCGAACAAGCGTCGCTAATGATGAGATCCGGGGCTGGGACGTAGAACGAGCCGCCGGGCGCCACCACGACGTAGTCGACGTGACCCTCCAGGTCCCGATTGGCCAGGGTGCCGAAGAGCGCCGGTAGCTGGAACTCGGTGAACGCGGCGTAGTTGGCTGCATCCGGCTGCATGTAGATGACGTTGCGGCCGGGGATACCGCGGGCGGCGCGGTAGTAGTTCGCCACATGGAGCGCGTCGGGCTCGGTCGGGTCGACGATCAGGACCACGTTCTCGGGCCCGCCACCGGCATGGGCTGGTACCGCGAAGCCGGTCCATAGACCTGCCAGGACAAGCAGTGTGAGAACACCCCGCCGCAGAAGGCGGGTGTGAACCAGATTCGGGCGGGGCATGCGGGAACCTCGGCCTGCGGGTTTCCGGCGAGGTCGGGTCCCTGATGGGCGCTTGGCGGTCATGCGGTCGGGCCCTCCGTGTGGTGTTGTCGGGAATGCAGGTAGCGGGTCTCCGGGGGTCGAATGGAAGCCTACCGCCGAGGTCCTCACGGGTCAAGCCGCGCTTGGCAGCTCACTACCTCGCCTCTTCAGAATTAACGCTTCCGTAATGGGCGCCGGTTGTGGCCCCTGATATACTCGCGCCACTGGCACCTCCACGCTGGAGGCCGTGTTTGGGGGTTCCCCGATCAGTAAGTTGGGGGCACGACCTGGGGGCGTGGAGGTGCTGTTGTGATAACGTTTTGCCGATCCTCACGTTATACTCATTAGCCGCCCGCCCCTGAACCCCGGGGCGGCAGAGACATCGCATACGTCGCACTCATTCCGGGTCGACGGACCTGCTCGGTTCCGCGGTACATGCCACGGGAGAGGCTGGGCACGCTCGGTCCCTCATCCATGGCTGCTCTGGCTTGCCGAGCATCTCCTAAGGAGGCGCACTCGGGGACCCCTGGCCTCGAAAGGAAACAGCCAAGGTTATGGTTGCGAATCTGAACGGCCGTATCTTGATCGTGGCGGGTAATCCGGTCATGGCTGAGAAGTTGAGGCGCCTGGCTGAGGAGCACGGCTACAAGGTCTCGATTGCATCTGGCGGGTATGAAGAGCTCCAGCAGGCAATTGCGGAACGCGAGCACGCGCAGGAGGCCCTGCGGGAAAGCCGGGAGCGGCTGGCTTTTCACGAGCGGCTGGCCACCCTGGGGCAGTTGGCGGGGGGTGTCGGGCACGAGCTGCGAAAACCCCTGGCGACGATAAACAACGCGGCCTACCTGCTGAGCATGGCCTTGGCGGAGCCGGAGGCGGAGGTGGCCGGTGCGCTCCGGATGCTCGCGGAGGAGGTGGGGCGCTGCGAGCGGATCATCAACC
>CAYYVH010000210.1:0-7394 GCA_964475075.1 uncultured Anaerolineales bacterium | reverse complement strand
CGGAAAGTCGGTCGAGGCGAAGTCGTCGTAGAAATACTCGGCCTCAGTGTACTTGCTGCCACCGTTCGGGGTCATCTCTTCCATGAGCAGACGCCCGGCGCGGTCGTAGGTGTACTCGGAGAGATCGCCGGTGGGATTGGTTGCCCTGATCAACTGGCCGAGGGGATCGTACTCGTACTCCCACACTCCGAAATTGAGGTCCATGTTGATGCGGAGGCGTCCAAGAGAGTCATACTTGGCGCGACGGGAGTAGTGGTTCTCCGGACCGCCCGAGCCGATCTTCTCGTACTTGGTCACCACCCTGGGGCCGCCCACCGCGTCAAACTGGGCCCGGTGCCACTGTTCGGTAATGTCCGGCTGAATCGCACCATCGATGATCTGTCGGTACCGAGTGATGGACGCGACCGTGCGTCCCAGACCGTCAACACGCCGGCTGGAATAGGTCTGGTAGTTGAGCTCGTCGGTCGGGTCCAGATCGAGATCGTCCCACGAATCTCCCGAGTCCAGATGGTACACGGCCAACGCCTTCGTCAGGTCCGGGGCCGTGGTGAGCGTAGGTCGCCCGTACGCATCGTAATCCTGCCTGGTGCAGTTGTTGGTGTTGCCTTCCACATACCCCACAACCTCTGCGGGGGTGAGATTTCCCGTTGGTACAGGTGCACCCTCACAGGACTTGTAGGCGACACCCTTGGCGTTCAGATATCCCTTGCCGTTGATGACCCACGGATGGGTCGGGCTGTAGTCCGGATCATCGACAAGATACTTGTCCCCCGGCACCACCTGCGCGTAGGACTGGCCCAGCGCGTCCACGTATGTATACAGATCCTCCGATCTGAACGCAGCGCCCCCACCGGCCGGATCGTCACCGCACTTGGCCTGCGATGTGTAAACTCTGGTCACAACCCTGGACATGGGCGTGCTCGTGTCGCCGTACTCGTACGAAATCACTTCTTTTGTGGGCTCCCAGCAAATCTGTCCGCCGCCCCCGGCGGGGGAGCCAAGCTTGGGCCCGTACGCCTTGCTGAACCTTCCCAGCGAGTCGTATTCCACGGCGGATTGCGAACCATCCGCCCCCTCCATGAACTCTATCTGGGCCAGGCCCGCGTCCCAGTCCGCGTAAAAATGAAACTCGGTAACCTTGGCGTCGGGCACGTACGCTATCTCTTCCCTGATGTAGGCACTGTAGTGGGTATCGCCGTCGGTGGAGCTGCTGTACACGTTGGCCGTGCGTCTTTCGCACGCACCGCCGCCCAGATAACAACCGGCCTGCTCCTGTGTCACCTGGCCAAAGTCGTTGTAGTCCTTCTTCAGCAGCTCGAAACCGGAAACCGTGCTTAGATCGTAGTCTCGGTAATCGGCGATGGTGGTTGATGTGAGATCGCCGTAGCTGTTGTACGACTTGGTCATCTCGTTGCACTTGTAGGAGCCGACGCATTCGCCGGCGCACGACCCCGTGCCGCTCTCCGGGGTGGCGCCGGTCATCCAGGTGTGATCGACCTGGTGCACCCATGTGGCTCCGTCGAAGCTCGTCTCATAGTGTTCTGTGTACTGGTCGCAATCGGCGAACTCGTAAGCAGGCTCGCTGCCGTAGTACTTGAACCCACCGTAGTGGGCCTGAGTTGGAAAACCGTTACTATTGGTGTTGGTATTGCCGTACACCATGTGAAAACTTCCAAGGGAAGCGGCAGCCTTGTAGGCACTCGGAATATCCGGGTAGGACGTAGCACTCATGTCCACCGATGAGTATGTCTCCAGCGGCCCGGCGCCCTCCGACTGTCCAATGTTGGGATCGTACTTGTAGATCCGGCCCTGGTTGGGCAGCACGAACCACACCTTGCGGTCGTCATTGGGGGCGATTGAAGAAAACATCTCGCGTACTTCGATCTCGCTCACGGTCGCCGCCACCACCTTTCCCGTGCACGGAGAATAGGTATCGGACATCTTCGACGCCCCCGCCAGACCAAGCAGGGGATTGTCGGTGTGCAATTGCTCTGCGCACGCCGCCGACTTGGGCCCCCAGTCGCCCCAACCCGGAGCGGGATTGTTCTCGGGATCGAGGGGCGCCTCCATGCACTCGGGCCGCACCCCCTGGTGGAACCAGTTCCTGGCCACCATGGGGGCTTCTCCCTTGTCTATCGATGCAGAAGAGCAGAGATCGGGCGCATCTTTCTCCCTGTCCCAAGTCTCCGCGTAGCTGAACCCCTTGAACTCGGCCTCGTGGGCGTCGTAGAAGGGATCGCGGTAGACATACTCTTGCACGTACATACCCGCCGGGCCGCCCAGATCCTCCAGGTAGTCCTTGGTGATCACCTTTTGAACCACGGTCATGGGCATGGGTATGGTTGTATCCCAATCGCCCTCCAGCATGAGCTGGGTTGTGGTGGCGTACTGCAAAAATGTCGCCGCTCCGAGACCGTTGTCCAGCTGCTCCAGCAGTCCGGCAGGCAGACCCCGGTTGTCCACCAGGAGTGTTTCGTCCCTGACGGTGTAGTCGCCGCCCAGGTCCAGGTACTGCCACCCGCCCGCGTCGGCCCACACGATGTCCACGGTTCCCGAGCCGTTGATGTCGGCCAGGCGCACCCGCCCGTACTGTCCGGAGTTTGTGAATGGAGTATCGTCAATAATATGACGCGGAGTGAAGCTCCCGCCGTCCTTGTTGAGCCATATATCAACCGCGTCGAAACGGATCTGCACCAGGTCGGACAGGCCGTCGCCGTTCACATCTGCGATGAGCACCCCCTCCCCGTCCGGGTTGCTGAACCAGGGGGAGCCTTCCATCACCACATCCGTACCGTCGATGTACTCGCCCTCGCTGCAATCCTCGTCCGTGTCTCCCCACTGACCCCAGCCGCGCCCGGGCCAGTAAACCAGGTTGCCGGATGACATGTGAACAATATCCTGCAGCCCGTCGCCGTTCATGTCTCCGAACTGCACGCCCGGATTGTCGAACTGGATGGGACCGCCGTGCATCAGGATGCAGCTGGTCATGGGCTCGCCGGAGATCGGGTTCCCATCTTCGTCGAAGTGGCCGAACCGGCCCTGGTGGTCCGCGTCACCGGATAGGTTGATGAAGGTCTCTGTACGCGTGCCGGTGGTGCGAACCACATCGATGAAGTGATCGTTGTTCACGTCAAGCAACCGGATGTTCATGGCGTCCGAGGTGAAGTCGATGGCGTCGTTCACCTCCACGACGGACTTCTCGTCCCAGCAGTAGCCTCCACCGCACTGGACGAGACGGTAGTAGTTGTACTGAGAGCCGTAGGGCATGTGCAGCAGATCCGCGTTGCCCGTCCCGTCGATGTCCATCACCTGCACGTTCATATTCTGCAAGTTCAAAGACCAACCCGCCGGGTTGTCGATCATCTGTGGATCCACACCGGCGGCGAAGTCCTGTCCGTCGTTCTCGATCCATGCGTGCTCGGAGCCGAACCCGCCGTAGTCGGGAACCGTGAGAAACACGTCGGGCAGGCCATCCTGGTTCACGTCCAGCAGATCTACGTTCTCATCCTCTACCGAGACGTCCGGCGAGTTGACCATGTCCTTCACCAGCGAGTTGAGCTTGCCGAACCCGGTGATGGTATCCGTCGGCGTGGGACTCAGATCTTCTATCTCACTGTAGCTAAAAGTCAGCGGCGGCAGGCATACGTCCGTGTCGAAGACCAGATCGTGAGATCCGCTCCAGTCGCGGCCGCACACCTGCATGTTCTCCAGGCGGGAGTGAAAGGAGTGGCTCTGCGCCTGGTAGTGGAACAGGTAGACCCGTGTGAGAGGGCGGCTGCCACCGGGAGCGGTCTGAAACGAGGACACCTTGATACGAGCGAGGCGAAGGTTCTGCTCGAGCTTGAAGCCCGAGGCGAACGATGTAGATGCATCCGGCCGTACCTCGTACTCGAAATGCAAGTTGTGCTGGTACGTGCCCTCGTTGCCCCTGCCGTAGTCCTGTTCGTAGGAGTTCCAGTAGATATCCTGGATAAGCAGGTTCCCGTTATCTCCGTCGGTAGTGTAGCGATAGAGGACATCGTTGCCGCCGGGGCTTGTTGCACGCCGCACGTCCTCCATGCGAGACAGGCTCCACTGGTACGTGCCCTTGCCGGCAGGATGCTGGATGCGCTCGCTTGCCTCGACCCCGTAGTAGTAATGGTTGCCTTGTCTGTCCTGGACCAGCCACTGATCCATGTCGCGGTTGTAGAAAAAACGCATGAACCCGCCCTCGGTGCGGGCCCGGTAGTAGACGATGTCGTCGGTTTCCGGCCATACGTGCGTGGGCCAGGATTCACCGTCCGGAAGATCCACGAGGGGCACCGTCGATGCGATCGGCACCAGCTCCTGGCCACCGTTGAACATGAACCTGTCGGTATCGTCATAGAGGGGTATGCCCTTGTCGGACTGCCGGGAGATGAAAGGCACACCTATGGACCAACCCCACCCAAGTACGGAGTCTCCACCACCCGTGGTGTATGCGACGCCCATCTGTGGTTGGAGCCCCCGTCTGCCGGGGGGGATGGAGATCGGTATCGAGTAAGTGCCCGTACCTGTATTCAGGTTGGGAGAGAAGGACTCGCCCATCCCAGAGATCGATCCCTCGCCGTCCGGCAGTGCCAGGGACTGGGGTGTCACACCCGACTTGCCGCTGAAACCGGACGGAAGGCTGGTGGGTTCGGGCTCCTCGGTCTCGGGCTCTACCGCCTGCGCCCCGTCTACGGACTGATCAACCTCCGGGATATCCAGTTCCTCGGGATAGTCGACCGAAGGATCAGACTGGGCGGCGCTGACATCGCTCCACGATTCTTGTTCCGACTCCCATCCTGCGGTCTGCTGTTCCGAGGATTCTGCGTGGGCCTGCAAAGGCAGCAGAACGAACGCGGCCAGCAGAAGGCCCCCCACTGAAGCCCCTCCGAAACCTACCTTCCCCCCAAACTTGGGGGGATCAAGGGGTGCCATTCCCTTACCCTCTCTCAACTCTATATTTCCAAGTTCACGTACCACCATGAAACCAGCTCCTTTTGGTTCGAGCCGTTAGGCCCCCCACCGAAGGTGCCTCCCACTCTTTCCCTCCCCCCGAGTTCGGGGGGACCGAGGGGGGCGCCCACGGAGGGGCAAGGCCGCCTACTCAGACTTGGTCCAGTAGTGGTAACCCAGTACCAGCTGTATATCCTCCACGTTCTCCCAGACCAGCTCCGGGACATCGTATATCCGCAGTTCGAAGGTTCCCTGCATGGGCCTTCCCATGAGCGAGACCTTCTGCAATTGGCTGATGGCGTTCTGGTGCGCGCCCGACATGGGATACCCGATGACCTGCTCCGCCGCCCACGCCTTGCCGCCGCTCACCAGACCGGTGGGAATGTTGAACGGTTGCACGTTGTAGTCGTCGTGGTGGTTGCGAATGTAGACCTCACCCATCTGCTTGAAGTCGTAGCTAACCCACTGGTTTGCTGCGCAAGTAGACGGTGACTCGGCGAGCGAACAATCGAGCACGTCGGTGCCCACGATGTTCATGGCAACCGTTCGGATGCGGTAGTTGAAGTTGCCGGCGGCAAGCACTCCAAACTGTCCCATCGCACCTTGTTCGATGGCCTCGACGTTCAGGTTGAATGTGTAGGAATAGTAGCCAGGAATGCCATCTGAACCGTCAATGTACTGGAAGCCGTTTTTGAAGATGTGTTTACGCGCCTCTGTGGAAGCGCCGGCCTCCAGGTCTTCTACCCACGGATAGTCGTAGCCACCCGGGTTCTCAACCGAACAGACCGGGCTGACATGCCTTCGCTCGTATGTGTTGCGCGTGTAGCCGGTGGAGCTGTGAACGCAGGTTCCACTGGAGGACCCGGGCAAGTCTTCGCAGTAGTAATCCGGGTGACACGGCCATGCCTCCGGACCACAGTCGACTTGGTCTGCGCACGACGTGCAGTGTGCGTAGAAGGCGTAGAAATCATCCGGATACGTCGTGCTGTCCCAATTATCTACCTCCATGCAGCAGTCGTCGCGCATGTCGCCGTACCAGGCGCTGCACTCCGACTGGGAGTAATACGGGCTGCCGTCCGGATTGCAGTCGAACGTATCGACCGGAACCAGCTGGGCGCCCACGACGCCTACATCCAGACCCCAATCTTTCTCGGTGAGACCATCCTTCTGGTAGCTGGAGACCACGGTTCCCTTCTCCAACTGGGCACCCCAAACATAAACCGTGCCTTGCTGCTCGATCCCCGTTGTACCTGAAACGTCGGCCGGGAAGATCCGTGCGGAAACGTTGCCTGGGTTAACCACGGAATAACTTACCTGGAATCGCTGCCAGTCCGTGCCAACTGACAGCCACTCATTCCACCCTCCAACATCATCCTGAAGGCGAATTCGAGAATTCGTCGGAGAATCCGCCTTCATCCAGACGGAGAACGTGTAGTCCCCCGTACCGCCCGTATCCACAACCTGATTTCTGTGCTGCCTTCTATCCGGGTCGCTGTCGGTCAGGGAGTAGACGCCATCCGTACCATCTGGACTTCTCACGTTTGCATTGAAGCCGCCCTGTGCACGGTACATATTTCCGAGATGGGACGGTGCCCAGGCAGAAGAATCACTCCAATCTTCGGTGTCCACCAAGAAATTGTGACCCGTCGGTAGATACGGCGTCACGCCCATACCCGGCTCGATCTGAGCACCCCAAACCACGAAGTCTGCTGAAGTAGCACCGGGTTCTTCGTCATCATCCACCCGAAGCTCGAACTCTATATCGCCACTAAAGGGCTTCGTCTCCAAGGCCACTCTTACCCACTCTTCACCCAGAACCAGTTTGGCTTCCGGATTGTTGTAACCGTTGTATATAATGGCCTTCACGTTTTGATCAGTGGCATCGGCGCTCCTCGCCCACACCGATACCGTTGCCCCAGTATCTCCAACCTCTGTACCAATCAAATCGAGAGTAATTCTCTCGCTAGTATCAGAAAGGGTGATCTGATCTGCGTTCAGTGCGCCGTCCGGAGCAAGGATGCTCGACACATCATCTGTTACGACGCCAGTCCCGAAAACGTTCCATGCATTGGCGTCCTCACTATCTGTCATTAGGTTTTCGGTGGAGATGTCAGTCACAGATACTTTCAGCACATCCTCGTACGAGCCTGCGGGTGCACCTACAACGTGCTCGAAGCTATTGACCTCTCCTCTCGTCCAGAACGGATAAGCGGTTACGTTGCGGGCAATCCGCAGATCGCTCACCCCGTCGTTGAGAGCCATTTTCAAACCCACCGCTTGTCCATCCTGATAGATGCATGCTCTGTCGGCGGAGCACCAGTCGCACATGAGCCCTTCCTGCGTATCCCCTTCGCCATCGGTGTACAATCCGGCGTTCATGCATACCATGTCGTCGTCGCAACCTTCGCACAGATCAACGACAGCCGAATCTTCCT
>CAYYVH010000209.1:0-7434 GCA_964475075.1 uncultured Anaerolineales bacterium | reverse complement strand
GGGCGACCCGCCGGGTCGCCCCTACCAGTTGGGAACCACTCGGCCCCTATCGGCGTTGGGGAGGCATGAGAATTGCTGACGTGTTGAACCAGCACATTGCCCCCGGCGTAGCACAGGACAAGACCCCCGAACGTGGCGCCCCCCAACAAAGGAGAAAACGCATGTACAAGTATCTGAAGTCCCTGATGCTGATGGCCCTCATGGCCGCGATCGTCACCGGTTGTGGCACCTTCCAGTCCGTGACGGGGGAGCAGGATGCCGACACGGCTCCACCGAGCGCGGTGAAGGATGTCAAGGGCCGAGCCCCCGCCGCTGCGCAGCCGACGGCGGCGGCCCGCGTCGATAGCTCCCGCACCGAACGCGGCGGATCCCGGTCTGCGGCTGAGGCGGGAGCACCCGAGGAAGAAGCCGTCGAGGAACCGGCACGCGCCGCGGATTACGGTGGGGGCAGCGCGGCCGAAGGTCCTCAACCGGCCTTGGCACCGGCCGCACCGGCGGCGCGCGAGGGAAAAGACTCGGCTTCCGCCCGTCGGCCGCTGCCCGAACGCCGCCGCCGACCGCCGTCACCGCCCGACTACCGGCGCCCGCCCGAGATCCCGCCGCCACCGCCGCGCGACATGCATTTCCGGGACTATGGCGTGAACCCCTGGGAAGACGCATCCGAGGATCCCCTGTCCACCTTCGCCATGGACGTGGACACCGGCTCCTACACCCTGGCCCGCCGCTACCTGCTCGATGGAAGCCTGCCACCGATCGACTCGGTTCGGGTCGAGGAGTTCGTGAACTACTTCGAGCAGGATTATCCACCGCCCGAGCGGGGTGCGTTCGCCATCCACGTGGACGGTGCCCCATCGCCCTGGGGCGACGACGGCGAGTACCTCGTACGGATCGGCATCCAAGGCCGGCGGGTCCGCGAGGCAACGCGGCGCGACGCCGTGCTGACCTTCGTGATCGACGTCTCGGGCTCGATGGAGATGGAGGGGCGACTCGAGCTCGTCAAGGATGCTCTGGTGCGGCTGACGGACCAGCTGCAGCCCGGTGACGAGATCGCTATCGTGGCTTACACGGACGAGGCATGGGTGGTGCTGCCCACGACCGAGGCAACCGACCGCCGCCGGATCGTAGCCGCCATCAGCGAGCTGTACCCCATGAACTCGACCAACGCCGAAGCGGGACTCGAGCTGGGTTACGACCTGGCCGAGGAGGCCTATCGACGCGACGCGATCAACCGCGTGATCTTGTGCTCCGATGGCGTAGCCAACGTCGGCGCGACCGGTCCGGAGCAGATCCTGCGGCGCATCAAGCCCGCGGTGGAGCGCGGAATCACGCTGACCTCGATCGGCGTCGGCATGGGCAACTACAACGACGTGCTCATGGAGCAGCTGGCCGACCAGGGTGATGGCAGCTACTACTATGTGGATGACTTCCAGGAGGCCGAGCGCGTGTTCGTGGAGAACCTAACCGGCACGCTCCAGGTCATTGCCCGGGATGCCAAGGTGCAGGTTGAGTTCGATCCCGAGTTCGTCGAGGCCTACCGCCTGATCGGATACGAGAACCGTGAAGTTGCCGATCAGGATTTCGAGGATGACCGCGTCGATGCGGGTGAGATCGGCGCCGGGCACAGTGTGACGGCGCTCTACGCGGTGATAATGTGGCCGGAAGCGCGAGGGAGGTTGGCCACCGTCCGGGTGCGCTACGAGGATCCCGACGAGGGCAACGTGCGCGAGGTGGAGGAGACCCTGGACGCTGAGGGATTGGCCGGCAGCTTCCGCCGGGCCAGCGCCCGGTTCCGAATGACCGCGGCGGTCACAGCCTTCGCCGAAATCCTGCGCGACAGCTACTACACGCGCGGCGTCTCGGTCGGGCAGGTGATCGAGGTGGCCGAGGACGCGGCCCGCGACCTGCGGTCTGATCAAGAGGTCCAGGAGCTGGTGCAGCTGATGCGGGCGGCGGACCGGCTGGCCATGCGGTAATCGGAGTCGGAGCGGATCCTTCTCCGGATCGTTGTGAGACCATGAAGGGGGCCGGGAAACCCGGCCCCCGGTTTATAGTCGCAACACCGCGGGGGTGGCCAAAACACGTACTCCAACCCGCCGAGGACACCCCGGGATCGACGCCCGGGTACAGAAGCAGCTCTGTTGGACCTACAAGTTCCGGTAAGCCTCTCGTCGATGCTTGACGCGGATGACCGTCACCGTCCGGCTGTCGTCGTCGATGTCGTAGACCACGCGGTAGTCACCGACTCGAATGCGAGGTTCGTGGTAGGGACGCCGGTTGCCCAGCGCCCCCCACGCAGATCCCAGCGTGCGGCATTCCCGCACATTATGTTGTTCGCCACATAATGTGCGGGCAAACCGCACGCACGGTTTGAGCGGGGGCCCTCAGAAACGGACCAGCCCTGTGCTGGCACCGCGCTGAGGGCCTACCAATGTACCACGGCGCCTACCCCCTTGCGTGCCACACGTCTTGCCCGATAGACTGACGGGCGCCACCCACCCATCGCGGGAGGGACAACCTGGCGGCTCTTCCGGAATTCCCGTGGTAGCCCCAAGATGTAGTGGTCTCGCATCGGTCGGAGATCAGGCATACAGCCGATAGCCTTCAAGATCGAGATACAGGCGTTGGAAGAAGTGATCCAGATTGCGCAGGCCGTATGAGCGTCGCTTGAGCACCTTGATCTTGTTGTTGAGCCCCTCGACAAAGCCACTGCTGTGCCGGTGCAGGAAGTAGTTGGTGATCTCGTCCAGGTGGTTCTCAAGCGTCGTCAGAAAGCCGTTGAAACAGGTCAACGAGCTCTCTTCGACCTTGCGCTGCCAGTCCTTCATGGCGGCCTCGCCTTCCGGTTTGGTCAGATCCTGCTCGAAGATGGAGGTCAGTTCCTCCCGCAACGTGTGGGCCTCTTTCAGGTCGGGGGAGTAGGCAAACACGCGCTCCAGCAACGCCTGCTCATCCTCCGTCAGGTCTGCTTCCTTCTTCCGGAATGGCCACATCGTGCCCTTGATCTGCTGGTACTCGTCCTCCGACAGTTCGCGCTTGAGCCGTTTGAGCTCTTGACGGCGCAAGGTATCGGCGCCATCCCGGTACTTCTTGGCAACGTGATAGCGATCCACAACCACCGTGGCTGCAGGCAACTCTTCCTTGGCGGCATTGATGTAGCCGGCATACATGTCGGTGCAAACGGTGTGAATGGTGCGTCGCAGGCGAGCCGGGATCGAGCGCAAGAACCTCTTGACCGTCTTCTTCTCCCGATCCGGCAGCACGGACAAGATCCTCACCCGGCCGTTGGCCAGCCGGGCCGTGACAATGACCACGTAGTCGCTGCGCCCCTTCTTCAGGGCGATTTCATCCAGGCCCAGCACCTCCAGGCGCTGATACTGGCTCCAATCGACCCTGCGGTTGATGTGGCGGTCCACGATGCCGACCACAGCGTCGTAGCCCATCTCTTCTTTGATGCTCACATCCTGCACGGTGGCATTCACCAGCTGCAGCAGCACGTGTTGCTCGTACGCTCTGGTGTGCGGGCTGTTCGGTTCATGCCACGCCAACTCCTGCGTGCTCGTTGGCTTGCCTGAGCAATGCGGACACTGATAGCGCTTCGGCCGCAGACGGATGTAGACCCGTTCGCCCAGTACCGGCAGATGCCGCAGCTTGATCCACCTGTCGTGCCCGTGGAACTTGGTGATGGTCCGACCACACTTGCGGCACTTGGCATGTTCCAGCGTGCTTTCGACCGTGATGATGTAGTCGCCGCGCCGATTGACCTCGACGGTCAACACCCGAACATCGGGTAGACCAAGGGGCACGGTTATCTGTGCTGTCATCGGTGAGCCTCCCTAGCCTGTGGTCTATGGCCTCGCCACATTCTGCCACATCTGGCTCGGCGCCGTCATTCCCGCTATCGTAGACACACAACATCTTGGGGGGCACCACGGGAATTCCCGAAGAGCCTTCGTTACACGATCCCGCGCCGCAAGAACCAGCCACGCCGCGCTTACGCCGCTCGCCTTCGCCGGACGGTCTGTACCAAGGACCATAGGGCGTAGAGAGCAATGGCCCAGAGGAGGCTGTTGGCTGCCAAGGACAACGCCAGGGCAATTCGGGGGCCGGTCAGCTGAAATAACCCGGTTCCCTGCACCGCCTTTCCGACTGAGAATGCGAATGGCCACATCAGGGCGTAGGCGAGCGTTGCCGGGAGACGTACAGCGGACATGGGGGTGGCACGGGCGAGTAGGATCGCTCCGGACGTAGCGATGAAGTGTGCCACCGTGATCGCCCCGATCATCGCGAGCCGGATCATCGCGAGCCGGCGGCGCCGTGTCAGTGTAGGGGAGTTGGTCACGGCCGGGCGTCCTCGGTGCCACTCTCGAGCGCGTCGACGAGGCTGGCCTGGCCCATGCCGATGGCACCGATGAACAGCAACTCCCAAACGCTCGTCGCCAGGAGCGGGAGCGCTGGACTGCACCAGTGCGCAAGGGCCACATTACTCACGGTGTCGGGCGCCGCCGACAAAAGCAACACCACGCCCCAGAAAACGAGGAAGGCTATGACTGGTCGCTTCAAAGCTCGCCCCTTCAGCCGGGCAGTCTGCCGTCGGGCCTCCTTGAGACTGGCCCTGCTGGCTGAAGGCCCGCGTTCAGTCACGGGGTTGCTGGCGTCCGCCGAATGGCAAATAAGGGCATGGTTCAGCAGCCGCCGCGACGAGGTTGACAATGTTTGGTGGAGCTTCGCCGTCGAGCCATACGCAACAGACCCGAGCCACAGCGTGGCCCAAGTGCCACGAGGATACCCCATGTCCGTGAGAATTGTCAAGCTCGACTTGGCCCATTCTGAACCATGCCCAAATAAGTCTTGTGACACCCGCGGACGCCGGGCTCGACGTGTAGAGTGTAGAGCCCCTCATTCGAATCCCCGACGTAGACAGTGTTGCCATGCCCCGACACACTCCATGCGCTGCTGGTGTGAAAGAAACCCACTTCGAGTATGTGGTCTCCCATGTAGTCCCCCGGCAGACGGAAGACACGGAGTCCGCCATATGCGGCTGCGACGTACGCCAGGTCCTCAGATAGCTCGATGTCTCTGGCAAGTCCGGTGACGGGAACGCTCCTGACGAATTGGCCGGCGGGAAGCTCATACACCTGGAGTCCGTCCTGGCCCGTAGCCACATACAGCCTTGGCCATCGAACTGCAACCGCTGTGGCGCTACCCTGGGCCGGTATGATGGCGCTGACTGCGGGCGTCGTAGGGTCCTCAACATTCACAACCCAAACTCCGCCAGCGAAGTCGGCCACATAGAGTACGTCACCGGATTCCGCCAGATCGACAGACCAACCTGGAGTGTCAACCCAGCCAATGGACTTCAATTGGCCGCCTGGGAAGGCCTGGAAGAACTCGACGCCTGCTTCCATCTCGGCTACTGCGACGTGCTGTGCGTCGGCCCACACGGCCCGAGCGGGGCCACGGGTAGCCAGGCGCTCGTAGTAAGCGACGGCGCCTGGACCTCTGTCACCTAGCATGGCCAGACCGGCGTAGAAGCCGGCTGCGAGTGTGCGCCCCGGAGTTCGGAAAGCGTCGTAGACTGGCATGACGGGTATGGTCTCTATGGTGCGCGTGGCAAGCCAGTTCTCTTGAACTGTCGCCAGTCCTTCGTACGCGTCAAGGACCAATATGGATCCGTGCTGGGTCATGGCGATCCGCAGAGGTAGACGCCAGCCGGCCACCTCGGCAAGCACCATCGCCTCGGGGGCCGTTGCGTCAAGGACCACGAGCCCCTGATGCTGCATACCAGCGAATACGCGATTGTTGGCGGCCATCAGAGCAACGGCGCCACCCTCGCCATCGTACCATTTGCGAAGTACGGGACTCTCGCCGCCTGTGATGCGTCCGAGCAGAACACCCTCCGCGCCGGCTGCAACATAGAGGTGCTCGTGATAGATGGCTACGTCGTATACCAGCTCAGGGAACACCACGGACCACAGAATCCGCAGCTGGCCTGGCTGCGCGAGGTCAATTGCCGTTACTCCGTGGCCGAACAGAAACGCGGTGGTGCCGAGGACCGTGACGTCGTGTGCCACCAGTGGCACCGCTATTGCTCGCGTCTCAGAGAGCGAGCCATCACGATCAATCGCATACTCTCTCAATCCAGGCAGAGCAACGTCCACGACAAATACGCGATTGCCGTCCGCGTCCATGCCGACCAGTGAGCTGGAGCCCTCAAGGCGGAACACAGGCTCTGCTTCTCCACCAGGCGAGACAGCGAGTGCAAGAATTGTGCCGCGCACGGTCAAAGCCAAGACCCAACGGCCCGCGACGGCGATGTCGACGAGGCTGCCGTCAAACGGGTCACTTACCGACAGGAGGGACTCGTTGGCAACCCTTGTGTCAACTACAGCTAGCCGGGGCCCGACGGCGACAAAGGCTTGCCCGGCCGACAAAGCCATGTCGACAGCGGAGCCCCCTACGTGCCCCTGGAGGGTGACCGCGCATGCAGAGCGGGGACTCTCGGCGGACTCGGTGGCCAATGCCCCGCCGGCGCTGACTGCCGGAAGCGGCGCTGCGGAGGCAGCAAGGGCGGTGTGAAGCGCGCATGTGGCCAGAACTGCCGGTCGCGCAAGCTTGGTCATTTCCGAAATCATAGCGAGCGTACAGGCGCCGTCAAAAACATGCAGGCCGTGGCAGACGTCCCACGGCCTGTTGGAGCTTCGAGGTGAACTGGGCACCTACTCGAGTGGTATCACAAGCTTGGGGCACAGGTGGATCGGGGTGAGGCCGCCAAACGGGATGAATTGGCCGAGATTGCCGTTCAGAGAGTACTGGGTCTGAGTGCCGCATGCTCGACCGCTACCGTAGCTGTTGGCCACAGCCCAGATTCGCTGATTATACGGTCCACCAGGAAAGTTTCCTTGGAACCATCCGTACGAGTGCTCCCAGTACACGGGCCCCGGCAGGCAGGGACCTCCCCAGTCGCAGCTCTTGCCCCAGTCACGGTTCAACAGAGTCCAGTTGTGGAATGGGTTCGTCGTGAATATATCGGCCCAGTGCCTCCGTGTCACGACGCCTTCAACGTTATTGGTTGATCGAGACCGGTCGAAGTCGTAGTCTGACCAGGTAAACACGAGAGGGATCCCGAGCACCTCGTACATGTAGATTGTGTAGTGTGTGTTCCAGCGCTCTAGTTGCTCCTGCTGCGGGGTCGTGGATTGACTCTGCAGTGGCGTGGAGGGGACAGGCGGTTGGACCCCGTAGTAGGCCCAGTCAATCCGAGATGCGAGGGAGTTCTTATCGAATGCCGGGTGCTTCTGTTCGAGATTGCCCCATGTGACTGCTTCTGGTGGGCCCTCGACGAAGGTGCATGTATTGTGATCGAAGGTAATGTTCCGGGTAACACCGATGAGAAAACTTGTCAAGTTAAGATTCTGTCACCGCGAGCGATCGCGA
>CAYYVH010000208.1:0-7444 GCA_964475075.1 uncultured Anaerolineales bacterium | reverse complement strand
CCGGCTGCTGATCGTCCAGGGCATGCAGGATCCCAACGTCACGCCGCAGAACGTCCAGGCGGTGCGGGTGGCGCTTGATGAAGCTGGAATCGACTACGATATCCTGACCTTTGATGACGAGGGTCACGGCATCGCCCGGCCGAAGAACCAGAAGACGCTGTACTTACGGTTGGCGAAGTTCTTTGGGGAGGCGTTTGGGACGGGGGCAGCCGATCACCCAGCCCTCGGCGCCCTACATCGCCATCCCCACGACGGCCGGCACCGGCGCCGAGGTCACCCGTAACGCGGTCTTGGCTTCGCCCGAGCACCGCGTGAAGGTCAGCCTGCGCAGTCCGCTGATGCTGCCGCGCGTCGCACTGGTCGATCCCAAGCTCACATACAGCATGCCGCCGGAGGTGACGGCCAGCACTGGCCTGGATGCTCTCACGCAGGTCATGGAACCGTACGTCATCAATTCGCTTTTCCATCGAGTTGCACTAGAGATGGTTTGACTTCCAGCGCGGTGTGGGTATAATACATCGAACTGCGCTGGCTGTAACTTCACCGCAGAAGCAGCCCCATGACCAGGCAATCCCCCAATGGACACACACGTACCGGCGATCAAGCGTGTCAGTCCAACAGAGGGTAACCACATCAGAGGTATAACATGAATCGTCGTCCCCAACGAGCGTTGTTCATCGGCATTGACGGGCTCATGCCCGAGATGGTGGAGAAGTTCACTGCTGAGGGATACATGCCCAACCTGGCTCGTCTGATGCGTCAAGGCGTGTACTCCCCCATGCTTTCGTCACCACCAGTTGATACGCCCACCAACTGGACCTCGCTGGCTACCGGCGCGTGGACGGGCACCCACGGCATCAACACCTTTGGCGTCCACTTCGACGGAGAGCGCTTCGAGGAGATGCACCGCGTCAACGCCAGCATCTTCCCCGAGTTCGTGGATCGTGCTCCGGTTTACATGAATCAGATCTGCCGGGCGGAGTACATCTGGCAGGCGGCTGAGCGGGCCGGCAGGCGCTGCATCCTGGTCAACTGGCCGGGTGGCTGGCCGCCGACCCTTCGGGCAGAGCCTCAGGGCGAAGCCTCGGAGTCGCTGGTCGTCATTGACGGGTCGGGGCCCTACTCGAGTGTGCTGTCGCGTCTGAGCACCCCACACACCTACGCCACGGACGGTAGCGATATGACGATCCCCATCGTCGTGCGCCAGGGGACGGCTCCGCCCGCTGAGGCGCACTCCTCGCTGTCTCCGCTGGAAAGCGCGTTGATCATCTCCGGTGAGGGCACGCTGCAGCCCGATGGCGACGGCTGGCGTGCCGAGGGGGTCGGCGAGTTCGACGCGGCGCTGTTCTACCGGCTGTGGGTCACCGCCTCTTCGACCGACGGCTACGACCGCGTGACGGTGTATCGCGGCCTTTCGAGCGGTGAGGCGCTGACCACGTTGGCCGTTGGCGAATGGAGCCCCTGGCTGTGGGAGGAATTCCCCACGCGCTTCGGGCGAGTGCGGGCCAAGTTCCGCCTGCGCTTGCTGCGCCTCTCCGCCGACGGTCGGGACCTGGCGCTCCATCGCACGACCATCTTCAACACCCGGGGATGGGCGCATCCCCAGTCCGTGGCCGATGAGCTCATTGAGGATCTGTTCGCCCAGGGGCAGGCGCAGGGCCGTGTTGGCCTGCTGGAGACCGAGGGGACCGCTGACGACGTGCACCCCATTATGCCCCTGTGCCAGGTCTACGAGTCCATCTCCGACCAGGCGCAGGGGCTGGCGCTGGCCACACGTTACCTGGCCGTGCACTACCCCTGGGACCTGCTCATGCTCCAGGTGCACGCCCCAGACGGGCTCAACCACGAGGCGCTCAATGGGGTCAGTCCGCACTGGAAACGCTACGACCCGATCGAGGCTGAGCGCTACTGGGACCGCTTCCGCGCTGAGTATCACGTGCTGGACCGCATGGTGGGTGAGATCGTGGACGCCTGTGCCGACGAGGACACCCTGGTGCTGGTGGTCTCCGACCACGCGGGTATCCCCACCACGCGGACGGTGTGGCTGGGCCAGGCCCTGGTTGACGCCGGGTTGCTCGTCTACAAGGAGGATGAGGACGGGCGGTGGGTGATGGACTGGGAGCGTACCAAAGTAGTGCTGGGTGACCATCCGCTGGCGGAGAACGTGTGGGTCAACCTCAAAGGCCGTGACCCCGACGGCATCGTTGAGCCAGGGGAGGAATACGAGGCGGTGCGCGAGGCAGTCATCCAGACCTTCTACGCGCTGCGTGACCCCGAGACGGGGCAGTGTCCGGTGGCGCTGGCGCTGCGCAAGGAGGACGCCTCATTCCTGGGACAGTGGGGCAACACGGTGGGCGATATTGTGTTCTACCTGACGCCAGGCTATGCCCCCAGCGGCGCCGTTCACAGCCTGGGTCCCATTGATCCAGAAGCCGTTGCCGGCGTGCACTTCCGGTGGATCGAGGAAGGCATCGAATCGCCCTACTTTGCTGCCATGCAGGGTCTCCACAACCCGTACCTGCCCAACGCCGAGTACGGTGGCTGCTCCAATCGAGCAGTGTTCGTAATGGCTGGCCCTGGTGTGCGCAGAGGCCAGCGCCTGCCGGTCCCGCCGTGGACCCCCGACGTCGTGCCCACGCTCGCCCACTTACTGGGCATTCCGATGCCCGCGCAGGCGGAAGGCAAGATCATCTCGGCAGCGTTAGATTGAACGTCTCTCTACTATGGCGCCAGTATGGACTCCCTGAATATGGATCAACAAGATTACGAGTATCGGGGACTTATAGCCTCCAGTTGGGACCTTCTGCGAGGTGATACTTCGGATTGGCCGGACAGGCCATTCTTTCGAGAAGTCATCCTAGACCGCGGTCAACCGGCTTTAGACGTAGGATGCGGAACGGGTCGGCTTTTGTTAGACTACATGGCTGATGGCCTGGATGTCGATGGTGTTGACATCTCTCCTGAGATGCGGGAGATTTGCCGCCAAAAAGCGAAGACCCTCGGCCTGCAGCCAAGCCTGTATCAACAAGCGATGGAGGCACTGGATCTTCCTCGGAATTACCGAACTATCTTCGTGCCATCTAGTTCATTCCAGCTGGTGACTGATCTCCCCAGTGCATTAGAAGCCTTGAGAAGGTTCTACCGACATCTGGAGCAAGGGGGAACCTTGGTCATGTCCATCATGGATGTTTCGTTAGATAGTTCGGATGAGTGGAAACTTATCGCTGAGCGTGTAAGGCCAGAGGATAACTTGCTTGTCAGGCGATGGGCACGCTCGACTTATGATGCGGCAAGTCAGTTAGAACATACCGAGGATCGGTATGAGTTGGTTGAAAACGGAGAGGTCGTGGCCTCAGAGCAGTATCGCCGGTCTCCTGCCACGCGCGGCTATACCCTGAATCAGATAAAGGACATGCTGGGAGAAGCAAGCTTCGTAGGGATTTTTGCTGTATCCGGTTTTACTAAGGAGCCGGCGACGTGTGAAGACACTTTATTCTGCATCTTTGGCACACGACCGTAGGCGCCATCTAACCACTCACTGGAGCGGACGCCGGAAGCGCGCGGCTTTTCAACGAAAGCATCCGTCCGGTGCTGCTCAGCTCGAGGCCGTTATGGCGGCGAGCGAAGCCGCCGCCATAACGGCCTCGAAGAGAGTGAAGGCTCTTGATGGAGGAGATGACTGGACCATGACACCAGCGGAACAGATTGCGCTGTGGGCTGATAGGCTGCGAGACATCTCTGCAATGGGCTTGCGCTTCTCCAAGAACATCCATGACGAAGGAGCCTTCCGAGCAGTGCAGACAATTGCAATGGAAATGCTGGCTCTGGCAACCGGCGAATCCTTGTTCACTACTCTTGAGCCCTGTCTTATGTGCGCTGGCGCCATCCTGCTTCATCACGTTGGCCGCCTGGTATTCGGTTCCTCCGACCCGAACGGTGGTGTTGCCTCTTGCCTTGACTCTCTTCCACCGTACTTCAGACACGAGTTTTCGCTTATTCAGTGGACTGGCCCGGCGCTGCCTGCAGAATGCGACCCTCTCTACTTTCGGATCCAGGAACTCGAGCGGCAAGGTCTATGGTATTCTGGGGTAGGGGGTCATTGACCAACGAGGGAGTGAGGTAACCGTGAACGGCGAGATTCAGGAGTTGTTCGATTTGAGTGGTCAGGTCGCCATCGTGACCGGCGGCGCGGTGAACATCGGGCGGGGGATTGTGCGCCGGCTCGCCAGTGCTGGCTCGGACGTGGTGATCGCCTACCACAGCAGCGCCGCGCCCGCGCAGAAGCTCGCTGGCGAGATCGAGGCGGCCGGCGGACGGGCGCTCACCGTGCATGTGGACGTGCGCCAGGACGAGCACGCGCGACGTATGGTCCAGGCGACCGTCGAGCGCTTCGGTCGCGTTGACGTGCTGGTGAACAACGCGGGCATTTTCACCGTCTCCCCGCAGGTTGAGTTGAGGGATGCCGACTGGGATGCGGTGTTCGACACCAACCTCAAGGGGATGTTCTTCTGCACGCGGGCGGTGGTGAAGCAGATGATCGCCCAGGGCGGTGGGGGCTGTATCGTCAACATTGCCAGCATCAACGGCGTACATCCAGGCTTTGGTGGCACGGCACACTACGACGCCTCAAAGGGTGGCGTGATCGCCTACACCAAAGCACTCGCGGCAGAGCTGGCGCCGCATCGCATCCGCGTCAACGCCATCGGCCCCGGGCTGATTGATTCGCCAGGCCTGCGCGCCAACGCGCCCGACCTGGCCGAGATGGTCGAGCAGCGCACACCGCTCAAACGCCTGGGGACGCCGGAGGACGTTGGCAACGCGGCGCTGTTCCTGGCCTCGCGCGCAGCCGACTGGATCACGGGCCAGACCCTGTTCGTAGATGGGGGGTATTTGTTGACATAAGTACATCGTTGCGTAAGTTCGTAGGGTTTTTCCGCTCTCGGCGGACCGTACTCCGCCGCTTGGGGCGCTGGACTAAGGTCCAGCGCGAGCGAATAAGACTCACTTTTCTGCTCTCGGCGGACCTTAGTCCGCCGCCTGCGCCGCACATTGGTCTTGATCGCATGGCCCAGAAGACGCCTGGACTAAGGTCCAGCGCGAGCGAATCAGACGCTACGAATCTGTGCAACGTTGTACTAAGCTACACTGGAGGAAGCAAAGATGCAGCGTTTGCGGGATAAGGTCGCCATCGTCACCGGTGGCGGACGTGGGATCGGGCGTGGAATTGCGCAGGTGCTTGCGGAGGAGGGTGCCAGCGTGGTCGTGGCAGACTTGCGCCAGGATCTGGCACAGGCGACGGTGGACGGGCTTAAGGGACCGGGGCTGGCGCTGCGCGTGGACGTTACCTCGCTCGATGACCTGGAGGCGATGGTCACCCGCACGGTGGAGCAGTTCGGGCGGCTGGACGTCCTGGTGAACAATGCGGGCGTGGTGGGCATGGCCACTGCGACCGACTTGGACCCCGAAGAGTGGGATCGCGTGCTGGCGGTCAACACCAAGGCGTTGTTCTTCGCCTGCCAGGCAGCGGCGCGCCAGATGATCAAACAGGGGAGTGGAGGCAAGATCGTCAACATCGCCTCCAACGCCGGTCGGCTGGGTTTCCCCGACCAGCCCCACTACGTGGCCTCCAAGGGCGCCGTCATCACGCTAACCCGCGCCCTGGCGATGGAGTGGGTCAGCCACGGCATCAACGTCAATGCCGTGGCCCCTGGTGGTGTGGGAACCGAGCTTTTCGCCGAGGCCGTGGGCTGGACGGCCGATCGCGTTGGGGTCAGCGCCGATGAGATGCGCGCTCGCTGGGTGGCGCCGGTGCCCATTGGGCGACTGATCAAGCCCCGGGAAATCGGGCGCGTAGTGGCCTTCCTGGCCTCGTCGGACGCCGACATCATCGTCGGTCAGACGATCAACGCCGACGGCGGGATGACGCCGTAGGGAGAGGGGAGCGGTGGAACTCGACGAATTGCGAGCGCGGTTGAGCACGTCGCCAGCGCGCGGCGACTCCGAACTGCTGGGCGAGATGATAACGACGCTACACGAGGCAGCCAACGGTCAGTTGGTTGACAGCGTGCACGGCGACTACACCGCCTACTACGACAAGCGTCCACTGCGACCCAGTCTGCCCAACGACATCCAGTTCCTGTACATGCGCGATCGCCAAACGTTTACTTTCGTGCTGTTCCCGGAGTTGTTGCCCCTGGCCTACCAGGTGGGCCGCAGCATCGGTGCGCTGGTGGATGCCTGGCATCGCGACGAGAATCCCGACCTGGGCGCACTGCTACATGAGGCGATGGAGTTGGCACCCCTCCACGGCTATGCGCGGCCGGAGATTGTGACGGTGCGGGAGGACTTCGCCGTGTACCGCATGCACGAGTGCGCCGACTGTTACGGCCTGCCCAACCTGGGGCGACCGATCTGTGCCTACGAGGCCGGAGTGACGGCCGGTGCGCTGGAGGCGGGACTGGGCCGCCCCGTGCAGGTGCGCGAGGTGAAATGCTGCGCGGCGGGCGATGCGTACTGCGAGTATGAGATCCGCGTGGGATCACTGGACGACGAGGAGGATGCCCATGACGACCGTTCCAGAGGCCACCATCGGCCTGATCGGCGGGTCGGCGACGGTGTTGTGTCGTGTGCCAGAGGAGGTCGGTGACCCGGACGTGGTCGTGCTGGAGCACGGGCTGGTATTCGACACGCCGTTCGGTGTGACGGCGCGCTTCAAACTGCTCCAGGTTCGTGCTGAGGCTACAGTCGATGGCGACCCACGTCGCGTGTTA
The DNA here is from genome assembly GCA_964475075.1 of uncultured Anaerolineales bacterium. Lineage (GTDB taxonomy): Bacteria > Chloroflexota > Anaerolineae > Epilineales > Epilineaceae > CAYYVH01. The sequence continues at coordinate 674 of CAYYVH010000208.1, read as the reverse complement.
TACGTGCCCTACCACGGCTGGCGTGGCGCAGAGGGTCACCGCCAAGACCTGGGCTACAGCGAGAGCATCTTTTGGGTATTCCAGCAGGCGGGTGTGCGCCAGGTCCTGGTGGACGGCACAGCAGGCAGCGTGAACCCGTTGCTGGAGGTGGGCGACGTCGTGATCCCGCACGACTTCATTGACCTGCGCCGGCTCAGCTCAGCAGCGTTCACCCAGGGGATGCTGGTGCGGATGAAGGAGCCGACCTGTCCGCACCTTCGGGAGGTGCTGCGCCAGGCGGCGTTGGATAGCGGATTCACGCGCGTCTTTCGCCAGGGAATCTACGCCGTGGCCGAGGGGCCGCGCTTCGAAAGTGTGATGGAGGTCGAGAACATTCGACGCATGGGAGCTGACATCGTGGCCATGAGCCTGGCACCGGAGGTGTACTTCGCTCGTGCGCTGCGCATGTGCTACGCCGGCCTTTACCTGGTGGGCAACTTCGCCGAGGGTGTGAACGAGGAGTGGGAGACCCAGGATTACTGGGCGGTGTGTCAGGAACTAGCCAGGCCCGTGGCGCAGGTGATGCTCACGGTGCTCAAGCGCATCGGCGCTGCGCCAGACTGTCGCTGTGCGTCGTATACGCAACCCCTTCCCGAGTCGTGGTGGGACAACGTGAAAGTCTAATGCCTATCTAG
>CAYYVH010000207.1:0-7451 GCA_964475075.1 uncultured Anaerolineales bacterium | reverse complement strand
GCCGGACCCTCCGGCGCCCCGGCCTCCGGCGCGCCAGCCTCGTCGTTCGTTGCCTGGGTTTCGGCAGCCGGACGCTCTTCCTCGGCCTCGCTGCCTTTCGCGCGCTCGTTTGCCACGGGACCCCCTCCCTTTCGATTATGGGATCGCTAGTACAGCTTGTCAGAAGTCGCCCGCTAATGCTGTCGTGGGCAATCAGCTATCAGTCTGGTCCTGCCGGTACTGGGGGAGCCTGGGCGCGGCGGAAGGTTCCTGAAAATCGTGTCCCCGTCGCACTGGGCTGCGGTGTCAGGATACCAGACTGTGGGGAGTAGCGCCAGGCCGACTGCGTCGCCCTGTGGCATCAGTTCAGCCGTCAGGCGCGGTGGGAATCCTGCCTGGTCGGGCGCGGGGCGGTCGGTGGCGCCGCTGCCGAGGGTACCGGAGGGGGCGCCACCCCGGCCCGAGGTGTGGCTGGGGTCCGCGGTGCGCCGGTGGGTGGACCGCCCTCGGCGTGCCGCTCCTGCCGGCTCCGCGGCCGCCGGGCCTGCTCTGAGGCAGCCACGGCCGGAGCGGTGAACCGTGCTTCGGGGGCCACAGCGGTTGCCGTTCGGGTCTCCGCGTTGGCCGTGGGCACTGCAGTCGCGTTGCGGCCGAAGAAGCCGCCGCCACCCATCAGAAAGGCCGCCACGGCGATGATCGCCGCCAGGCTGCCCACGACCGTCATCTCCGTCAGCCGGCCGAACCGGGAGGTCGGCAGGCGCCAGCGCAGGGGCACCACGCGCGTGTCGAAGGCGTCAGCTACCCGTGCCTCCAGCTGCCGGACGAAGGCCTCGTCGGGTGCGGGTGAGCGCGGCAGGCCGCCCTCGGCCAGGCGTCCGGCAAGGAGGGCCAGTCGAGCCGCCTCGACGCCGAACGCAGCTCGGATTTCCGGCTCGTCGACGCCCGAGCGACCCGCTGCCAGGCCGGCTTCCACCGCCTCCGCCGCTTCGATGTCGGAGGCCAAGGCTTCCCGGCTCACTGTCTCAATCGCCATCGGTGCTCTCCACAAGGGTCTTGGCAATGGTTGCCGCCCGCTTCAGGCCGCGGTGCTGCAGCACCTTGACGTTGCCGCTGGTGATGCCCATCTCCTCGGCCGTATCGTGAACCGAGCGTCCATCGATGATCCGCAGCTCCAGCACGCGCCGGTAGTTGGCCGGCAGTTGCGCCAGAACGGCTCGGCCCAAGGCCGTTGTGCGCGGGTCGGTTGGGGGTGGCGGTGCGTCCGATGGTGTGGCCATGCGATCCGGATCGAGGGCCACCGTTGCCGGCCGCCGACCGTTGCGGCGCCAGTGATCGCGCATTTGGTTGCGTGCAATGCTGTACAGCCACGTGCGGAAGCTCGACCGCTCACGGAAGCTGTCGATTGCGCCGACCAGACGTAGGAACGTCTCGCTTGTAACGTCCTCGGCATCTGACACCTCGCCCAAATGGCTAAGGAGATAGCCGTATATCTCCTTCACATAACGCTCGTACAACGCGACAAGCGCATCCCGATCACCGCGTTGGGCGCGACTGACCAGGACTTCATCGCGAGGTTCAGCGGCGCTCATGAGTTGCTCCGGCCACTCGATTCGAACGGCGGGCCTGGCGCTGGGAGAGACGCGGGGGGGTTACACCAGATGGTGTCAGCCACGGCGCCCGCCCTCCACCTTGACCGCCGTCTCGAGCGTCCCGCGCAGCAGGGGCAGCCAGTGGGCCGGCGGACCGCTGATGGGCACCGAGAGCTGATGCCGCCCGATGAGCACACTCGGATCCAGGCGGGATTTTAATGTGGGGCGGTCCAGGGAATGCGCGCCACGCCACCGAACGGCCACCATGGCCCCCTCGCGTCCCACGCTGTGCGCGCCGGCGAGGTGGGCCAAGACGCGGAGCCGCAGGACGGTCAGCAGGTTGGCGACCTCCTCGGGCAGTCGCCCGAAGCGGTCAAGGAGTTCCCGCTCGACCTCCTCGACGGCCTCCAGGTTGTCCATTGCAGCCATGCGCCGATACAGCCGCGTGCGCTCTGGCGTCTCGCTGATGAAACCTTCGGGGAGGTATGCGTCCAGCGGCAGATCCACCGTCGGCAACGGGCCCGGATCGATCTCCGCCAACTCCACTAATACCTGGTTCCCGTCAGTGAGGTTGTCGGCCCGGAGCTTCTTGATCGCCTGGGCCAGCAGACGGGTGTAGAGGTCCAGGCCGATCGCCGCCACCTGCCCGTGTTGCCGGGCCCCCAGGATCTCTCCAGCTCCTCGGATCTCCAGATCGCGCATGGCGATGCGGAGGCCGGCGCCAAGGTCGGTCGCCTCGGCCAAGGCGTCCAACCGCGCCGTCGATTCGGGCGGCATGCTGTAGCCCGGGGGGTGGAGGAGGTAGGCGTACGCCCGCTGGACGCTGCGCCCGACACGGCCCCGCAGCTGGTGAAGCTGTGCCAGCCCGAATCGGTCCGCCCGTTCTACCACAAGGGTGTTGGCGTTTGGGATGTCCAAACCACTCTCGATGATGCTCGTGCAGACGAGAACGTCGGTCATGCCCCCAACAAAATCCAGCATCGCCTGCGCCAACTCGTTTTCCTTCATCTGACCGTGCGCCACCGCAACGCGGGCCTCCGGAACCAGCCGCCGGACCTTCTGGGCGGACAGCTCTATTCCCGAGACCCGGTTGAACACATAGAAGGTCTGGCCGGTTCGGGCCAGCTCGCGACGGATGGCTTGGCGGACAATCGTGTCGTCGTATGGGCCGACATGGGTTGCGACGGGCAGGCGCTCCTCCGGTGGAGTGCTGATGGTCGTCAGGTCGCGCAGTCCGGAGAGCGCCATGTGCATGGTCCGGGGGATCGGGGTGGCGGTCAGGGTCAGCGTGTCCACCTCCTCCCGAAGGCCCCGGAGCCTCTCCTTGTGCTTTACCCCGAAGCGATGCTCCTCGTCTATTATCAGCAGGCCGAGCTGCTTGAAGCGGATGTCCGGCGAGAGCAGGCGGTGCGTTCCGATCACGATGTCCACATCGCCGCTGGTTAGCCGCTCGACGATATCCTTCTGCTCGCTCTGGGTGCGGAACCGCGACAGCATCTCTACCCGCACGGGGAACGGCGCCATCCGCTGGCGGAATGTGTCGTAGTGTTGCTGAGCCAGGATGGTGGTCGGCGATAGGAGGGCGACCTGCCGCCCACCCATGACGGCCTTGAACGCCGCCCGCACGGCGACTTCAGTCTTGCCGAAGCCCACGTCCCCGACGACCAAGCGGTCCATGGGCCGTTCGCTCTCCATGTCGCGCTTCACATCGGCGATGGCTTGCAGTTGGTCGTCCGTTTCGAGGTATGGAAAGGCGGCCTCCATCTCCGCTTGCCACGCCGTGTCGGGCGTGAAGGCGGACCTCCGGGCGACCTCGCGCCGAGCGTAGAGCTCAAGGAGCTGCCGCGCAATGTCTTCTACCTCACGTTTGGCGCGTGACTTGGCCCGATCCCAGTCCGCCGTACCGAGCCGATTGACTGTAGGCTCCGCGTCACCCGCGCCGACGAAGCGAGCGACGCGGTCGGCTTGGTGCGTGGGCACGTAGAGCATGTCGCTGTGGGCGTATTCGATGGCCAGGTAGTCGCGCTCGATGCCGCCCACCTCCATGCGCATCAGTCCGCGAAACGTGCCGATGCCATGCTCGATGTGCACCACGTAGTCGCCCGGTGTGTATTCGGCGAAATAGTCGCTGGCCGTAGTACCCTCGGCGGTCCGAGCCGGGCGGCGCCGGCGGGGCATGCGCCAGCCGAACAGCTCCCCATCCGTGAGGAGCACTGTCTGCCGGCCGTCGTGGTCCAGAGTCCAGCCCGACGCCAGGGCGCCGTGGACTACGGCCAGCCCTGAGGGCCCGGGCGCGGCACCGAGCCGTTCCACGGCCTGCGCATGCACGCCGGCGTCCACGAGGAGCTCGGCGAAGCGTGGCGCCTGGCGAGAGACGACTACCACCGCGCGTCCTTCCTCGGTCATCTGGGCCGTCTCGCTCACCGCCTCTTCGATGCGTCCTCCATAGCGCGGCGGTGCGCCGAAGGCTTCGGCCAACCCCGAGCCGAGGCCGTCCCCCGCGCCGAACCGGCCCAGGATGAGCTGTGGATGGCGCGCCAGGCCCTTCTGAATCGTCGACCACGTCGCCAGTAGCTCCGCCGGCCAGTCGGGGGTCAGCTCGCCCGATTCGACCTGCTCCGCACGCACGGTGGATGCTTGGCCGTGCACGCCCTGGGCAATCACCCCTAGACGGTCGGAGCTGTCGATGACAACCCACCCCCTCTCGGGCAGGTGATCCAGGATCGTGCCGTGATCGGGGTGCAGCAGTGGCCCGTAGAACTCGATCCCGGCGAACCGCTCGCCCTGCGCCAGGTGCTCGCGCTGCCGTCGGAACTCGCTCTCGGCCAGGGGATGCAGCCGGCCCAGATCGAGCTGGGCCATTCGTTCAGCAACGTCGGGTGCTCGGCCTGATAGTGCCTCCGATGCCGGCACGACCAGGACCTCGGCCAACGTGTGCTCGGAGCGTTGGCTGACCGGATCGAAATGACGCATCGATTCGATCTCGTCGCCGAGCCACTCGATACGGACCGGTGAGGGCTCACCCGGCGGAAAAACGTCCACGATACCCCCACGATGGGCCATCTGGCCCGAATCGAGCACAGTGCCGACGGCCTCGTAACCCAGGCGCTGGAGCTGTGCCAGGAAGGTGGTCACGCCGAGCCGGTCGCGCCGCCGGAGGATACTGGCATCGGCGGCGAACTCGGCCGGCGACAACGTGTGCAGCAGCAAGGACCGGACCGGGACGACGATGACTGGCGCCGACTCCGTGTCGGGTGCACTCCGCCACCGGTAGAGGGCCGCAAGGCCCGCGAGCCGGTGCTCCCGAGTGGTGGGGTCCCACGGCAGACGCTCGAAGGGCAACGCGTCAGGAGCAGGCATGAGGAATATGCGCTGCGGCCGTGGCAGAAAGGCACGAAGGGCATCGGCGACGCCGCGGGCGTCGTCGGGCCGGGGAGTGATCCACAGTACCGGCGTGCGCATTGCCCGGACCACGGCCGCCACGACGGCCGGCCGTGGAGCCTCAGGCAGGTTCAACGGACCGATACTCGTCCCCTGGGACGACTCGGCCATCTGCGCCAGCAGCGCGCGGAACCCCGGTTGCTCGCCGATACAGTCGAGAAGGCCCGACAGCGAGAAGTCAAGCATGAGGTCGATTCAGCCCTGAGAAGCGGCGACTTCCGACACAATGCGTAACCACCAACGATAGCACGCCCGCGGGCAGCCAGCCAAAGCAGGGGCGGTTTCAACCGCTAGTATGGCCGCGGTGAACTCGAGAATCGCCGGTAGGGGCGGTTCGCGAACCGCCTCTACTCGCCAGGATCCGGCACCAGAGTACGATACACGGCCAACGTTCGGCGCGCGGTTGCATCCCAAGAAAAACGCGACGCCTGGGCCAACCCGCGCCGACGCATGTCGGCGGCCAGCTCCGGCTCCGCCAGCACCCTTGCCAACGCCTTTGCCCACGCTGCGGCGTCGTCGGGGTCGACCAGCATTCCGGCGTCGCCGATCACCTCGGGTAGGCTGGTGGCGTCGGCGGCGACGACGGGTGTACCGCAGGCCATGGCCTCCAGCGGTGGAAGGCCGAATCCCTCATAGTGCGAGGGAAAGGCGAACACGGCCGCACCACCGTACAGCGCCGGCAGGTCGCCCTCGGGCACCGGGCCAAGGAACCGCACCCGCGCCTCCGGCGGCAGCCTGCCCGCCAGCCGTCGGGGTTCGTCGTAGCGCCGGTCCCATGGCCCGGCGAGGACAAGGCTGACCGAGTGCTCTTCCGGGACTGAGGTGACGGGCGCGTGCCGTCCAGCCAGGTGCCTCCAAGCTTCGACGAGCACCCCCAGGTTCTTGTGGGGTTTATTGGTGCCGACGTATAGGGCGTAGCGATCCGGCAGTCCATATCGTGCCCGCACCTCGGAAAGGGCCGTCTCGTCCGCGGGGGAGAAACGGGCGTCCACGCCCAGTGGCGTCACCGTGATGTCTTCGGGTTGACGGCCCGTCGCCGCCAGCAGGTCTTCCTGCGAGGCCCGAGAGAGTGTCAGAACGTGATCGGCGGCGCGGAGTGCCAGGCGGAGAGCGGCACCCAGAGCCACGCGCCGGAGCACTGGCACGGCCTGCGCTTGCCGCAGGCCAATGAGGTCGTAAACCGAGAGCGCTGTCGGGGCTCCGGGCCAGTAGGTGGTCACCCAGTAGGTGGCGTGGAACACGTCGGCCCGGGCTGAGCGGATCGCGTGGCGCACCTGCCACTGCGCGGCCGGGCTGAAGACACCGGCGTCGACGGGGCACAGCCGGACCGCCGGTCGGTGGGCAAGGTCGGACAGATCGTAGCGCGAGTCGCGCTGGCCGGGGTTGTGGAGGACTGTGAAGTGATCCGCCGGGGCCTGCCGCGCCAGCGCCTCGATGAGGTGATAGGCGTACCGTCCGATGCCCGGGAAGTGGTCGCGGATGACCCGCCCGTCGATCACGACGTGCATTTCCTAGCTGCCTCTGACCGGCCGACGGGCGATCACACCCATCGCGTTGGTCAGGAGCGGCCCGCCCAGGCGTGCCGACAGTGCCCCCAATCGGTTCAACACACCGATTGCCAGTCTCTTGCCCCGTCGCCGGTAGTGCAGCGTGCCGGCTGAGAACACCCTCAGTGGCTCCAAACCGGCGAACTGCATCGCCCGCCGGGCAGTGGCGGGGTCGAAGTGGGTGAGGTGCTGGTGTGGAACCAGATACGGCCCCCCGTCGGGTCGCCAGGCCGCCAAGAGGCGCGCCTTTGGGATCTGGAAGCGGGCGTTGCCGGTATGCAGCAGAACGAGCCCTCCGGGGCGGACCGCGTCACGGCACGCACTCAGCAGGCTCACGGGCTCCTCGACGTGCTCGATCACATCCCAAAGCGTGACGGCATCGAATGCTCCGGCGAGTTGGAGCGACCGCAGGTCGCCGTAGTGAACCTCGAAGCCACGCTGGCGGGCCTCAGCCGCCAGGGATGGGTTGATCTCCACCCCGACGACCTCGAAGCCGAGACCGGCGGCGAAGGCGAGGAAGTCACCACGAGCGCACCCGAGATCCAAGATCCGCCCGCCATCGCCCATCCCGGCCGCCCGGAGCTCCGCCAGGCCGCCGGTGTAGATGGGGCTGTTCGCTACCGCGGCATCGCCCCTTGCGCCACCTCCGGGCTCAGTGCCGAACACGCCGCCGGATGCGCGAGGTGTGACGTACTCGAAGCCGCACGCACCGCAGTGGACGATGCGGAAGTCGAACCGCTGGCCACCCCGCCGCACGCGGTCGACGACGGCGAGGCGGGGGGCGTCGGCGCCGCACAACCGGCAGTCGACGGGGGTCCATCGGGCGGCGGCGGTCGGGTCCCGGCACTATCGTCTCCCTCCACTCCCCCTTCTTGATCGCTGTACGCGTGGGCGT
>CAYYVH010000206.1:0-7479 GCA_964475075.1 uncultured Anaerolineales bacterium | reverse complement strand
ACGGTTACCATTTGACAACATCCCCGCGGCCCCTAGATGATTTACGTCCGTGGATCTTCGACGATCCAACTACCATCGATCCGGCGTGCCCCAAGATCGTCTCGCCACCGATACACTGTTGCGCGACCGACGTTGAGACGGCGAGCCAGCTCCGTAGCCGAAATTCGCGGCTCTTGGAGCACCAGTTGTCTCATTGTGTCCCTGGTGCCTTTCTCCACGCCCACCACCTTGTAACGATTGGACAGTCCACTACGTGTTCTTCGCCCGACGGGGATTCACGGCCGCCGCTCAGACAGAAGCCGATGAGCTTGGCGCCAAGTTGGTCACGCTCGAGCAGTTGGAGGCGGACATCAAGTCGCGAGGTCTCGAAGATAGCTAACGGCGGCCATCCAACTCCGCGGCGTTGACGCGGCCGGTGTGCGTGCCGGCGGGCGTGTTGACCAGCGGCGCGCCCCCTTGTACACTCCCCACGGCCCGCGGTTGTTGCTAAATGCTACACGCGCAGCATTTCATTGAGTGGACCCACTTTCAGCACTGAGGGGCAGTGGTCTTGACGGAAAGACGCTTGTCGACGCACCCGATAATCGAGTTCGACACGGATACACCGGTTGACTTCACCTTCAATGGTCGGGCGCTCATGGCCCGGAGGGGGGAGGTCATATCCTCGGCCCTCTTCGCCGGCGGCATCCATACGTTCGGCACCCATCACGTGGACGGCTCGCACCAGGGCATCTTCTGCGCCAACGGCCAGTGCGCGCAGTGCCTCCTGTTGGCGGACGGCTTGCCCGTGAAGTCCTGCATCACGCCCGTGAAGCAGGGCATGGAGGTCACGTCGCTGAACGGCCTGCCCGTGCTTCCCGCGGATGACTCACCCGTGCCGCCGTGCGAGGTGACGGAATTCGAGATCGAGGTGTTCATCGTTGGCGGGGGGCCCGCGGGCCTGTCGGCGGCCATCGAGCTCGGGGCCAGGGGGGTTCCCACCATCATCGCCGACGACAAGCAGGAGTTGGGCGGCAAGCTCACGCTGCAGACCCACAACTTCTTCGGCTCGGTGGCCGAGTGTTACGCCGGCACGAGGGGTTTTGAGATCGGGGAGCTCCTGGCGGAGGAGGTCGAGTCCCTGGATAGCGTCTCCGTGTGGCTGAACTCCCCGGTGGTGGGCGTGTTCTCCGACGGTCGGTTGGGCGTGGTCAAGGACGGCATCTACCGGCTCGTCACGCCGAAACGGCTTCTGGTCACCGCCGGCGCCCGGGAAAAGGCGCTGGCGTTCCCGGGCTGCGACCTACCGGGTGTCTACGGCGCGGGTGCCTTCCAGACCCTCGTGAATCGGGACGGCGTGAGGTGCGCCGACAGGGTCCTGATCGTCGGCGGCGGGAACGTGGGCCTCATCGTTGCCTATCACGCCCTTCAAGCAGGGATCGACGTCGTCGCCGTCGTGGAGGCCCTGCCGTGGTGCGGTGGCTACAGGGTGCACCTGGACAAGATCAAGAGACTGGGCGTGCCGGTGTACACGTCCCACACGGTCCTCCGGGCGGAGGGCGAAGGGCACCTCGAGCGAGTGATCATCGGTGGCATAGACGAACACTTCCAGCCGCTTCCCGGCACGGGGATGACCTACGATGTGGACACGCTCCTCATCGCCGTCGGCCTGTCCCCGGTTAACGAGCTCGCGCTCAAGGCCAGGCAATACGGGGTTCCAACCTACACCGCCGGCGACAGCCAGGAGATCGCGGAGGCATCAGCGGCCATGTTCACGGGCAGGATTGCGGGCAGGGAGATCCTGGAGGACCTCGGCCATGGTGTCGAGATACCACCCGACTGGCTGGAACTGGCGGCGATCCTGAAGGGCAAGCCCGGACAGGTGAGCGATTGGGAGAAACCTGCTCTCGCTGCCGGCGGCGCGACGCCGGTACTCAGGTGCGTCCAGGAGATTCCATGCGACCCGTGCGTCGATGCGTGCCAGTGGGAGATGATCAACCTGCGGGGCGGCAGCATCGTCGGCCTGCCGGGTTTCGAGGGTGATTGCCTGGCCTGCGGGCGCTGCGTGGCGATCTGCCCCGGATTGGCGATCACCGTCGTGGATGACCGAAAGGGCGATGAGGTGAACACGAAGGTCGTCGTGCCCTGGGAGATGCCCGACGGGCTTCTCGACGTGGGCTCCGTGGTAACGACCACGGACTTCGATGGGAACGTGCTGGGCCGGGGCAAGGTCCTGACCATCAAGAAGTCCCCATACAGGAACATGAGAAAACTCGTGCACCTGGAGGTGCCGCGTGATCAAGCACTTGACGTGGCGGGGATCCGCATACGTGAGCCCGCGCCCGGCACGACGCCACAGAGCGTGCAGGAGAGCTTGGACGAGGAGATAATCGTCTGCCGCTGTGGGCGCGTCACGCAGCAGCAGGTGATGGACTACATCGAGGCCACGGACTGTCGGGACCTGAACGCCCTGAAGGCGGGCCTTCGGGTGGGGATGGGGGCGTGCGGCGGCAAGACCTGTTCGGAATTGGTGCTTCGGATCTTCCGGCAACTGGGATTCGAGCCCGCGGACGTGGAGGCCGGGACGATCCGTCCCTTCACGCAGGAGATCCCCCTCTCCGCGTTCACCGGGGGCGGCGGGTCGTGAGGACTTTTGACGTGATAGTCATCGGCGCCGGCAGCGTCGGGACACCCGCAGCTTACTTCCTGGCCCGTGAAGGGCACAGCGTTCTGGTCATCGACTCCAAGCCCGCCTCCGGTCAAGGGCAGAACAAGGCCGCCATTGGCGGCGTCCGCGCCACCCACTCGGACCCGGCCAAGATCAAGCTCTGCCAACAGAGCCTCGAGGTGTTCTCCACCTGGCAGGACCGGACCGGAGACGACATCGGCTGGAAAAAGGGGGGCTACTGCTTCCCCGTCTACCGGGAGCAGGAGGAGGCCGTCCTGAAGTCCATCCTCCCCATCCAGAAGCAGCATGGCTTGAACATCGATTGGGTGGACGGTGACGCCATTCGGGCAGCGGTGCCCGGGATCAACCCGGATGGGCTCATCGGCGGCACGCTGTCCCCCGACGACGGGCAGGTCTCGCCGCTCATGGCGACCGAGTCCTTTGCCAGGCAAGCTCGGAAACTGGGTGCACGGTTCAGGTTCAAAGAGGAGGTCGCCCGGCTCGAGGCCCGGGGCAACCGGGTCACGGGCGTGACGACCAGCAAGGGGCGCTATGCGTCCGCGGCCGTCCTCGTCGCCGCCGGGGCCGAGGCAACCGGCGTGTGCCGGATGGCGGGCCTCGACATTCCCGTCCAGCCGGACAGCCACGAGGCCGGCATCTCGGCGCCGGTGGAGCAATTCCTGAGGCCACTGGTCGTGGACCTGCGACCGGGCCCGGAAGGAAAGACGGCGAACTTCTATTTCGGCCAGGATGCCGACGGCGGCATCATCTTCTGCTACACCCCCCGGCCGATATTCCCGGGGGACAGCCGGGAGCCGCTGTCGGAGTTCATGCCTATCATCGCCCGGCGCCTGGTGGACCTGATCCCGCGGCTCAAGAACCTCCTCATCCGGCGCGTCTGGCGGGGGCTCTATCCGATGACACCCGACGGCATTCCCGTAATGGACAAGGCCCCCGGTTACGAGAACCTCTACCTGGGCGTAGGCATGTGCGGCCAGGGCTTCATGTCGGGCCCGGGGATCGCGATGAACCTCGCCGAGATGATCCTCAGGGGCCGGACCCTGATAGAGCCGGAGGTGGCGGCAAGCCTGCGGGCGGACAGGGACTTCCATCAGGCAAGAAAGGAAGCCCTGAGGTGATTCCTCCGCCTGCTTCCAGGTGTGGATCTGCGGTTGTTTCCGTGGGTCGAGTTGTCTACAGGCCCAGCTCGGCGACGCTCTGCTGCACCGCGTTCGCCGAGACTTGCACGGCCGCCTGCTCGTCCTCGCTGAGCGGCACCTCAACGATCCTCTCGACGCCTCCGGCACCCAGCACGACGGGCACGCCGAAGAAGAGGTCCCTCAGGCCGTACTCGCCCTCCAGGTAGGCTGCGCAGGGAAGGACGCGCTTCTTGTCCTTGAGGATGGCCTCGACCATCTGAGCCACCGCCGCGCCGGGAGCGTAGTAGGCACTCCCGGTCTTGAGCAGGGCGACGATCTCGCCGCCACCCTTGCGCGTGCGCTGGACGATGGCATCGATCTTGTCCTGGGGCAGCAGCTCGGTGATGGGGACACCGGAGACCGTGCAGTACCTGGGCAGCGGCACCATCGAATCACCGTGGCCGCCCAGGACCAACGCTTGGGTATCCTCAACCGAGACTCCCACCGCATCCGCCACGAAGGTGCGGAAACGGGTCGAGTCCAAGATGCCCGCCTGCCCGAGGACGCGGTTCTTGGGGAAACCGCTGACGTGCTTGGCCAGGTAGGTCATGGTGTCCAGGGGGTTCGTCACCATGATAATGAAGGCATCAGGTGACCGCATGGCCACCTCACCGACACACTCCTGGATGATCGCCTTGTTGGCCGCCAGGAGATCCTCGCGGCTCATGCCCGGCTTCCTGGGCAGACCGGCGGTTACCACAATGACGTGGGAGCCTGCCGTCTCGTCGTAGGCGTTCGCACCCGAAATCCGGGAGTCGAATCCCTCGACGGGGCCTGTCTCCCACAGGTCCAGGGCTTTACCCTGCGGCATGCCATCGACGACATCCACCAGGACGATGTCCCCCAACTCCTTCGACGCTATCCAGGCGGCTGCGGTGGCGCCAACCTGCCCGGCGCCGACCATGCTGATCTTTGCTCTTGCCATGCTCATCCTCGCTTTGCTCGATTGGAATTCAGTAGGTTGCTTGTCACGCCGGCTAGATGCCTGCGCTGTCCTCAAGCATCGCCGTGGTGAGGGACTTCGGGCGCTCGATCGGGTAGCCGAGCGCGCGGTCCCAAGTCAGGTTCGCCAGCACGCCGATCGCGCGGCCGATCCCGAACAGCACGGTGTAGAAGGAGTACTCCGTGAGCCCGTAGTACCACTGGATGACACCGGACTGGGCGTCCACGTTCGGCCATGGGTTCTTGGCCTTGCCCTGCTCCATGAGCACGCCGGGCGCCACCTTGTAGATGGCGTTGATGACCTTGAACAGCGGATAATCCGGCAGGTGCTTCTGGCAGAACTCCATCTGCGAGGTGTAGCGCGGGTCGGTCTTCCGCAGGACGGCGTGACCGTAACCCGGAATTACCTGCCCGGCGTTCAAGGTGTCCCACAGCGCCTCGCGGATGATCTCCTCGGTCGGCTCCTTGTCACCCAGCTTCTCCATGAAGGCCTGTGTCCAGCGCAGCACGTTCTCGTTCGCCAGGCCATGCAGAGGACCGGCCAGGCCGTTGATCCCGGCCGAGTACGCGTAGTAGCAGTCGGACAGGGCCGAGGCGACCAGGTGCGCGGTGTGGGCCGAGACGTTCCCCGACTCGTGGTCGCTGTGGAGAATGAAGTACATTCGGGCCACGTCGTCGTAGGGCGCATCGATGCCCATCTGGTGCGCGAAGTTGCCGCCCATGTCCAGGTCGGGGTTGACGGCGATCTGGTCGTCATCCCTGAACTTCAGGCGGTAGATAAAGGCCCCGATCACCGGCAGCTTCGCCAAGAGGTTCGAGCAGTCCTCGTACATCGGGTCCCAGACGTCCATCCGGCCGATGCCTTCGCGGTACTTCTCGGCAAAGATGGAGTCCCGTTGCATCGCCAGGATGGCGGCGGAGAACATCGTCATCGGGTGCGTGTCGCGCGGCATCGCACGGAGCACGTCGAAGACGTACCCGGGGACCTCCCGGCGCTTCTTGAAGTCATCCACCACCTCGAGCGCCTGCTCCATGGTCGGGATTTCACCGGTCAACAGGAAGTACCAGTGCCCTTCCACGAAGGGGTACTCGCTCCCGGGCACCTTGGGCAGAGCCGCGAAGGTCTCGGGGATGGTCTTGCCGCGGAAGCGGATGCCCTCCTCGGGGTCCAGGTAGGAGATGTCCGTCACCAGGCATCGTACGCCCCGCGCCCCACCGATGGCCTGGCCGACCGTTACCTCGCCCACCTTCACGCCGGCGTGCTCCTTGAGGAGCCTGACGGTGCGCGGGCGGTGCTCCTCGATCTTCTGGAGCAGGGTTTCCTTTAGAGTTGACATACTTCTTTCTCCTTGCCATGAAGGTTCCCGTCCACCTACTGAGGGAGCCCGGCGCTCGAACAGCGGATGGAACAGATGGGAAGGATTACCTGACGCAGGCATTGGCCTACCGTCAAGGTGTGACCCGGTGCGCTGAGGGGGCGTGCCGGCCGTACGTCGCCCTCGGGCTGCTTCGGTTGGTCAGGTACAGCAGGGCACAGATTGCGCCATTCGCAAGTATATGACCGGCGGCTGACGCCAGCATCAGCGGAAGACGCAGCGCACCGTAGGCCATTAAGCGTAAAGCGCTTGGGCTCCTCAATACTTGCCGAGATACCGGTCGACCTCCCAGGCGGAAACCTGCGCCGCATACTCCCGCCATTCCTGCCGCTTCGCATCCAGAAACCGCTGGTATATATGGGAGCCGAGCGCGTCGCGAATCACCTGGTCCTGCTCGAGTTCGCTCAGGGCCTCGTGCAGGTCGCGTGGCAGCTCGTCGATTCGGTGCTCACGTCGCTCCTCGTCGCTCATGGTGAAAACGTTCCTGTTCACCGGCTCCGGCGGCTCCAGGCCCTCCCGGATACCGTCCAGGCCGGCGGCAAGCTGGACGGCGAGCGCGAGGTACGGGTTCGCCGCTGGGTCCGGCATCCGGAGCTCGCAGCGCGTGCCCTCGCCCCGCCGCTCCGGCATCCTGAGGAGGGGCGACCGGTTGCGCATGCTCCATGCTACGTTGACCGGCGCCTCGTAGCCCGGCACCAGCCGTTTATAGCTGTTGACGAGTGGATTCGTGACGGCGCAGAACCCGCGAGCGTGCTTGAGCAAGCCCGCAATGTAGCTCAGGCCGATCGGGGAGATCTCCCATTTCGACTCTGGATCGTGGAAAGCGTTCTTCCCATCCTTGAACAGTGACTGATGTGTGTGCATGCCGGAGCCATTCTGGCCGTAGATGGGCTTCGGCATGAAAGTGGCGGCGAATCCGTACCGGTAGGCGATGTTGCGCACGATATAGCGGAATCTGGCGAGGTTGTCGGCCGTCGCCAGGGCATCGGCGTACTTGAAGTCTATCTCGTGTTGGCCCTCAGCCACCTCGTGATGACCCGCCTCCACCTCGAAACCGAGGTCCACGAGGTCCTGGATGATGAGGCGCCGGATCGGCTCCGCCCGGTCCGTCGGCGAGAGATCGAAGTATCCGCCGGCATCGTGCGTCTGCAGCGTCGGATACCCGCGCTCGTCGAGGTGGAAGATGAAGAACTCGGCCTCCACCCCCGCCATCATCTCGTATGCCGTCTTCTGCTTGAAAAAAACAGAGCGCTACACGGCGCGCGCGCGTCACGCACTCATGACAGTCGTGCCGATACTGATCTACTGCTGGGTT
>CAYYVH010000205.1:0-7554 GCA_964475075.1 uncultured Anaerolineales bacterium | reverse complement strand
CAGGTCGCCCCTACGCCGGCCGCACCGTTGGTTTCTAGCTTGACAGAGTACTAGAGAGGACGCGATGTCGAAGACGACTACGGGCACGGTCGCGGAGCTTGCACTCCAGGAGTACAAGTTCGGCTTCTTCACGGACGTCGAACAGGAGACCCTCCCGCCTGGGCTGACGGAGGACACGATCCACGTGATATCCGGCAAGAAGGAGGAGCCGGAGTGGATGCTCGAATGGCGGTTGCGGGCGTATCGGCACTGGCTGTCGATGGAAGAGCCCACCTGGCACAACGTGACGTACGACCCCATCGATTACCAGGCGATCTCCTACTTCGCCGCGCCGATGAAGCGGCCGGAGAGCCTGGACGATATCGATCCGGAGATCCTCGATGCCTACCGCAAGCTGGGCATACCGCTGGCGGAGCAGGAGCTGCTGGCCGGGGTGGCGGTGGATGCCGTGTTCGACAGCGTATCGGTGGCCACTACCTACCGCGAGCGGCTGGCCAAGATGGGTATCATCTTCTGCTCGATGTCGGATGCGCTCCGAGAACACCCCGAGCTGGTGCACGAGTACCTGGGGTCAGTCGTGCCGTACACGGACAACTTCTTCGCCGCCCTCAACTCAGCGGTCTTCAGCGACGGCTCGTTCGTATTCGTACCCCGGGGCGTGCGCTGTCCGATCGAGCTATCCACCTACTTCCGCATCAACGCCCAGAACACGGGCCAGTTCGAGCGGACGCTGATCGTGGCCGATGAGGGCAGCTACGTGAGCTACCTGGAGGGATGCACGGCGCCCAAGCGGGACGAGAACCAGCTGCACGCCGCGGTGGTGGAGCTGGTGGCGCTGGGCAACGCTGAGATCAAATACGCCACAGTGCAAAACTGGTATCCCGGCGACGAGGAAGGGCGGGGCGGCATCTACAACTTCGTCACGAAGCGCGGCAAGTGCGCCGGCAGGAGCTCCAAGATCTCCTGGACGCAAGTCGAGACGGGATCGGCCATCACGTGGAAGTACCCCAGCTGCATCCTGCAGGGCGACGACTCGGTCGGCGAGTTCTACTCGGTGGCGGTCACAAGGGCTCACCAGCAAGCCGACACCGGCACGAAGATGATCCACATCGGCAAGAACACGAAGAGCACGATCGTGTCCAAGGGCATCTCGGCCGGCCATGGCCAGAACACGTACCGCGGCATGGTGAAGATCCTGGGGAGCGCCGACGGTGCGCACAACTTCTCGCAGTGCGACTCGATGCTGATCGGCGACGAGTGTGGGGCACACACCTTCCCCTACATCGATGTCCAGAACCCCACGGCCCGCATGGAGCACGAGGCGACGACGTCGAAGATCGGCGAGGATCAGATCTTCTACTGCAACCAGCGGGGCCTCGATACGGAGGAGGCGGTATCGCTAATCGTGAACGGATTCTGCAAGGAGGTCTTCCGCGAGCTGCCGATGGAGTTCGCGGTGGAAGCGCAGAAGCTGCTCGAGATTAGCTTGGAGGGTAGTGTCGGGTAGGTGGGTTGGGTGCAGGGACTGACGGACTTGTCTCGCTTGGGCTATCGGCTATCAGCTATCAGCTATCAGTCCGTCTGATCCAGCGACGGACGTGGACGGTGGCAGTCGCTGGGCTCGCGGGGGCGCGCTGGGCGAGCGTTTTCTCGACAGCGGGCGCGCGGCGCGCTATCCTGTGCGTGATTGGGGCAACATCCTTGGGAGTGAGCGCGATCCATGCCATTGCTTGAGATCAAGGACCTGCACGCCAGTGTCGGGGACCAGATGATCCTGAAGGGGATCGATCTCACGGTCGACCGCGGTGAGATCCACGCCATCATGGGGCCGAACGGCTCGGGCAAGAGCACGTTGGCCCAAGTCCTCTCCGGCCGGGAGGATTACGAGGTGACTTCCGGCGAGGTTCTCTTCGAAGGCGAAAACCTGCTCGAAATGCCCCCCGAGGACCGGGCGCGGAAGGGCATCTTCCTGGCCTTCCAGTACCCGATCGCCATCCCCGGCGTGAGCAACACCTACTTCCTGAAGGCAGCGCTGAACGCCATTCGCAAGTACCGCGGCGAACAGGAGCTCGATGTCGTGGAGTTCCTGGACCTGGTCCAGAACAAGATGGCTCTGGTGGAAATGGAAGAGGGCCTGCTCAAGCGCCAGGTGAACGTGGGCTTCTCCGGTGGAGAGAAGAAGCGCAACGAGGTCTTCCAGATGGCGTTGCTGGAGCCCAGCCTGGCGATCCTGGATGAGACCGACTCGGGACTGGACATCGACGCCTTGCAGATCATATCCGAGGGCGTGAACAGGCTGCGCTCCGCAGACCGAGCCTTCGTCATCATCACCCACTACCAGCGAATCCTCAACTTCGTCGTGCCCGACTTCGTTCACGTGCTCTTGAACGGCCGCTTCGTTCGCTCGGGCGGCAAGGCGCTCGCGCTCGAGCTGGAGGAGAAGGGCTACTCCTGGATTGAGGAGGAGCTGGCGGGCACCCCGTCAGCGGCCGCCTGAAAGGACCAGGGTTGGGGTATTTGAGGATGGCGCGCAACGGTCTGAGAGCTCCGGATAGCTACGTTGCCGACTTCGCGGCATTCCAAGGGGAGTTGCCACCCGAGCCGGAGGCCGTGGGCGATCTGCGCCGACGGGCGTTCGAGCGTTTCGCCGAGCTGGGCTTCCCCACGCCGCGCCAGGAGGAATGGCGGTTCACGAACGTGGCGCCCATCGCGGACAAGCCGTTCGTTCGCGCCGCGCGGGTTGCACCTGGCGCTACATCCGACACCGTTCGCCGGCACAGCCTCGAGGGCACGAAGCGCCTGGTGTTCGTCAACGGCCGTTATCAGCCGGAGTTGTCCGCGCTGCCCGATCTACCCCCCGGCGCGGTCGCCGGCAGCTTGTCGGACGCACTGGCGCAAGCACCGGAAATCGTGACAACACACCTCGGCCGCTACGCTCGGTTCGTGAACCACCCATTCGTGGCCCTCAACACCGCCTTCATGCGCGACGGTGCGTTCGTCTTCATGCCCCGCGGAACGGAGCTGGAGGCACCGCTGCACCTGCTATTCATCGGTACTGCACCGGACGGGCCGACGGTGGCCTACCCCCGGAACCTCATCGTCGCCGGCGAGGGCAGTCGGCTCGCCGTCGTCGAGAGTTACGTCGGCCAGGGCAGCGGCAGCTACTTCACGTGCGCGGTCACGGAGTTCGTTGCCGGGCCGAACGCCGCGGTGGACCACTGCAAGCTCCAGGAGGAGAGCACGGCCGCCAGCCACGTTGCGACGATGCACGTCCGGCTGGAGGGCGACAGCCAGTTCACTTCCCACTCGGTCTCCACCGGCGGCGCGCTGGTCCGCCACGACGTCAACACCGACCTCGATGCCGAGGGAATCAACTGCACCCTGAACGGCCTATACATGGTCTCCGGCCGGCAACACGTGGATACACACATGCTGGTCCGGCACCTGAAGCCACACTGTAACAGCCACGAGCTCTACAAGGGCATTCTGGACGGCCAGTCACGGGCGGTCTTCAACGGCCGCATCTACGTGCACCCTGGTGCTCAGAAGACCGACGCCATACAGTCGAACCGGAACCTGCTCCTGTCACAGGGCGCTCTGGTCAACTCCAACCCGCAGCTGGAGATCTTCGCCGACGATGTCCGGTGCACGCACGGGTCGACCGTCGGGCAGCTCGACGAGGAGGCGGTCTTCTATCTGCGATCGCGCGGCATCGGGGACGAGGCCGCCCGGAGCCTCCTCGTCCACGCCTTCGCCGGCGAGATCATCCAGGGGATTGGAATCGCGCCGGTCCGCCGCCGGCTGGAGGGTTTCCTGTCCTCGCGCCTGCCCGGGAGCGATGGCGTCAGGCAATTCATGTGAGACCGATGAAGGCCATGGGCGAGTCAAGCCCTGACCTCCTGCCTGGGGAGATCTGGATCTGATGTCGGAACTGCGCGAGCTATATCAAGAGGTCATTCTCGACCACTATCGGCGGCCGCGGAACTTCGGCCCGCTCGCCGACGCAAATCGAACCGCTGAGGGGTTCAACCCGCTGTGCGGCGACCGGATCGAGCTGCAGCTGAAGGTGGAAGACGGTGTCGTGACCGACATCGCGTTCGAGGGCACCGGCTGCGCCATTGCCACCGCTTCGGCGTCGGTGATGACCGATACGATCAAGGGCAGGACCGTCGAGGAGGCCCGCGCGCTCTTCGAGGTGATGATGGCGCTACTGACGGGCGATGCCACGGAGGGCGCACGCCCGTCGCCGGAGCTGGGCAAGCTTAGGGTCTTCTCCGGCGTGCGCGAGTACCCCGTGCGGGTGAAGTGCGCCACGTTGGCGTGGCATACGCTTCGCGCCGCGCTCGAGAGCGATGCGGATGCGGTTACGACGGAGTAGGATGCGGATGGGGATGTTGGTTGCTTGGAGATTCGATGTGACTTGGGCCATCAGCTATCAGCTATCGGCTATCGGCTACCAGTCGGCTTGTGCGTCGGGGGGGCGGGTCACGCCTGTCGGCTGTATGGGAGTCGGGGAGACGGCCAGCGAGATGGCGATGGATGAGTAAAGAAGGGACGGACGAGGTGGCGCCGCTCGATGGTCGGGCAATCAGGAGGGACTTTCCGCTCCTGCAGCGGCAAGTTTCCGGGCACCGGTTGGTGTATCTGGACACAGCGGCCACGAGCCAGAAGCCTGAGGTGGTCATCCAGGCCGTGGGCGACTTCTACCGCCGGTCGAACGCCAACGTGCGCCGCGGCATCCACACGCTGTCCGCCGAAGCGACCGATCTGTACGAACAGGCACGCGCCACGCTGGCCGGATTCGTGGGCGCGCGCGATCCGCACGAGCTGATCTTCACCCGCAGCACAACGGAGTCCATCAACCTGGTCGCGCAAAGCTGGGGCGCGGCCAACCTGGGTCCGGGCGACGCCGTGGTGCTGACGGAAATGGAGCACCATGCCAACATCGTGCCGTGGCAGCTCGTGGCTGAGCGCACGGGCGCCGAGCTGCGGTTCATTCCGATCACCGACGATGGTCTCCTCGACCTGGACGCCGTTGACCGCCTGATGGACGAGCGGGTGAAGCTCCTGGCCTTCGTGCACGTCTCGAACGCGCTGGGCACCACGAACCCGGTGACCCGCCTCGTCGAGGCCGCGCGCGGTGTCGGGGCCCGTGTTCTGCTGGACGGTGCCCAGAGCGTTCCGCAGAGGCCGGTGGACGTTGCTGCGCTGGGCATCGATTTCCTGGCCTTCAGCGGGCACAAGATGTGTGGCCCGACGGGGGTCGGCTGCCTGTGGGCACGCCGCGAGCTCCTGGAGGCCATGCCGCCCTACCAGGGTGGGGGCGAGATGATCCGGGAGGTTACGCTCGAGGGATCCACCTGGGCCGAGGTACCGGCCAAGTTCGAGGCCGGGACCCCACCCATCGCCCAAGCCATCGGCCTGGGAGTCGCCGCCGGCTACCTCACCCAACTGGCCATGGACCACGTCCTCGCCCACGAGCGAAGCCTGGTCGGCTATGCCCTCGAAGTGCTCGAGGCGGTCCCGGGTCTAACGATCTACGGCCCGCGCAAGAAGCGCGGCGGGCTCGTTACCTTCACCATGGACGAGGTACATCCGCACGACCTGGCATCAATCCTGGACCACCAGGGGATCGCGATCCGGGCCGGGCACCACTGCACCATGCCCCTCCACACCCGGCTGGGGTTGGCGGCCACCGCGCGCGCGAGCTTCTACGTGTACAACACGAAGGACGATGTTGATGTGCTTGTCGGGGGGCTGATGAAGGCACGGGAGGTGTTTGGATTGGGGTAGAAGATAGACTGAGGGTGTGGTGTGGCTTGGGCTATCAGCTATCAGCTATCGGCTATCAGCTTCTATTGTCAGAGCGACGACCGTGAGGCGGGGGCGATGAGTGAGGCGGGCGGGGGCATGCGGACTGAGCGCGATTCGTTGGGCGAGGTGCGGGTGCCTGTTGATGCGCTGTACGGCGGGCAGACGCAGCGCGCTATCGAGAACTTCCCTGTCAGTGGCTTGCGCTTCGGCCGGCGGTTCATTCGGGCCTTGGGGCTGGTCAAGCTGGCGTGTGCCGGTGTGAACGCGGACCTCGGCCACCTGGAAGGGGAGCTGGGCCGGGCGATAAGGCAGGCGGCGGGTGAAGTGGCCGACGGTGCCCACGACGATCAGTTTCCCGTCGATGTCTTCCAGACCGGCTCGGGCACCTCGACGAACATGAACGCCAACGAGGTGATCGCCAACCGGGCCAACCAGATCCTGGGCCAGCCGCTGGGAAGCAAGGCGTCCGTGCATCCAAACGATCACGTGAACATGGGGCAGTCTTCCAACGACGTGATCCCCTCCACCATTCACATTGCCGCGTACCTCGCCCTGACGGATGAGCTGCTGCCGGCCCTCGATCACCTGGCGAGCGTCATTCAGGCGAGAGCCGAGGAGTATGCCGGCCTGGTGAAGACGGGTCGGACGCACCTGATGGACGCCATGCCGGTGACGCTGGGTCAGGAGATGAACGCCTGGGCCTCACAGCTCACGTTCGCCCGGGCCCGGCTCCAGGGCCACCTGGGCGAGCTGGGCTACCTCGCCATCGGTGGCACGGCGGTCGGTACGGGCATCAACGCCCCCGAGGGGTTCGGCAAGGCGGTGGCCGCACGGCTGGCGGCTCTGACCGGTCACCCGTTCCAGGAGACACCAGACCACTTCGCGACACAGTCCAGCTCGGACACAGCAGTGGCCACCTCCGGCCTCGTAAAGGCGGCCAGCGTATCCCTAATGAAGATCGCGAACGACCTCAGGTGGATGAACTCCGGACCGCGGGCCGGCCTCGCCGAGATCGCCCTACCCCCCCTCCAGCCGGGGTCCAGCATCATGCCGGGCAAGGTCAACCCGGTGATCCCCGAGGCCGTAGCGATGGTCTGCGCCCAGGTCATGGGCAACGACATGACGATCACCGTCGCCGCGCAGGCGTCCAGCTTCCAGCTCTCGGTCATGCTACCGGTGATCGCACGCGATCTACTGGAGTCCATCACCTTCTTGGCCGGCGCCGCCCGCGTTCTCGCCGACAAGGCCGTCAACGGCATGACGGTGAACGAGCGGCGCATCGAGGACGTCGTAGAGCGCAACACGACCCTCGTCACGGCCCTGAGTCCGGCGATCGGCTACGACCGCGCGGCAGAGATAGCCAAGCGGGCGGATGCGGAAGGCCGCCACGTAAAAGACGTGGCCCGCGAGATGACCGAGCTGTCGGACGAGGAGTTGGACCGGTTGCTAGATGCGCGGAATATGGTCTGAGGAGTGGGGCTGCGTCAGAGGCCGTCGGAAGCTATTGGGAAGTACCTGTCTGATGGTGAACGCACTGACGTGCGGCAAGCCGTCGGACGCCGATGCGCTGGCAGGGGTGTGCGATGCGACGAGGGCATAACCATAGCGCTATACCCGAGGAGCAGCGGGCAGCCCTACCGGATGCAGCGATGGCCGAAATGCGCGATCAATGTGCTTGACAGGCTCCTAGTACCGCCGGGCGGAAGTGACGCACCGGTCTTACAGTCACCGTTGGGCTGT
>CAYYVH010000204.1:0-7572 GCA_964475075.1 uncultured Anaerolineales bacterium | reverse complement strand
AGCCAGCACGTGCGCGGACCGGGCACAGCCGGATATGGGTTTCCACACAGGCTCTTACAGGTCACGTGGTGCACCCGCAGGTGCCAGGATGGTGCGCACGCGGCGAGTCAGGTGCTCCAGAAGGGTAGGCTGCTCTTCTGAAATCGGCCGCTCGACGAATGTCTTGGCCTCCGCCAGGATGCAGCGGTCATGAGCTTCTCTCCGTGGAGGGGCGATCGTGTCTCTCCCCGAGTATAGCCGTCACGGTGGGCGTTCTCAAGTCAGTGATGTAAACAAGATTGGTGGTGCCCCAGTAACGTGGACCCACTTCGGTGCGGCAGCACCAGTACTCCCACGCCACGGGTAACCACATTGCCGAACTGCATCGCAGTGAACATGTGCTGCCTCCTCACCCATGGGTCATTGAACAACGGTTTGCTGAATCCCCGCCGCCTTCTCACCGTGATCACGCTGCGTGCTCCTGTACTACGTAGGACAGGACGTCGCGGATGCGGTTGAGAGCGGCGGTGTCGTTGTGGTCCGACAGAACAAGCCGCACCGGCGTCTCGGCAAGCGGGAACAGCGTGCACGCTGCATCCAGCAACTCGCCCTCCACCGTCTTCAAGTCCAGACCGGCGATCCTTGACATCTTCTTTCGGTTGAACGCCAGCATGGGATCGCCGCCCCTTACCGCCACGTAGAACAACGTGACCCGGTGCGGCTTCACCTCACCGTCCGCCTCACGCTGGTAGCGGAGCATTGCCCAGTACGGTATCCAGCTCTTTCCCTTGCCCTCCCGGACGCCAAGCTCCTCCAGCTCAGTTAGGAACTGCTCGAAGCGCTTCATGGCCCTCGGACCCAGTGCGGCGGCCACTTCTCGCATGACCGGGTGACTGGGCACCTTTCCGATTTGGCCGAGCACGTGGAGGAGTAAGTCAGCCACGTGGATGACGCGCAAAGCCTCGTCCGTGTCATAGCCGACGTGGGTATGCGCAGCGCGGTTGCGGTACGCCCTGAACACACCGACGAAGAGGTCCCGAATGCCCTCCGTCTCTCCTTGAGGCAGACCAAGCCCGGCCACGAGTTGTCCTGTATCCGCCGCGAACGCCTTCTGTGACAGGTTCACCCCGGTGCCGCCCCGCACCTTCAGTGCCTTCCTAAGCCGCTCCTCCAATACGACGAAAGCGCGGGCGACGGCATCGTCGTTCTGGCCGGAGCGGATGAGCGGGCCGCACCCTTCGACCAGCTCGTCGTCCAGGCCGGAGAGGTTCGCCAGGGCCAATAACAGCTCATCGATCTGCGTGGTGTTCAGGAGCATCACTGCCTGTCCTTTATCCGCTGCCTACTCGCCCGAGAAGAAATCCGAATCGACCCGCTTCAGGTCGTACGTGTGCTGGCGAGTGACCCCGATGTCGTGCTTCATCATCAGGCGGGCCAACTCGATGCCGTCAACCAGTGACAGTGAGCTGGTCTTGATGTTCTTGGCGTAATCCAGCGCCTGCTTGGAGAACGCAGAGGACGTGATGAACACTCCCTTCGATGCTCCCTGGCCGCTGAGTGCTCCCACGAAGGCTTGCACCTCCCTTCGGCCAACCGTGTTCTCTGTCCACCGCTTCGCTTGCAGGTAGATCTTGTCCAGTCCGAGCTTGTCCTGATCGATCACACCGTCAACGCCTTCGTCACCTGACCTACCGAGAGTCTGCCCGGAGTCCTCGGTGCCACCATAGCCCATGGCCAGCATGAGCTGCACGATCAGGCGCTCGAACCGCGCCGACGTCATGGACTTCACCGCCTCGAGGACCTCCTCGGCCAGGGCGGCCTCGTGCTCCTCGAACGAGGCGGCCATCCTCTCCTCGGGTGTCTCGTCCTCGTGCTCGTCCTCACCCTCATCTGACTCCTGCCTTTTCTGGCCGGTGCGCTCTTTGAACTCGACGAACTCGGGGAATTCCATGAGGTCGGATGGTCGCACAACCTTCGGGGCACGTTCCACATACTCCTGCCCGAGTGGCGTGATCCGGGTGACACCCCGGCCGGTGCTGACGGCCAAACCGGCCTGTCGTAAGTACGTCAACGCCCACTGAACCCGGTCGGCGACTCGCGTGCGCAACCCGCTGGGGATGAGTTCCTCCAGGTCTTCCTCGGGTAAGTCCATCGACTCGGTGACGGCGGCCTCGACTTCCCGCCAGTGCCGATCCTTCCCGTCTGACAGGATCTCAAGTGTGGGACGTATGAAGCGGTAGAACCTTGGTACTGCCATGTCAACACTCCATTCCAGTAGCCGGTCAGGGCCGCAGTCGATCAATATGCGGCCGGAGCGAAGCCTCAAGGTTGATCATCGCGTCAATCATCGCATCCTGAACCTCGGGCCAGCGGTCCTCATCCCGGTGGCCACCCACTTGGAGGGTCCTGCTGACCCGGCAAGCCCGTCGCCCTTCTTCGGCATCCCAACAGAGCTCCTCGTCGGACGCCTCCTCGATATCCTCCTAAGTCTCTAACAGGCAAAATCGTGCGTTCCTTTGGCAAGACTTCAGGCGGCAGTGATGGTCGTGGCAGCCTGGGCGAGGGCAGGGATGATGACCATCTCGCGCAACTTGAGCCCGGTGAGCACCACGCGACGACCGAGATTGGTGAGGTAATACTTGTAGGTCCGACCGATGCGCTTGATGAGGCCGTGAACTCGGAGCCGCTTGAGGCAGCGGGAGATCCAGGCGGGATTTCTCCCGGGCAAGTAACGACGGAGGTCCTTGTTCCGCAGACCGCTGATCGTGAACTCGCCGCGGACGATGGCCGCAAGGATGATGTCGTCGTCGGCCGAGAAGAAGTTGAAGCCACGGTAGTTGCGCCCGTTCTCGGCCGCAGGCTCAGCGACCTTCCGCAGCGCCTTGGTGCCGGCGCTCGGATCCTCCAGGGCGGAGATGAACGCCAGATAGCGGGTATTGGCGGCAGCCATGAGGCCGCGCAGGTCGGGCAGGCTGTAAATGCTCTTCTTGACCGGCGCGATCTTCCGAACGCTGGTGCCGTCACGCTGTTCCACCTTCCGGTGGTGCTTGAAAAAAGAGACGTTGTTGGCCGTCGTCTCGATGCGCAGGATGATACCGCGCTTGTCGTACATCTTGATGGAGGTCGGACCCATGACGTGCTTGATCCGGGTTCCCTCGATGCGAGTCGAGAAGTTGTTGCCCATCTCGTCCTGGTAGTTGCCGTGGAGTTTCCGGCCGAGGAAGGTCGCGACGTTCCCGGCCTTCACGGCGTGGACGGCGGTACGGGAGATCGCGTCGTAGATGGGCCCGAGGTCGGCCTGGCGCTTGAACACGATGTCAGTGGCGTACTCCAGCTGCATGATGCTCCAGTGGTAGGACTTCCCCAGGCTCATCTGGCGTAGCACACGCCAGGCAGCGTGCCCTGGATCACCACCCGGTCGTAGCAGGACATGACTCCGGCAATCTTCGATGCGTGTCGTTCGAGGAGCAAGGACACGGACCACCTCCGGTAGCCACACTATCATCGCACTCATCGCCCTGCATGTCCACCCGGTCTCCGGCGACCCAGTCCACCCGCCACGCCCCACCGGCTTCCTGGCTACACTCGCTCTGGCCGCCGCCTTCTTTGGTTCCGGCTCCGCCGGGTTAGGTCGGAGTGGAGAAACCCGATTTCGTTTCCCGACTCGGCCAGCCCCACACTCGGGAGCGTCGCGCTTGGCAAGGTCTGTTATGTTGTCCATGACTGCCAAGCTCAACAGCGCTCGGCACCTCAACTGTTTGGCCGTTCAAGGACATCCGACACGCCACGCGACCGAGTTGAAGAGAGGATGATACGGTGAGGAGTTGCTGCGCAGTGACAAGCACTCCCGCAGTGGATTCGCCGGACCGGGCGGCTTGCCGGGATCCAGCAGATAGCGCCAGCCGTAGTAGCGCTCCGGATTGGCCAGTGCGTGGTGGATGACGACTCGTGGAACTTGGCGCAGAACATCAGGGCACACGCATTCGGCTGCCGGGCCTGGCCGACGCGGTGTAGGAGATGGCGTAAGCCCAGGACCGGGCCCCTCATCAGTGCTCGTGGGGGTCGGCGTGGGCAGCAGGGTCGGTGTCGGAGTGGGCTGAGGGGTCTCGCCAGGCGGGGTCGGAGTCAGCTGGCACGGCCCCCGCAGGAAGATGTCCGGCTCGCCGTTGGTATCCTGCGGCACGAGGTTCGTCGCCGCCGATTGCCAACCAACTGTCAGACCGTCCGCGCTCACGGCCAAGCCCTGCCACGTCTGGGTGACCGCGTCGCGGTTCGCTTCGGTTCCCGCGGTAGTGACACTCGCACGCACCGTTCGGCCGGCCACGCGGTCGCGCACGAACACGTCGACCGCGCCATTGGTGTCGCTGGGCACCAGGTTGGTCGCCCTCGACGAGAAGACGACGTAGCGGCCGTCTCCGGAAATGGCCGCAACCGTGCTGTCGCTGTCACCGGCCGCGCCACCGCTCGATACGCTCACAAGCTCGGTCGTGCCGGCGCTGCGATCACGAACGTAGGCGTGCCAGCGGCCATTCGTGCCGCCGGGCGTCAGGTTGGTCGCCCGGGACACGAAGGCGACATTTCGCCCGTCGTCGGAGATGTTCTGCCGGCCGCCGATTTCCGAGTCGCCGTTTCCCGGACCGCCGCCCGCCCCCGCACTGACCAGCTCAATCCTGGACGACAGGCGATCGCGCAGGTATACGTCGGTGCCACCCGGAGCGTGATCGGGAGCGAGGTTGTCGGCGGCCGAGGTGAAGGCCACGTAGCGGCCGTCGCGCGAGATCGAGACGCCATTGCCCCAGCGCCCGGACCTGCCGCTGTCCGCGTTGCTCTTGACCCCCGCGCTGGAGACGCTCGCGAGCTCGGTCACGCCCCTGGCCCGGTCGCGCACGAACACATCGGCTCGGGCATCCGTGTCGGCGGGAACGAGGCCGGCGCTCAAGGTCCAGAACGCGGCTTCGTCGCCGCTGGCGGACAACGCGCCCCAGCGCGTGTAGCTGTCACCGGGCAAGCCGTCGGGCCGCACGTCCACCACCTCCAGCGCGCCCGTTGCCAGGTCGAACACGAGCATGCACTCGACGCCCCGGATTCGTCCGTCGTTCGTACACAGGAACGGGCCGGTTGCCGAGGCCCGGGCGGCACGCGCCACATACGACAAGTACCGACCGTTGCCCGAGAGGAAGCAGTCGCCGGCGCCCAGCCGCCCGTCCTCGCTCGCCTGCGGCGAATGGCTGATCTGGCGGACGGCGCCAGTGCCGCGGTCGGTCAGGAAGATGTCCCAGTTGCCGTTGGTGTCACCGGGCACGAGGTTTGATGCCGTCGAGGCGAATGTGACCAGGCGGCCGTCGTCCGAAAAGGAGACGACCTGGCTCACGCCGTCTCCCTGGACGTTGCCCTGCCCCACGCTGATCCGCTCGGTGCAGAAGGAGAGGGTCTCCCAAGGGGAATCTGGTTGGCCCTGCACCGTTGCCGGGGCCACAACGGACAACCAGGCGAGACAGGCGAGGCGAAATGCTACAAATGCTACCCCCAGCAGCCTGCTGAATCGCTTGAGATCCGAGCCGGTCATGGAGGCCTCCTTCCGGGTGGCGATAGCAGTATGCCACCCTGGCCAGGATGCCGCAACCCCGTGATCAGGCGGAAGGGCAGGGCGGCCGATGGCGCTCGCGGCGAAGCAGTCTCGGAGCCACAGCCGGACACTGTCAGACTCGCGACGACCACAAGGCCGGCGAACACTGAACAACACGCCGAGTTGGTTTGTGTCGCTGACTTCTTGGATTCCATGACGCATGTCTCTCCAAGTGCGGGATCAGACCTTGACATACCGCAGCCGTGGTGAGCGGCGCAAGGCTGCTGAGGCTGCCGAGGCCAGAGGGGCCTCACCCGACGACGCGGAGGTGCCCATCGCCGAGCCGGAGGACTTCTCCCGCCGCGACGCACGCCGCCGGTGGGCCGAACTCCTGCAGCGCATCTTCGAGGTCGACCCGCTCGAGTGCCCGGCCTGCGGCGGCCGGATGCGGATAATGACCTTCATCCTGCCCCCGCGTGTCAACGACCGGATCCCGCGCCACCGTCGCGAGAAAGGCAAGGATCCCCGGGCTGGACCCAGGGGCCGGCCGGCCAAGGCCCTCACAAGCACCGCTCCCTGAGCCTTCACACGCACCTGGCTCCCCTCCGGCCACAACACTCCATGGCGAGAACGCTGTGGCTGTGGCGTAATCTCTCCGAACCACCCGCCCACCACTCAATGCGGCACCTCGAACGCGCCCCTCGCCACCGTGATACACTCTCCACTGCCGATTGAATTTTCTATCCTTTGGGCGTGGGGCGTGGGGGAGGGGTAGGAAAAAAGGCTCACCAGGGCGGTGGCATGCCCGAACCGGGCGAGGGCGATGCACCGCAGGTGATTGACGGATGGAGTACGGTCACCTCGCTCCCGGTCAGGGGTCGGTTCAGTGCCATTGCCTTGACCATCAGAAGTGGTATAATAGATGGCATGAAGATCACCATTGATTCTGCCGGGCGGCTTGTGGTACCCAAACGAGTCCGGGATGCCGCGGGGCTCGCTCCGGGAACCGAACTTGAGTTGCGCCTCATCGGCGATACGATTCAACTGACGCTGCTGCCCAGCGACGTGCGCCTGGAGCGACGCGGCCACATACTCGTCGCCGTGCTGGAAGAGGGAGAGCCGCTCACGCAGGCTGAAGTGGACGCCACCGTGCAAGCGGTCCGATCGCGGGCTTCCAGCGCGGCCGATCGCTCTACTGGGCGAGATACATGAGCCGGCTTGTCCTAGACACCGGCTGTCTTGTGGCAGCCGTGTGCAGCTGGCACGAGCACCACGAGCCCACACGGGAAGCACTAGAGGACGCACTCGAGCGCGGCTACGGATTCGTCGCCGTTGCCCATGCCCTCACCGAGGCCTATTCCGTACTCACGCGGCTACCCCCTCCGCACCGCCTTTCGCCTGGTGATGCCTTCACGGTGCTCAAAGAAAACTGGGGCGAGGATGAAGCAGTGGCGCTGACCGCAACGGAGTATTGGGACCTGCTGCACGCCGCGCAAGGCGCCGGGATCAGTGGCGGCCTGCTGTACGATGCCGTTATTGCAGCGTGCGCCAAGAAGGCACAGGCCGACGTGATAATGACCTGGAATGTGGATCACCTCTCCCGCGTAGCAGACCGGTCGGTCAGGGTGGTGTCTCCACCGGACATCAGTGACCGGTGAGCCCGGCCTCAACCATAGGCCATCGCTGCCCATAGAACGGTGGATGAGCGCGGCGCTGGCGGCACCGGTGGATGAGGCCCGCCAGCACATCCGGCGGGCCGAGGTCACCCACGACGACGAGACGGGCTGGCGGCAGGCCAAGAACCGGGCCTGGCTGTGGCTGGCGCGGCGGCAACAGTGTTGGGCGCATTTGCTGCGGGACTTCGTGGCCATGGCCGAGCGCTGTGGCCACGATATCGCTTCGCGGTCAGTCGCCCGTTGTCATCGTACTCGTATAGGACGCGATGATACGACGAGTCGCCTATGAACGCAGTCTCAGTAGACCCCGAAAGTCACATGCCGATAGGTAGGGCGGTGGCGCATATTTCA
>CAYYVH010000203.1:0-7572 GCA_964475075.1 uncultured Anaerolineales bacterium | reverse complement strand
CGGGCAGCCAGCACATCTGGGTCTGTCCCAGCCTCGATCTGGTCGTCGTGCAGAGCCCGGGGCTGTGGCAGGGGCAGGCGGAGAATGACACCGGCCTGCTGCGCCTCGTCGTCGATGCCCTTGCATCCTGAGCACTCGACCCCACGGTGCCGGTGCCCCTCTTGGCCCCCGATCCCGATGGGCTCCGGATTTGCAGGCTGCTATCAACGCTTGTTTCGCTCCCTGGCCTCCAGGGCTGTGGCGACAAGAAAGTGAGGCCAGGGTCCATCACAGCCGGAACGCCTGGCCTACACACGAAAGGGCTGGGTGCAGAATGTGCACACCCTCAGCGTCCAGCCCGGCCGTCTGGGGATCGTCGCCGTAGACCGACACCAGGTACCAGCCGGCCAGGGAGACCTCGGACTGGCCGGCCAGCACGCCGGTGGGGTCGTAGGCGCGCGCAACGGCTCCTGCCGGCAGGGGTTGGCCGTCCAGGGTGGACTGCTGGCCGAAGAAGTCCACCATCCAGTCATCCAGCCAACCTGCAGCCCAACATTCCCCAACCTCTAATCTCGTGCCAAACTTGTTTGGCCTATCTCCACCCCCAATACCAAAGGCAACCACACCTTCCACACCGTCGCCGGCCCCAGCGGCACCCACTGCCGCGCGCCATGCTCCGTCCACGCCGCCGCGCCCAGCTCCTGGCCGGCCACCTCCAGCCGCACCGTATCGCCCGGCTGCGCCCCCTCATCCTCGGGCGTGGTGGGATCATCACCGTAGCAGGCCAGCAGGCCGTATCGCCCCTCGGTGGTAATCACCGCCGCACCGCACACCACGCCGTCCGGGTCCAGCGCCTGCACCGTGGCCCCGGCGGGCAGCGATGTCCCGTCTGGCCAGTGCGCCGTGCCGTAGAAGTTGACCCAGGTGTGGGTGGGGGAGAGATTGGAGATTGGGGATTGGAGATTGGGGATTGGAGATCGGGAATCTCGTGCCAAACTCGTTTGGCCTGTCTCTAGTCTCTGATCTCTAATCTCTAATCCCGTGCCAAGCTCGTTTGGCCTATCTCCCGTCGCCGGATACCGCAGCGTCCCCGCCTGGTTCATCTTGATCCAGTAGCCGTGCAGCGGCTCCATGGTCGTCAGCGTGTTGAAGCTGGGGTCCAGGTCAGGGTAGTAGGACAGCGCCCCCTGGTCGAAGCCCAACACAGCGAAGTACTGGCCGGCGATGCTTTGCAGCGCATCGGCAAGTGGCAAGGGCTGGCGTGGCAGGTAGCTCGCCAGGTTCCAGCCGGCATTCAGGTTGAGGGTGTGGTCTTCGGCCCATTTCGCACCTACAAACCGCCACGTGGCTGCAGCTTGCGTCGTGACTGCCTGCTCCCCCTCAGTTCCCCTGAGTTCCCTTGATCCTTCGCTCTGCTCAAGGACAAGGTTTCCCTGAGTTCCTCCGAGTTCCCCCCAGTTCCCCCCAGTTCTCCCCAGTTCCCCTGTCGCCTTTACCTTCACCCAATAGCCATGCTTGGCGTCGATATCGGTCAGCGTGTTCACCGCCGGGGGCAGGTCGGGGTAGTAGGACTGCGCACCGCCGTCGAAGCCCTGGATGACCACGTAGGTGCCGGTGATGGGACGTTGCACTACATCGCAGGCGGTGTTGAAGGGGTTCACGTAGGCCGACATCAGGTTCCAGCCCTCGGCCAGCGGCACGTCCAGGATGGAGACGAGTTGCTGGACGGGGGCCGGTGGGCTGCACAGGGTCGCCGGCCCAGTGCCGGTGCCGTCGTCGTTGGCCACGATGATGATAGTGTGGTCGCCGGGGGTCTCGCTGGTCCAGGTGACGGTGACGACTTCGGATGCGCCGACGTCGAGAGCCTGGGTGGTGGCCGCCGTGCCGAGGAGCGTACCGTTGGCGTAGAAGGCTACCGGCAGGCCGGCTGCAATCTGTGCGCCAGCCGTGTTGCTCACCCGCGCTGTGAGGACAAGGGGATGGGGAGAGAGGGAGAGGGGGAGACCTGCAGCTTGCAGTCCCTCTGTCATACCGAAGGTCTCCTTGTCCCCTTGTCTCCTTGTCCCCCCCTCTCCTTGTCTCAGATTGGCCGGCTCGGCGGTGACGAAGGCGATGGTCAAGGTTGCGCTACTACAGGAGAGGGCAGGTGCCCCGGGGTCCACGATCTCCCCGTTAGCGCTCAGGTCAGAGTCGCCTCGCTGGCCGTCCACGAAGTGGAGCACAACACGGTCGGGCAAGATCTCCGCACCCGTCGTGCCATCGAACAGAAACTCGTACCAGTGCGGGGTGGGGTTGTCCGGCGTGGGACCGTATTTCCAGTAGGAGGTCGCGGTCGTCCCTGGCGGCAGGAAGAGGGTGACCTCGGTAGCGCCGCCCGGATCCAGGCCCTGCACCTTGAAGCTAAAGAAGCCGAGAGGGAAGTCGCCGAGGCCATTCGGCGTAGGCGGCGGCGTGCCCGGCGCGGGATCGGCGAGCGCCTGCACCTCTGCCAGGCTGGTGCCCGCCGGAGACGCCAGCGTCACATACTGCCCGTCCACGGCGTTAGGCAGCGAGGCGACGTTGGCCTGCTGGCTATCAGGTGTGCCGTCGTTGTTGCCGTCGCCGTTGTGGGGGGCACCGTCTTCGATAGAACTTTCGACGCCATCGCCATCTATGTCAGAGGACGACCATATCTTCTGTGCCAAGGCGCTAAGCGTTACCTCGCCGATGGTCATAGCGGCCTCGATCGTGTCGATACCCGACGTCTCCCCTCTGTAGGTGAAACTGGCCTGTCCGCTGGCATCGGTGACGGCCAGCCCACTCTTGCCCGTGTGAGGTCCCGAAACGACCTGGAAAGACACCAGCAAGCTGGCGACGGGCTGGCCGGTACTCGTACGCACCACCCTGGCTGTCACCGTATGATCGGTGCCGACCGGGTTGGTTGCCTGGAGCGGGGTCAAGGTGAGTGTCAGTTCTGCCCATTCCTTTTCGGCCGTGGCTTCAATGGAGTATCCACTGCTTGAAACCGTTTTGACCTGTATCTGATCGACCCCTTCGCCGCTACCCTGATAAGTGAAATCGACCCGGCCGGCCTCCGTGTTCTGGTGGAGTTCTATACCTGCATTCGGGCCGGAGACAATCTCGAAGTCCACCATCAGATTGGCGACCGGCGGCTGCTCTTGTAGCGTGGCCCACACGGTCACTGTGTGGCTGGTCTCCGGTAGATTTAGCCCCCTCTGTGGTATGATGGTGAGGCTGTCCGCGCCCGAAACGCAGCGGGAATACTCCGAGGTGTCGCCGGTGGTTAGATTCGTCACCCTCGTGGTGATATTGGTCGAGCCTTCCGGTACAAAGACTGTGAATGGAAGAATCCCGAAGTCGGGATTACTGTAGGGATCACCCTGGGCCGTACCCTCCACAGAGGTCAAGTAGGTCTCGCCTTCCCCATAGCCCGAGGCATCACAGACGCTGTTGCTGAAGAAGTCAATGCGGAAGCGCGTCCCTGGTGAGCCCGTGTTGGCATACCCGTACAGCACGATGTGGTCTGGCGGGGCAATGCCCATGAAATCGATGACCGCAAAGTTCTGGAGATTGTTGAGGCCTGTATCCAGGTCGTTGGGATCGTTGGGTGTCACGCTGTCCTCCCCCAGATCGACCCCCAGGCCCCCGTTGTCGTAGATGGCGTCCTCCGAGATCGTGTTCCCCACCGCTCCGTTACCAATGATTTGCACACCGTTTCCGCCATTGTGCGCGATCTTGTTCTGCGTAATGGTGTTGTCTGAAGAGTTGCTGATCAGGATACCGTTGCTGCCGTTGCCCAGGTCCGGACTGCCGGCAGGGTCGGTGCCGATGAAGTTGTCTTCGATCAGGTTGCCGCCGCCACCTTCCAAAACGAGGCCGGCTCCCGGGAAGCGGTTGACGATCAAGCCTCTGATGGTGCTGTCACTGGCGGAGATGATCAGGCCGCTGGCGCCTGAACCGGCATTGGTTCCATCCAGCTCCACCTTCCCCCCGCCCGGCTGGCTGGTGCCATCAATCACCGCCGGATCGGTGATCTCTGGCAATTCATCGTCGGGTGTGATCCGGGGCACGCCTCCGCCTGGAATGTCGAAGGTGATCGTGTCCGTCCCCGCAGTAGCGTTAGCTTCCTGGATGGCGGCCCGCAGCGTGCACTCCGTCTCCGGGTTCCCATCGCGCAGAATGGTGCCTCTGGTGTCACAGGCGCCGTCACCTACGTCGGCGTCTCCATCGTCGCCCGTGGAGTTGACAGGGTTGCCGGTGATGATCAGCGTGGCCGTGCTTGGCGAACCCAGGGTGGCACCGCTGGTGGGATTGCTCAGGGTGAGATTCACTGTCTCGTCCCCCTCCATTATGGTATCCTGGAGAATGGGTATGACGAAGGTAGTCTCAGTCAGAGATCCTGTGAAGGTAATTGTCTTTGAAACGGATACATAGTCAACGTCAGCCATGGCAGTGCCGTCCGTGGTGGTGTAATCTACGGCGGCCGTGCCGTAGACCGTAGCGTCATCGCTCTCCGTGGTGCGGGTGACGGTAATCCATGCCATGCCGTTGACCTCACCTACCCTGAAGGTATCCGTGCTGAATTGCAGGGTGCCTGGGACCGCCCGTGTAACAGCGACCATATCTCCGCACCGGGGTGAATCGCCGGTATACCACCATAGAGGGTAATCGCCATAAGGTTGCGCCGTGCTTGGCCCCAGGTATTCGGCCGCACCGGGACCAGGTGTTATAAGGACCGCTGCAAAGTTCCACTTATCGGCATTGTAGCTACCTCCTCTGCAGTTTCCAGATGAAGAACACCACTTTAGAGAGTAATACCACCGCTCATAGCTACCACCAGTATACGTGGTCCAGGCACAACGGTCATCCACCATGCCTCCGTAGCGCAAGGCCAACTCCCGGTCACCGCAGCTTACTATGACAAACTCAGGACATTCTGCAGGTGACTGTGTATAGAGACTATCAAACGGGCCTATACCGGGCCAATCTGTTCTATGAACTAGGTTCTTGTCATTTCGGGCACGGACAAGCCCTGTATGTCTCGTGTCGTTAGGAGCCTCCGTGTCTTTCGCTGACAAGCTGGCATTAGGAGCCAACGAGGCCAGGGCCGGCAGGATGACACCAGTTGTCGGTCTGCTCCGGATGGGCAGCGCAACGTTGGCGCTGCGCAGGGCCGGCGACCCCGAGTCTATGCCGAGCAGCAGGCTGAGCAGCAGGATCAGGCCGGCACCGCGCAGGATGAATGCCCAATGCCAGCGTCCTGTCATCTTGGATGCCATTTTGTCCTCCTCGCGGCCGCGTGGGAACGCCGGCCGGCGACAGAATGACCGCCGTTGGCGGATGCACCCCCACGCCGCCAGGGTGGCCGGCGCGCAAGCCGGCCCTTCGACCCCTACCTCAACGGGAAGGATGGCTACAGGGTTATCCCCCGCCCGGCCCGGGCGGCGGCACAACGCCCATCTGTTGCATCAGGCCTAGCATGTCCAGCTCCAGCCATTCTTCCACGATCTTGCCGCCTTCGATGCGGCGGATACTGATCCCGGTGTAAGTCACCGGCTTGCCCGTAGGAGCAATACCCATGTACTCGCCTTTGTGTGTGCCGCGTATTGTCCAGCGGATAACCACCTTATCTCCTTCGGCGACCGTGTCTTCAATCATGAGACGGAAGCCGGCGAAGGCCGTGTGGTGCATGGCTACCGCCTGTTTGTAGCCCTCCCGGTCGGACGCTGCGCCGGGAAAGGGGATGTGGAGGACGTAATCAGGGGAAAGAAGTTCATCTATTACAGCCAGCTTCCCCTCATTCCACGCCTCCTCAATAAGACGGCGGACTAAGGCCTTGTTCTCTTGTGACATTGCATATCCTCCTTCTCTTCTTGAGAATTGCGAGCGTCTCTTGGGTCTTCGCGACCCGGAGCGGTCTGCGCGTATCTCCAAGGGGAGTGCCAAATGATTGTCTGTGCTCGACAGAACGCATCTTGCTCCTCCTCTGGCCAATCTCCAATCTCCACTCTCCAACCTAACACGACCGCCGCCACTCCGCCGCAGCCTGCTGGATGTCGGCTATATCAATGACCCCATCGTAGACCAGGTCGTATGTCTTATCGTAGAGGCCGTCCCCTGGGCTGGCTCCCCACCGCCGCACCAGGTCCATGATGTCGGCGATGTCTACCCGGCCGCTGAGGTCGAAGTCCGCCGTCAGGGTGCACACTCTCACCGTCCGGACCGCCAGGTTGTTGCTCTCGTCTATCTCCGCGATGGCGGCGGCCGGGTCGGCGTGGGCGTACAGGGTGTAGCTGCCGTCGTCAAGGGTCGTCGTGATCACCCCCGTGCCACCCGGGGCGATGGAAGCTACGGTGCCACTGATCAGCAGGGTGCCGGTGATAGCATCCTGGCGCACCTCCACTACCGCATTGGTCGCCGTGACATAGCCGCCGTTGTGCACCGTGACGCTGAGCGGGCTGCCGGCCTGGATATCCTCAGCCGTCAACCACAGGTCGGGCAATGCATCTAGCACGGTGAAGGCGGTGTTGTTGTCCTCGCTGAACTCGGCGATGGCGCTGGTGCTGTCAGCCACCAGCCAGCCGATGTGGGCACCGGCGAGCATCGCCGCCGGGTCGGTCAACGTCAGGGTGACGGTCACGCCCTCGCCGGCCGCCAGCCCCCAGGCGACGGTGTTGCTCAACACTGCCGTGCCGGTGATTGCGTCGTCCGCGCGCAAGGTCACGGTGAAGGGGGTGACAATGTCTGTGACCCCGCCGTTGCGTACCCCGCCCTCCACCACCAGCCCGCTCTCCTGCTGCGTGGTGCGCGCCCAATCTATCACCAGGTCGGGCAGCACTGTGGTCGTGGTGAAGGTATTGTTGGTCTCCGAAAGCTCTGCCACCTCGTTCCCCGGGTCCACCGTCGCCGAGAGCGTATACACCTCGGCGGTGATCGGCACCGTCCAGGTCACGTTCACGGTGGCCGTATAGCCCGCCGTCAAGGTGATGGGCAGGGTCTGCGTCACGCCGACCTGGGTGGGCGCGTCATCAAAGTAGCCCCTCTGGGAAAAAGCCACCCGCACCGGACTGACGGCCAGGTCGCCGCTGTTGCGCACGGTAGCGGTGAGCAGGGCTGTGCTCCCTGGTGCAGGGTTGGCCGGCTCGACGACCAGCCCATCCACCGTCAGGTCGTGGCCCAGGGTGTGTTGCTGCTCCGAGGGACGCAGCCCGCCAAAGGTCGGGTAGATGACTTCCGTGGGGGCCAGGAGGCCGGCTCCCTGGACAGCATTCGATGGATGGGTGGTGGTCACCACCTCCCGCCCGGTCAGCACCACCCGCAGCGTGTCGCTGCTGTCTATCACCGCGTCGTAGTCGGTCTCGGCGTCCTCATCGTGGGTGAAATGGATAGGCTTGCCCCAGGCGCCATCGCCTCGGTCGTAGACGGCGTACCACACATCCAGCCCCTCATCGGAACGCCCTTCCCACAGCACCACCAGGTTGTCCTGGGAGTCTACCAGCAGTTTGGGCCCCAGGATGCCGGCCGCCTCCACCGTCAGCGCGGGCGACGAACACGCGCTGACATCGTGAGTGGCGACGTAGCGCTGGGGGCGGG
>CAYYVH010000202.1:0-7592 GCA_964475075.1 uncultured Anaerolineales bacterium | reverse complement strand
AGTGATGCCACGGCGCGGACGGCGGCGGAGGAGGCGGGACCGGCGGAGCGGCGGCCGACGGTCGACCGCTCTGTTGAGCGGGTGGTGACCGCTGACGGCGCCCTGGTACTACCGGTGCCCCCGCAGGCGCTGTCGTTCCCGGTGGCGGGAACGGTGCTCGAGGTGGCGGTCACCGAGGGCCAAGACGTGGCGCAAGGGGACGTCCTGGCGCGGGTGGACTTGTTGCCGTTCGATATGGCAGTGGTGGATGCCGAAGCGGCGCTGGCGTCGGCCGAGGACGCGTTGGCGTCGGCCGAGGAGGACGCCTCCGCGAGTGAGATCTCGGGGGCGCAGGCGGAGCTGGCTGCGGCCGAGGCGGCACAGGAAGGGCTGGCCAGCGGGACCGACCTGGAGCGGGGGCGGCTGGAGGTGGAGCGCGCCAAGAACACCCGGTGGGGCCTCCAGGCGCAGCGCGACTCCATCTGCGGCGCCGCCGACCGTGGGTTCGCCGATGAGGCCAGCTGCGACAGCGCCCAGGCCAACGTGCAGGCCGCCGAGCAAGGCGTCCAGATCGCCGAGCAGTCGCTGCTCGCGATGCTCATCTCGCGCGACGAGGACCTGGCGGCGGCTGCGGCGCGGGCGGCCGGCGCCAGGGCGACGTTGGCGCAGCTGCGGGAGGGCCCGAGCGCGGAGCAGCTAGCCGCCCTGCGCGCGCGGGTGAAGCAGGCCAGCATGGCGCTGGCGTCCGCTCAGGCGGATCGTGGGCGAGCGGTGCTCACGGCGCCCTTCGACGGCACGATTACCGCAGTACAGATCACCTCGGGCGTGCGGACTCTGCCGGGCTCGCCCGTCGTGACGCTGGCCAAGACCCACCCGCTGCGCTTCGCCACGAGCAACCTGACTGAACGCAACGTGGGTGACATCCGCGAGGGTGCTAATGCCAGCGTGGTGCTGACGGCCTATCCTGATCAGGCCCTGGAGGCCCGTGTCCAGCGCATATCCGCCCAGGCCCGCGAGACGACCGGCGGTGCCGTCGTGTTTACCGTCTATCTGACCCTCGACGCCGCGGATCTACCCTTGCGAGCGGGCATGACGGGGCGGGTGGAGATAACCGTCGGTGCAGATTCGTAACCCCGGCGCCCAACCCCCTCACGTGATCGTACGGCGGCGGCCAACAGCTCGGTTCCCCACGTCCCCCGCCCGAAACGCGCATCACAGCCGGGGCGCAGCTCCCCGTGATGCAGACCCGGTATCGTCAGAACGCCCGAATCGGCCTGCTCAGTACGCCACCAAATAGCCGTCCGTCAACGCCGCCATGAGCTCGACCAGCATCAACCGAGCATCCTCGAGAAACGTCCGGTCCTCAGAATAGAGTGCGAGCTCGGACAAGCTACGCTGGTGCAGGCGCACCACGTGACGGCCACCCGCCCGTATCTCAGCCAGTCGCCGGGCGAAGCGGCGGACCTCATTGGTTGGCCGTGACCCGTTCGTTCGGGCTGCGCGGACGTAGCGTAACGTCAGCTCGCGGTAGTCGCCGCACAAGCCGAACAGCGTCACATCGTCGGGGTATGGCGAGTCTCCCGGTTCATCCTCCGCAATGTCCTCGTAGATCTCCTGCCGGTGAGCCTCGGACTCGGACCAGTTCTCCACCTCCTTCTGGCGGACCTGCTCGGTTTCCTGCTGCCTCCGCTGGCGCTCGATGGCCTGCAGGATCACACTCTCCAGCCGCTCCGTCGCCAGCTGCGACTTGACCAGGTAGAAGTGGGCACCCGCCCGTACCGCTTCGCCGGCCACTCCCTTGTGGTCGAGCCCGCTCAATACCACGACCGGTACGTCCGGCGCGTGATCGTGCACCGAGGCGAACGAGTCCAGCCCCAAGCTGTCAGGCAGCCCGAGATCCAGCAGCACCACGTCGATGCCACCACTGGCCAGACGGTTCAAAGCCATCGAAAGCCGGTCGGCGGAGAACAGGTTAAACTCCGCATCCGCGGCAGCCTCCAGAGCGGTCTGGATCAGGCGGGCGTCACCCGGATTGTCCTCGATCACGAGCACGTTTATCGGGCTATCAGCCATGTTCACCATCCTGGTGTGTGGTCAACTCGGCCTCGAGGGCCGGCGGCGCCACCGCAACCAGGGCGACGTTGTCGGGTCTCGCTGCCGCTTCGAGGGCAGGGGTTTCCGGTGCGGTTTCCGCAGAAGTCATTTCCGGTTGGTCCGGGATGGTGAAGTTGAACTCCGCGCCGCGGCCCAGACGTGACTCCACCCACATCCTCCCGCCGTGGTGCTCCACGATCTTCTTGCAGATGGCCAGCCCCATCCCGGTGCCGGGGTACTCGTCCTTGGTGTGCAGCCGCTGGAAGATGACGAATATTCGCTCGAAGTACTCCGGATCGATGCCGATGCCGTTGTCCCGGACGGTGAAGCGCCACGCATCATCTTCCCGTGTGGCCGAAACGTGGACGCGGGGATTGCCGTTGTCCTGGAACTTCACGGCGTTGCTGACGAGGTTCTGGAATATCTGATCCAGCTGCGACGGATCGGCCATTACCGTCGGCAGCGGATCGTGGGTCACTTCGGCATTATTTTCCTCGATGGCAGCCTGCAGGTTGGCCACGACCCGCCGAAAGACCGCTTCGCAGTCAATCTGGCGGAAGGCCTGACCCTGAGTCCCCACCCTCGAGTAGGTCAGTAGGGCGCGGAGCAGCCGCTGCATCCGGTTGGCGCCATCCACGGCGTAGGAGATGAACTCATCGGCGTCGGAATCGAGCCTCCCTTTGTAGCGCCGCTCCAGCAGCTGCGTATAGCTGGCGACCATCCGCAACGGCTCCTGCAGGTCGTGCGAGGCGACGTAGGCGAACTGGGCCAGCTCCTCGTTGCGGCGCACCAACTCCTCGGCCCGTTGGGCCAGGGCCTCCTGCACCCTCACACGCTCAGTGACGTCACTCACCATGGCAGTGAAGATCCGCTCGTCGCCAAGGCGCACCTCACTCACCGCCAGCTCAATCGGGAAGGCGGTGCCGTCGCTGCGGCGGCCGTCAACCTGGCGCTTCTGGCCGACCATGCCGCCAATGTCGGTGCCTGAATAGCCATTTCGCGCCACGTCGCGCGCGTCGATCTCACGAGCCGGCACGAGCAGCTGGATGTCCTGACCGACAAGCTCGTCCGCCTTGTATCCGAACATCACCTCCGCCGCCTCGTTGACGCTCTCGATCGTGCCCCACTCATCTACCGTGATGATGCCGTCGGCGGCCGCGTCCAGGATGGCCCGCATGCGTGCTTCACTCGCCGCCAGCGCACCCTCGGACCGCTTGCGCTCGGTGATGTCACGCACGATGCCGGTGAAGATGCACGTCCCGTTCAGCTGCAGCTCGCTGACAACCAACTCCATCGGAAAGGTCGTGAAGTCCTTCCGCATCCCCATCAACTCGCGCTTCCGGCCGATAACGCTGCATTGCCCCGTGCGCAGGTAGTCGGACAGGTACGTATCGTGCTGTTCTCCGTGCGGTACCGGTATGAGCACCTTGACGTTCTGCCCGACCACCTCGTCCGCCGGATGGCCGAACATGCGCTCGGCGGCGGAGTTCACCGACTGAACGATACCCCTCTCGTTGAGCGTTATCACACCGTCGCTGGCGTTGTCCAGGACGGCACGCGTGATGGCGCGCGCACGAATCCCCGTCTCCTCCTGCGCCTGCCCGTATTCCCGGACCTGCTCCATCAGCTTGCGGACGCCAAGGGCCAGCCCGCCGAGCTCGACCGAATCCGTCAGCGTCATCGGGACTCGAGCGGTGTTGTCCAAGAAGTTGTCGAGGGCCCGGGCGAGGCGGTCGAGCGGGCGAAGCAGATGCCGAGCGTACAGGTACGCCAGTGTCGCACCCACACCACCCAGCACAAGGCCCACCTTCAGGCCACGCTGGTGCAGGACGCGCAAATCCGCGACCAGCCAGCCGAGCCCATACTGGTCGAGAATCGTCGCGGCGCCGTAGTCTAGCAGGCGGTCCACCAGGACGGACGAAACCAGCACCAGCGTCAGGCTGAAAAGGCTGATGCGCGTGGCAAACCTGCGTCGTAGATCGTGGCCCATTAACGGTCCCCATATACTGGGGCACCCCCACGTCTTCAAGCCGCGCCCCTGTCGATATTGTCGGGGAACCCCCACACGGCTATCGACGTGGAGGTGCTTCCGGGCCGAGTATATCAGGGACCCGCCGAGCACTGCATTATCGTACCGTTAATAACTCGGATATATGGTCGCGTTCAGGTAGGAACGCGGGTCATGGCTCACGAGGCAGATAGGCGAGGCTTACGGCCGGGCGCCACGTACGGACCCGGAACGGGCACCGGCCCATAAGTTAATTTAGGTTTCGGTCGTTACGGGAACGGTTGCGCGGGGCTATTCCTCGGCCTGTCGGGGCAGGGTGACGACGGTGAGCCAGAAATCCTCGATAGCCTTGACCACGGCCATGAACTCGTCCAGGTCCACCGGCTTGGTCACGAAGCAGTTGGCGTTGAGCTCGTAGACGCGGCGGATGTCCGAGGGAGCGTTGGAGGTGGTGAGCACCACGATCGGGATGTGCCGCAGCTCCGGGTCGGTCTTGACCTCGGCCAGCAACTCCCGCCCGTCCTTGCGGGGCAGGTTAAGGTCCAGGAGGATGATATCCGGGCGCGGTGTGCTGGCATACTCCCCTTCGCGCCGCAGCATGGCCAGCGCCGCCACTCCATCGCGCGCCACCGTCAAGCGGTTGTTCACATTGGCCTCACGGAAGGCCTCCACCGTCAGGCGCACATCGCCGAGGTTGTCCTCCACCAGCAGGATCTCGGCCGTCCGGAACCCCGGTTGATCGAACATCGCCCACCCCTACTTGACCCAATCACCAACAGCCTACCACGACCCGCCCCTGAGTGACAGCCCCGCAGTTTTTCACATTCCCGCCCACGTCAGACCAGCCTCCCAGTCAAACATGAATCACATCACGGCGCCCTTCTCCCCCAGAAATCCTCCGGCGGACAGGGCACGACGCCCGCCACCTGTTCGTATATGTCCGCCAGGTCCTCCGGCCGCGGGGCCAGGAAGACGCGCCTCCGTCCGCCCGCAACGGCTTCCAGGAAGGCCGTGTCCACGTCGTCGCCCAGGCCGACGGCGAAGATTCGCCCGCCCTCGCGGCGGGCCCGATTGGCGATGTCCACAGCCAGCGTCGGGTTGTCCTGCCGCCCATCGGTCAGAAGCACGATCACGGCGGTATTCTGTGGGATGCGCCGCGGACCCGCCAGCTCGCGCAACGCTTCCTCGAGCCCGAGGTCGATCCGCGTGCCGGGCTCGGTCGCCAGCGCCTGGATGGCCTCCACCAGCTGCCGCGGATTGCCGATCAGCTGGCTCACCAGCGTTGCCCGCTCATTGAAAGAAACCACGCCGACCTGGTCCTGAGGAAGGTCAAGCAGCTCGACGAACAGGATCGCCGCCTGTTTGGCGGAGCTCAGCTTCTGGCCCTCCATGCTCCGTGAGGTGTCCATCGCCAGCATCACGTCAGCGTGGCGCTCGCCGGGGACGCACTCCTCGCGCAGACTCAACGGCAGGTAAATCGGCCGAGGCGTAGGGGTCGGCGTGGGCGTGGGGGTCGGTGTGGCACTGGCCGTAGGCGTGGCGGTCGGGGTCTCGGTCGGAACGCGCGGGTCCACCACCTTCACGCTCGGGACGGGGTAGTCGAGCCGCCCCGGGTTCCCGAATCCGTCCACGTACACCCCCCAGGCCGCCTGGTTGGTAGGCCACTCGCCGGCCTCCTCGGGCTCCAGCCGG
This sequence comes from uncultured Anaerolineales bacterium, assembly GCA_964475075.1. Taxonomy (GTDB): domain Bacteria; phylum Chloroflexota; class Anaerolineae; order Epilineales; family Epilineaceae; genus CAYYVH01. The sequence goes on along the minus strand of CAYYVH010000202.1, from coordinate 1,819 downwards.
AAGCGCAGGGCGAAGCCGTTGAAAGCCACGTCGTCGAGCGACCAGCGGAGGGCCGTCCCGTCGAAGGCGGCGGGCGGCACGGCGCTGCCGGGCACGTAGCGCATGTTGGCCGGCACCTCGTCGGTGACCTCGATCGTCTGGAACAGCGTGGCGGTGGTCACGCGCTCGGCGATCTGCTCAAAGATGCCGTAAAGAAAACGGGCGCTGTCGGCCGGGAAGTAGTGTTCGTCGTCCGTGGCCACGGCCCGCATCAGAGCCTGCCAGGCATGGATGCCGATGGTGTAGATCTCGACACCAGCGTTCTTGGCGGCTCTTGCCTCCGCGACGGCCGGGTCGAAGTCAGAGCTGCCGTCGGAGAACAGCACGAACACCTTCCGCGCGTCGGTGCGGCCTCGGCGCGCCACCTCGTCCGCCGCCATCTCGAGCCCCTCGTCGATCGCCGTCTCGCCGCCGGCATCCAGAGCGCGGATGGCATCCCGCACCCGGCTCGCGTCCGCGGTGAGGCCGACGTCCCGCGTGGCGACCTCGTTGAACGAGATCACGGCCACACGCGAGGTGGCGAAGTCGATCTCGGCCACGAAGTTGATCGCCGCCTCGCGCAGGATCCGGATCCGCTCGCCGGCCATCGAGCCGGAGCGATCCAGGACCAGGACCACGTCCAGGGGATCGCGCGACACGCCGGCACCACAGCCACCACGCACGGTCAGGCGGACCTCGACGGTCGCACCCAGCAGGATTTGGCCCGGGGAAGCCGTCTTGCCGGGAAAGGCACGGCACTGGGCGCCACCTTCCGAAGGGGGCTCGGCCGGGGTGGCATCCCCATCCCAGCGGAAGCGTGAGACCACGTTGGCCAAGCGGTCGGTGACATAGACGTCACCGTCCACATCCACGGCCAGGTCGGAGGGGCTAGACTCGAGCGCGAGGTCGAAGCGCGCGGCGTCGAACGCCGCCGTGCGGACACCATCCGAATCGAAGCGCCGCACCCATCCGTCCCGATCGAGGGTGAACAGGGAGCCGCCCGGGCCGAGAGCCAACTGGCGGGCCCGATCCGGCAGCTGGACGGCGAGTTGGGTCTCGTCAGGGGCGACGATCCGGACAACGCGGTTGGTGCGGTCCAGGGCATGCAGCCGGCCGGAGGCGTCCACGGCCAGGTCGGACCAGACGGTGCTGCCGTCGGGGGCGTTGGGCAGCGCGGTGTCACGGCCGCGGACGCCCGACCCCGAGAAGCGCCGCAGCCGGTCGCGGACGGAATCCAGGACGACGACGTCGCCGGTCACCGGATTGAAGACCAAGCCGACGGCGTTTCCGTCATCGCCCGCTGGCGCGACGGGCCGGTCCCACAGGTGGTCGCCGGCCGGGTCGTAGGCCGTCAGCGTTCCACCGTCCGTGACGAAGACGGTGCCGTCCCCGTCCGCGCTCACCTCTACCGGATTGGGGTGTGACAGCTGGCCGAGCACCTGCCCGTTGCGGTCGAAGCGCTGGACGCGCGGGCCGCGGTCGAGAACGTAGGCCCGGTCATCGGCGGCGATGGTCACGACTTCCGGGCCAGCGAGCACACCGGGGTTCAGCACGGTGCTGCCCCACTGCCGGTCCGGCGGCGTGATACCACCGGCGTTGTACGGTACGCGCAGCACGCGCGAACCCGCGCCGCGCCTCCCGGGCGCGGTGGCCACGATGCCGACGGACGGTTCCAGGTCCAGGGCGTACAGACCGCCGACGGGATTCGTATTCCACTTGTTATAGCGCGGGTCGTGGAGCAGGATGCCGAACGAGGTGGCGAGCCAGTAGAGGTTGCGGGGGGGCAGGCCCGCGACGCTCT
>CAYYVH010000201.1:0-7629 GCA_964475075.1 uncultured Anaerolineales bacterium | reverse complement strand
GGTGTACCTCGACCTATCCCCGCCGGAGGCCTTGTAGAGAACACCGCAAGAGGACCCACACGCCCCGCCGCTATGCACCCGCCGCCCCGTTCGCACCGAACACGTCCGTGCTCGCGTCCCACTGTCCGTGGTCCACCTCCCAGACACCCCTGTTGGCCGGCCGCCCGGCCAGGTCCACCACGTCACCCGTGGTGTGCAGCGTGTCACGGCGGTCGAAGAGACGCACCTTGGAGGTGGCCATGCCGGCCTCGGGCGCGGCGTCCAACCCGTCCAGAAGCGCTGCCAGCCAGCCGGGCTCCGCTTCCGTGTCGTTGTTGAGCAGCACGATCGTGTCGGCGCGCGCCGCGGCAATCCCAGCGTTCACGGCGACCGCGAAACCCCGGTTCGTGGCCAGTTGCACGAGCCGTACCTCGGGATACGCTGCCAGCACATCGGCGGTGGCATCGGTCGAGCCGCCATCCACGACGATCGTCTCGAAGTCCGGCTCCGCTTGCAGCCGAAGCGCATCCAGGCAGGTAGGAAGATAGCGCGCTCCATTCCAGGAAGGGATGACCACACTGGCACGGGGCTCCTGCCGAGACGCAACCGGGCCCGTCATTGTGGCGCCCCTCCAGCCGACCACGCTGTCTGCGGCGTGGCATGTGCGAGGAGCCTGATCTCGCCATCGCCCCCGAGACACTCAAGCGCCAGGCGTAGGAACGCATCTCCCAGGCCTGCCGCCCCCTCAGCAAGGGGTGGCAGCAAGTCCAGGTGAACGAGGGCGTCACTCGCCGCCGCTCCAGCCACGGTAGCGCGGCCCTGGGCCCCGTGCCAGCGCCGCGCCAGCACCAGGTCGGCGCTGTCAGCCAGAACGAGTTCGCCAATCGGCGGCATCTCGGGCGGCCGGCCGTCGAGCGGCTCGAAGCGCTCGATCCCCCGGCTCGGGCGCAACCACAGATCGCCCCGGACGGCGGACAACTCGTACGCCGCAGCAGGCAGCATGTGCTCCAAAGCAAAGGCATTCACCAGATCGTTCAGCGCCCCCTGCGAAGGCACGCCCGTTGACGTGGACGCCCACGCCGCCAGTGCCTCCTGTGGGGGAACCGCATCGGATCCAAGGCCGACTCGCTCGTACGCATCGCGCCATACTGCCAAGCGAGGGTCCTCCGAGCGGAAGGACCGCCGCACTGCCTCAGCCGAACGGCCGAGGAGCACCGCAGCACGGCCCGCGCATCGCGCCGGCTCGATCGCTCGCAAGCGCAGGCTGACTCGCACGAAGTCGGGCACCGCGCCGAAGACGGCCATGTCGATACGCTCGCGCCAACACTCACCCATCTGCCAGCGTTCCTCCCTAACGGACCAAGATGATCATAACGCTCGTGTGTCCTGCACGTCAAAACAGCGTGGATCGCACCGCCCGCTGCCCCGGGCCATCCCGCAAGCGGTCTCCACAACGCAGGGATACCCACTAAGGAGGTTCCACAATGAGAGCACGCCCACAGCCGCGCTTCGCATGGTTCGTGCTTGGCACGGCGGCGCTGGCGCTGGCGCTGCAGGCGAGTGGCCCTCAAAGGGCATCAGGTGGCAGTCCGGCGGACGTACCTGCCCAGGCAACCGTGACGCCGGGGCACATCGTCGTCCAGGGCCGGATCATGTTTATCGACCGCAACAGCGACCGCAGCCACCCTGCCGCTGGCCTGCGAATAGAGATTTGGGACCAGGACTACCGGTCCGTGAGCCCCGGCGAGAAGCTCGACGAGACGGTCACCGACGCCAACGGGTTCTTCGTCAGCCAGGAGGTTTCGAACGAGGACCTCGACGGCCCGACCAATCGGCCGGAGGGCACGCAAGACGTGTTCCTGAAGTTGTTCACCAACAACGGTCACGTGCGCGTCCTGCAGGCCGGCACGCCGACCGAGTTCGGATGGCCCAGTTACGACATCGACCCGGTGGACGGTCTGGCGCGGAACGTGCCGGACGGGGTGGTCGGCCTGCCCCCGCTCTATGTCATGGAGAACACCCGCGACGTCGAGGCCATGTGGACGTTCGTCAACCTCGTCGATGGGTGGCAGTACCTTAACGACAAGACTGGTGAAGACCCGGGCCCGGTGCTGGCCTACTGGTCCAACACGTCGACGCAAGGTCCGTTTTACGACCCTGACGAGCGCGCCATCTATCTGCGGGCCTCGGACGCCGGCTTCGCCAGCGTGGTGGTGCAGCAGGAAGCCTACGCCCTCTTGCACAACGCCTACGGGACGCTGCCCGACGCATGGAAGGGCTGTACCGCCGGTCCGACGGAGAACCTCACCGCGAGTACCGATCCGGCCTGTGCGTTCATCCAGGGCTTTGCGACGTTCTATCCCCTGGCCGTGTACACCGATCCGGTCTTCGCTTCGCTCGCGCTACGGGGTGTGGACTTGGACGGCGCGTCAGCCGCAACTCCGGGCTGGGAAGGCGGGGATGCGGTGCCGGGCCGGGTGGCCGGCGCGTTCTGGGACCTTCACGAGGGCGATAGCACTGCGGAGCGTTACGATACGTTCGACGATACGATGCAGGGCATCTGGCAGGCCATGGTCACCGGCAAGCCCACGACGATGGCCGAGTGGTGGGCGGCATGGCGCGATCAGGGTGGGGACGGCTGCGCAGCGCTGGGCAGCCTGTTCCAAAACACAATCGACTACAACACCCCGCCCCAGGTGGCACCGATCGGCGACGTCGCGCTTGACGAGGACACGACCAAGACGTTCGACCTCGCCACTTATGCGACGGACGCCGAGTGCCCGGCCGACCGCTTGAGCTACACCCTATCGGACGCCGGCGACCCGAAGGCTGGGGTGAGGCTGCTGCCCACCAGTATGATCAGCATTACACCGGAGTCGGACTGGTTCGGCAACACGGACGTGTCGGTGGACGTGTCCGACGGCCCGGCCACGGTGCCGGCTGATTTCCGCGTCATGGTCACCTCGGTCAACGACTGTCCGGAGATCGACCCACCTGTCAAGGACGTCCAGATCAAGAACGGCGAGGACATCGTCCTGAACCTACTTCCGCACGCCGAGGACGTGGAGGACCAGCCGTTCCAGCTGGTCTGGGACGTGGAGCTCGAGGAGCAGGACGCCGCGGACGTGACGGTGACCGGACGCGGCACCACGCTGCTGACCTTCAAGCTCAAGCCCGACATCATCGAGCGCCGGAGCGTTCGCGCCGTCCTGGTGGTGCGCGACCGGGACGGCTGCGAGAGCCGCCAGCCGGTGGCGCTGACGTGGCTCATCCGCCCGAACCATCCGCCGTGGATCTGGCCTGACCGCCTGACGCGGGAGTACAAGGCGCTGGTGAACACCAAGATCGACGTGGACCTGAGGAACGTTGCCAACGACGACGAGGATGGCCCGGAGCCGCTGGAGTGGTTCGTGCTCAACGCTGACGAGTTGGACGCACAGGTCGGCTACATCGGCGGCAACCGGCAGATGTTCCAGTTCGACCCGGAGGTGAACTTCGCGGGCAGCAACCTGGTTGAGCTGGAGGTGCGCGACACCACCGGCGCCGGCGCCACGGCCGCGATCACCCTCACCTGGCAGACCCGAGCACAGTACAACAACCTGCCTCCCATGATCCTGCGCAATCGACTGTTGGGCAAGATGGCGGGCATGAACTCCTCGGCCTGCTACGCGCTCACCGACAAGGCCGTGGACCCAGACGACCCTCAGCTCTCCCTGCGGTGGTTCGTCACCGATTACAACGTCAATGAACTGCAGGTGGACGGTCAGGGCACGCGAACACTGTGCCTCCGCTCCCGGCAGCAGTTCGAAGGCTGTGTGTTGGCCGACTTCGTCGTGCGGGATCCGAAGGGTGCAGAGGACTCGCACCCGGTTCGCACCTGCTGGCGCTCCATCAAGCTGTACGTGCCGTTCATCACACAGCCCAGCGTGATCTGGCGCAACAGACAATAGCGCGCTGCGATCCGCACGAGGGCCCGGGTCGACTTTCGACCCGGGCCTTCGTGATTCCATGCACAGTCCACGTGAGTGAGTGTGGTATACTACGCGCTCCGGGAGTGCCAGGACACTGCACGCAGGAGCAGGGGATGAAGATGCGAATGGTCTTCGGCGCAGTCGGGGCTCTAACGCTCGCCTTCGCCGGGCCTGCCGGGACCCAGGCAGGTGAGATCACGCCGATCTGTGATATCCAGGGAGCGGGTGCCAACTCACCGCTCGCGGACCAAACGGTCACCACGGAGGGCGTCGTCACCGCCGACCTCATCGAGACCACGCTGAACGGGTTCTTCATGCAGCAGCCTGCATGTGACAAAGACCCGGCGACGAGCAACGGGCTATTCGTGTACGACGGCAACCGCGACGTGCAGGTAGAGGAGGGACAACGGGTTCGCGCGACCGGCCAGGTGAAGGATCGCTACGGCCTGACCGAGATCGTGCTGGATACGTTGGAAGTGGTCGGCCCGGCCGACCTCCCCGATCCCAACGAGTTCATCCTCGACATTCCCCGCGATCCGCTCGAGGCAAGCGCCTACCTCGAGGCCCACGAGGGCATGTGGGTGGCGACTCTGCCGCTGCGGGTGGTGGGTGCCACCAACTCGTTCGGTGAAGCCTACGTTGTGCCGTGGCAGAGCGGCGTCACCCGGCTGTTTCGGCACGACAACGACGGGCGCAAGCTGGGGCTCGTCTTCCCCGACTTCTGGTACGCGCTGTGGCACGGTGACGGTCTGGGCGGCGTTCAAGGACCGCTGACCTACTCGTTCGAGCAGTTCAAGGTGGTCGCCTGGCCGCCGGGTGACCCGGAGCGGTACCGGGATGATTTCCCCCACCCGTACTGGGAACCGCCTCGAGCGGAGCCATCGGGGATCGACGAGTTGACGATCGCCACGTTCAACCTCGAGAACCTCTTCGATCCGGTCGACGACCCGGGCAAGAACGACGCGAACTGGACGCCAACGCCCGCGGAGTACACCGAAATGATCGCCCGCCGGGCGCACTCGATCGGCATGCTGCTCGGTGCCCCTGACGTGGTGGCCCTCCAGGAGGTGGAGAAGTTGGATGTGCTGGAGGACCTGGCCCAACACCGAACGCTGGCCGACGCGCACTACGGCGCGGAGCTGATCGAGGGACCGGATCTGCGCGGCATCGACGTCGGGTTGCTCTACAACCGCGAGCGGCTGCGGGTCCTCTCACGCGAGCAACGCCAGGCCTGCACATCGCTGGCTGTCGAGGAGCCGGGTCTGCCGTGCCAACTGCCCGACGGGGGAATCGGCAGTGCGCTCTTCAGCCGCCCACCGCTGGTCGTCCGCCTCGAGGTGGTCGAAACGGGAGAGCGACTGGCGCTCATCGTCAACCACTTCAAGTCCAAGCGCGGCGGCAACGAGGCGACTCAGCCCATTCGGCTGGCCATGGCCGAACACAACCTGGCGCTTCTGAGCGAGCTGAAAACCGCCGAGCCCGAGACGCCTGTGATCGTCCTGGGCGACTTGAACGACTTCGAGGACACACCGCCGATCACACGGCTGACGGAGGGCGACCTGCTCCGTGATCTACATGCGCTCGTGCCTACCGCGGAGGACTACACGTTTATCTTCAACGGCGTGAGCCAGAACCTGGACTACATCCTGGTCGAGCCGGGGCTCCCGGTCGAAGACTTCGGGCCGGTGCACATCAACGTCGACTTCCCTGTTCCACCCCCAGGCGATGACGACCCCAACGGTACTCTCAGCCCGCGGTCCAGCGACCACGACCCGCTGCTCCTACGGATCCCCCTTCCGGGCGAGCGCCGGTGGCGCGTCTACATGCCGTTGACGATCAACGGCGCTCCTCCTGAGACCGGTAGGGGTTCGCCACCACCCACGACGGATCTACCACCAACGGCAACGCCGACCATGGCGCCCTCTCCCACATCACGGCCGGTCGAGACGGTAACAGCGACCCCGCCTACTACTCCCGGCGGACCGCCACGTTCACCGCTGCGCATCGAGACGGTCTTCTACGACGGCGAAGAGAAGCAGTTCGAGGGCGACGAGTACGTCGAGATCACGAACATCGCTACGGATGAGGTGGCGTTGACTGGTTGGCAGCTCATCTCGGTCAAGGGGGACCAGCGGTTCCCCTTCCCTGCTGGCTTCACGATGTCACACGGCCAATCCTGCCGCGTCTATACCGACGAGGACCATCCCGAGCACTGTGGCCTGAACTGGGGCTCGTCCGACCAGGCGATCTGGCGGAACTCGGGCGACAAGGCGGAGTTGCGCGACGCGGCCGGCACGCTGATCGACTGGTACTGCTACGGCGATCACGAGGACCAGTGTCGTTGAGTCGGGTTCACACCGTGGTGAATGCGAACCGGCGTTGCGCGGTCGACGTTTCCGGATAGGATAGATCGCCGGTTGCGCAGCCGCGGTTGCGTGGGGACCAGCCGCCCTGTCGCCCCGAACCGGTGGGTCGCCCCTACCCGGTGGGTCGCCCCGAACCGGCGGGTTACACCGCCAGGTAGGCCACCGTCACGCCGTCCCCACCTTCACCGCGCTCACCGGGCCGGCTGCGCACGACGTGTGGATGGTGGCTCAGGGTGTCGCGTACGGCCGCCCGCATCGCACCGGTGCCGTGTCCGTGGATGATGCGCACGAACGGCAGCCCATCCAGCACGGCGTCGTCCAGGTACGCATCTACCCTCTCCAGGCCCTCACTGACTCGCTGGCCGCGCAGGTCGAGCTCCATGGCCGCGGACCCAGCGCCTGGCGCGCGGTGGAGCCGCGCAGGAGAGGACTCCGGGTCCGGGGTAGGTGCATCGCCGGGGGGCAGCACTTCCAACTCTTCGAGGGGTACTGTGAGGCGCATCTGGCCCAACTGAACCTCGACCTCGTCGTCAAGCAGCCGCAGAACCTCACCCGTCCGGTTGAAACCGAGCACCCGCACGCATAGTCCCGGGCGGAGCGCAGCCAGATCGGGCACGGTGGCCACATCGTCCGCGCGCTCCTCCACCGCCGTCTCGGCCAGATGGTCCAGCTCGGCGGCCGTCTCTCCAATCGTCCGGGCCGTGGCTTCGTCCTGCTGAGCACGCCGGACTAGTTTGGCGATCGCCTCCCGAGCGGCCTCCAGCTCGGCGGCGGCCTCGCGCCGCGCAACGTTGATCGCCTCCGCGCGCCCGGCCCTCAACTCGCGGAGGGCCACCTCCAGCTTGCCGGCCCACTCGTCAGCCTGCCGGCGTGCCTCGGCTGCCGCCTCCCGATCCTCAACTGCGTGGCGGCGAGCGTCCCGGATCTCGGCCAGCATGTCCTCCATGGCCACCTCGGAGGTTGCGATACGGCCGCGAGCCGACTCGACAATCCCCTCGACCAGCCCCAGCCGACGGGCGATGGCCAGCGCGTTCGAGCGCCCGGGCAGCCCGATCGTCAGCTCGAAGGTCGGCTGAAGCGTCGCCACGTCGAACTCCACTGACGCATTGGCCACGCCGGGCGTGGTGTGGGCGTAGACCTTCAGCTGGGAGTAATGGGTCGAAGCAACGGTCGTCACGCCCAAAGCCCGAACATGCTCCAGCAGGGCCTCGGCCAGCGCGGCACCCTCCACCGGGTCGGTCCCGGCTCCGAGCTCGTCCAGTAGGACCAGAGACCAAGGCGTGGCGGATTCCAAGATGGCGATGATGTTCGTC
>CAYYVH010000200.1:0-7630 GCA_964475075.1 uncultured Anaerolineales bacterium | reverse complement strand
GGCCGGAGCGCGCGCGCCGCCGCGCGCTCGCGCGCCGCGCCGGCGGGGCCGGCCCCGGAGGCGAGGCGGCGCGGGGAGGGGTACGGCCTCGACGGCCTCCAGGGCCTCCATCACGTCGCGCGGGGTCGTCCAGCCGTGATCGTGCTGCGCGCACAGCCGGAGCTTGCCCGCCACGTCGGATACGGCCGGCACGTGGCTCAGGGCGCAGGACAGCTGATCCCCGACCGCCAGCACGACGTCCTGCGTGTCGTAGCGAAGGACGACGGCGGCGTCGCGGAACGGCGGGAACGGGGTGGCCACCATCGTGCCCATCTCGCCTGGCCGGGCGGGCTCACCCGTCTCGATGCTCAGGACCTCGAGTAGGCCGTTCGGGGCCTCGAAGTGGAGGTGCCCCTCCTCGCAGCGGGTGCCGCCGAACGGCCAGGTCTCGGTCATTCCGAAGCCCTCGACGTACCGGACCGGGCCGAAGAGCCGCTCGCAGCGGGCCTTCAACCCCTCGGTGACCACTTCGCCGCCGATGGAGACGTGTTCCAGGCCGAAGTCGGACGGGCCGTAGCCGGAGGCGAGGCCGTGCTCGATGATCTCTCCGAGATGCGAGGGGTAGGCGTTCAGGAAGCTGGTCTTGGGCTTCTTGCCCGGGATGTGGTGCTCCTCGGTCAGCAGCATCAGCGCATGCTCGGCCTCCACGAGGCCGGCCTGGTACCAGACCGCGCCGATGCGCTCGCAGCCGCGGCTGAAGCAGGTGTTGCCGAGCGTAGCACGGGAGCTCGTACTGATTTGGACAATGTCCTCGGGACCGATGTGCCCCCGGAGAAGGAAGGTCATGGCGTTGAGGGCGGCGGTGGTCCGGATCTCATGCTCCGAGAAGTAGGTGCTCGTCGGCTTGCCGGTAGTACCGGTGGTTGTGGTGCGGAACGCCGTGCGGGAGCCGCGCCGGACGAACGCGCCCGGGTCGTCCCTGATCGCCTGCTTGGGGGTGGTAGGGATGCGGGCGATGTCGTCGTGGGTCAGCCGGGACGGATCCAGGTCCAGCTGCTCGAACAAGCGCCCGTAGTAGGCGGTTTCGCGGGCGCCGCGCCGGGCCTGCGTCCGGAACCGGCGGAGCTGCATGTCGCGGCGAGTGCTCTCGTCGAGCGTGGGTCCGCCGATGAGCTCGGCGCCGTCGGGGCCGATGGCGCCGAACTCGCGCCGCGTCTCGAGCATCGCGTCGATGATGCGATCGAGCGCGTTCAAGTCGAACGGCCGGCCGGTCATCATCGACGCGGCGAAACGCAGCTGAGGGACGACGATTTCAAGCATGATCTGCCGCCTCCGCCGGCAGCTCCTGGTGCCGGGGCGAGGATTGGTGCGCTTCCCGGGTGCCATTAATGCCACAGTCTATTGGTTTGACAAGTGTGAGGTGGCGCGGAGGGCACGCGTTTCATGGTTCGTGCAGGCTGTCTCTCTGGGCGCAATGCAAGGGACCGGGGCGTTTCCCGGTCCCTCCAGTGCGGCTATTCAACCTTGGCTCCCTTTCGGTCGGTGTCGGCTAGTTGGGCAATTGGGCGCCGAAAGCGATGGTGACCAGATTGCTGAGCGCGTACCTCAGGTACTTGGTGTAGTACTTCATCGGTGTGCCCCTCCTTTCCTTTGGTTCTAGCCGGTAGCGCTGCTGCACCGGCGCGGCTCGTGTCCCGTAAATCTCTAATTCGAGGATTCTGGCGTTCGTGTCTGGCGTTATCATCTTGGTTTCCCTTCCGTTTCTTGCTGCTGTCATCTTACGGCACACAGCATAACCGAAAGCCGCCGCCTGCACACGAGGGTTAACCCTTGGTTATACCCTTGAATTTTCACAGGGGTCGGGTGACCGGCAGGCAGGGGGGCAGAGAGTACGGCGGTTGGATCGGCGGATGGGGCAATGAGCGCTGGTGTGTACCGGCCCTACATCTCCCGGAGCAGCGTGTCCAGATCTTCCGGGGCTTCGGCCAGGCCCTTGTCGACCGCCCAGGCCGCGACCTGGGCGCGGTTCTCGAAGCCGAGCTTGGAGAGGATGTTGGTGATGTGCCCTTCCACCGTCTTGACCGTCACCATCAGCTTCTCGGCGATTTCCTCGTTGGTCAGCCCCTGCGCCATCACGGCCGCCACCTCCCGCTCGCGTGCCGTCAGGCCGCCGAACTTCTCCTTCAGCGACTGACGGGGTGTCAGCTTGCGGGCACGCAGAAGCTCATCGAGCTGGGCCAGGTCGGCTATCGCCATCTCGGACGTCGCGAGTGCGAACGCGTCCTCGAGGGAGAGCGACTCCCCCTCCGACCAGGCGGCATCATGTGCCTCGTCCCCCAGATAGCTGCGCACGCCGGCCATTGCGCGCTCGAAATCCGGCATCAGGTCCGCCGGAATCGCGAAGCCGAACTCGGCGCGGGTCGCGTCCGCCGCGGCGAATAAGCGCGCCGCCCGCTCCGCGTGTGCCCGGCCCACCTGGGCAACATCGGGTGATGCCCCTCCCGCCGGCACGCGTGTCCAGCAGGCGAACAGAGCCGCCGCCTCCATGAGGCTCTCGCAGCTCCGCATGGCATTCCCGAGTGCCTGGTGGAGCACCGCGCTCTCCGTGCAGAAGGTCGAGGCGCGTTCGATGTCTCCCTGCAACCTCGCCACCCGGCCCAGTCGCAGGAGCGACGTTGCGGTCTGCTCCTTGTCGCCAACTTCTCGATTTGTGGCAAGGCTCTCCTCGAGGAGTGCAGTCGATTCAGAGAAGTCTCCCCGCAACGCCAGCGCTTGGGCCAGGTTGTTGACAACATGGGCGGCCATTCGCTCGTCGTCCAATTCCCGGAACATGGCGAGGCTCTTCCTGTAATGCCCGATGGCCGCATCGCTCCGGCTTTGCTGGGCCGCCACCTCTCCCAGGTTCAAGATTACACTGGCGATACCCCACGTGTCCTCCAGCTTGCGCATCAGCGAGAGGCTCTGCTCGTAGTGCGCTTGCGCCTGATCCGGATCGCCTTCGCTCAGGGCGGTCAACCCCAGGTTGCAGAGCGCGCTGGCAACGCCCCGGTCGTCCCCCAGGCGGCGCAGAACCTCCAGGCTACCTTCGTAGTGTCCGCGGGCGGACTCGTATTGGGCCAACCGCATGTCACACATCCCCAGATTGCCGAGCAGCAGGCCAGCCATCCGGTCCTCCCCGAGGTCCTGGCATATTGCCACAGCATCACCTATATTCGATCTCGCAGCTTCGACGTCACCTTGATAGAACACCATCAGGCCGACCGCATTGAGTGCCGCTGCACGTGTTCTCCCGGACGCATCGCTGCCTGCCTCCAAGAGGCCGCCCAGGTATCGGCGCCCCTCCTCGAGATGGCCGCGGACCAGCCAGAACCGCCAGATCGCGGCGGCGAGGTTCAGCCCCTTCTCGGCTCGAGCTGCATCCGTGCTTGCCCAACGTATCGCTGCCCGCAAGTTGTCGTGTTCCGCCTCGAGGCGGTCCAAACACTCCGCCATCTCCGAGCCGAGCAGCTGCGTTTCAGCCTCCTTGGCCCTCGCGACGTAGAATTCCAGATGCTGGTCGCGCACGGTGCCGCGCTCCCCGGACTCCTCGAGCTTCTCGGCAGCATACTGCCGGATCGTCTCGAGCATACGGTATCGCGCAGGGCCCTCGGACGGCTGCCCGGCGATCACGAGCGACTTGTCCGCCAACTCCGCCAGGAGGTCGAGCACGTAGCCCGATGAAATGGCGGCGTCTTCGCCATCGTCATCGGTATCCGCGCACACGGCTTCGGCCGCGTCCAGGAAGAAACCACCCGCAAAAACCGACAGGCGGCGGAGCAGGGCTTGCTCGCGGTCGTCCAGCAGGTCGTGGCTCCACTCGATGGCCGCGCGGAGCGTCTGGTGGTGCGGCACCGCCGCCCGGGCGCCTCGCGTCAGGAGGGCCAAGCTGTCGTCGAGGTGGTTGGCGATCTGTGATACTGACAGGCCCCGCACCCGCACCGCCGCCAGTTCAATAGCCAGCGGAATGCCGTCCAAGCGCCGGCACACATCCCAGACCGCGCCGGCGTTGCGGTCGTCGATGGCGAACGTCGATCTTGCGGCCCTCGCCCGTTGAACGAACAGCCGCACGGCCTCCGGGCCTCCGAGGTCGTCGTCTGCGCCTGGCTGGCCAACCACCGGCACGGTCAGCGGCGGCACCGGCCAGACGTGCTCGCCGGCCACGTCGAGCACGACCCGACTCGTCGCCAGCAGGTGCAGCTTGCCGCACGCACGTAGGAGAGTGTCCGCCAGCTCGGCACAAGCCTCGGCGACGTGCTCGCAGTTGTCGAGGATGAGCAGCAGCCGCTTCCCTTCGAGTGCATCGGCGAGGGTATCGGTGAGCCCCCGGCCCGGTTCCTCCGGAATTGCCAGTGCTGTGGCTACTGTCTGGGGCACGAGTTCGGGATCGTCCAGCGGCGCCAGTGCCACCCACCACACACCGTCATCGAACGCACTGTCCGCTGCCAGCGCAGACCCCACCTCAAGAGAAAGTCGAGTCTTTCCGCAGCCCCCCGCGCCGGTGAGGGTCACCAGGCGAGCGTTCGCCGACAACTCCGTGACCTCGGCGATCTCGTGCTTGCGGCCGATGAAGCTGGTCAGCTGGCGGGGCAGGTTGCCAGGTGGGTTGTCGGCGCGATCGTCGGGGGTACTCGGGGCCGAGATCACTCACTCACCTCCCGGAACCGCGCCAACTGGAGGTGGCATAGCGCCGTGGCCACTGCATCCGCCGCATCGTCCGGGTGTGGCGCCGCCTCAAGGTGCAGGAGCATGCGCACCATGTCCTGGACCTGGCGCTTGTCGGCTGCGCCGTAGCCGGTAAGGGACAGCTTGATCTCGCGCGGCTTGTACTCGAAAACGGGTAGGCCCGCCTGAGCCCCAGCCAGGAGGATGACGCCGCGGGCCTGACCTACGGTGAGCGCCGTGGTCACGTTGCGGGCGAAGAAGAGCTCCTCGACTGCTACGACGTCGGGCTGAAGCTCGGTCATCAGCCCCATCAGGGCCCCGTGCAACTCGAGCAGCCGCTCGGGCATGGGTGTCTTGGGCTTGGTGCGGATGGTCCCGAACTCCAGCAGCCGGTCCTCGTCCCCGCCACCGGGCGTTCCGTCCACCAATCCGTAGCCGGTGGTGGCCGTGCCGGGGTCGATGCCCAGGACGCGCATGGGAGGTGTTCGCGTATCAAGCCGCGGCGAACTCGACGACCGCCTCGTCGGTGATGTTCACGTTCGTCCAGACCTGGTCCACGTCGTCCAGATCCTCCAGCGCGTCGAGGAACTTTAGCACCTGGAGCGCCTGCTTGGGGTCCAGCTCCATCTGCACCGTGGGCACCATCGCCAACTCGGACTGGCCAGTGTCGTACCCGGCGTCCGCCAACTCGCCCTTGATCCTCTGGAAGTCGGGCACTTCCGTGTAGACCGTCACCAACGCATCCTCCACCTCGACGTCGATGGCGCCGAGGTCGATGGCGCTCAGGGCCAGCTCCTCGGAGTCCACCCCGTTCGCCGGCACGCTGATCGTCCCCCGCTGCTCGAACTGCCAGGCCACGCTGCCGGAATCACCCAGGGTGCACCCGTGGCGGTTGAACATGTAGCGGATCTCGGACACCGTCCGGTTCCGGTTGTCGGTGACAGCGGACATCATCACCGCCGAGCCGTGGGGGCCGTAGCCCTCGTAAACGATCCGCTCAAAATGCACGCCCTCCTTGTCCTCGCCGGTTCCGCGGGCTACGCAGCGGTCGATCTTGTCCTTGGGCATGTTGCCTGCGCGGGCCTTGTCGATCGCCAAGCGCAGCGTGAAGTTGGTTTCCGGGTCGCCGCCGCCCTCGCGCGCGGCCACGGTGACCGCCCGCGCGAGCTTGGTGAACATCGCACTTCGCTTCTTGTCCTGGGCGCCCTTGCGATACTTGATGTTGGCCCATTTCGAATGACCGGACATGACTCAACCTCGCTTTGAAGCTCAATGCTGCCAGCCGTTTCCCCTGGCTGGTTGTTCGATCTCAGGTGCCTACATTATAGCATCAGGATGGGTCGAGCCGCCTCAAGCCCCCTCGTACTCGTCGTCGACCCAGTCCAGGTCCTCGGCCGGATCAGACGTCGGCTCGCCGATCTCGTCGTGCCCGGCCAAGCCCTCTTCTTTGAGTCGGTCCAGTAGCTGGCGCGCCCGGCGGTAGCCGATGCGCAGCCGGCGCTGCAGGAGAGACGCGTTCACCGGGCCGACCTCGTCGGCCAACTCGACCGCCTTGTGGTAGAGCCGCTCTTCGGCGTCCAGCGGTCGCACCATGTCGGACCACGGCGGTGGCCCCGACGGTGTGGACCAGGGCGACGCGACCCAGAACTCGACCAGCCGGTCGATCTCCTCGTCGGATACGAAGGTGCCCTGCGCCCGCTGTGGTTGCCGTGCGTCCGGGGCCCGGAAGAGCATGTCGCCGCGACCGAGCAGTGTCTCTGCCCCTGGTGTGTCGAGGATGACCCGTGAGTCGGTGTTGCTAGCCACGGCGAAGGCGATACGGGCGGGGAAGTTGGCCTTGATGATCCCCGTCACCACGTCGGTCGACGGCCGCTGGGTCGCTACCACCAGGTGAATGGCGGTCGACCGCCCGAGCTGAGCCAAGCGCATCAAGAGCGGTTCGGTCTCCTCGGGGGCACTCAGCATCGGGTCGGCTAACTCGTCGATTACCACGACCAGCGCCGGTAGGGGTGCTTCGCCGGCCGGCGAGCGAGCGTTGAAGGTGGCCCAATCGCGCACGCCGCGCTCGGCGAAACGCCGGTAGCGGAGGTCCATCTCGCTCATTGCCCACCGTAGCGCCGCGATCACCTCCGGGATCTCCGTGACGACGGGTCCCACGAGGTGCGGCAGGCGCCGATAGCGTCCGAACTCGACCCGTTTGGGGTCGACCAGCATCAGGCTCAACGCGTCGGGCGTGTTCTGGAAGAGCAGGCTCGTGATCAGCGCGTGAAGACAGACGCTCTTGCCACTGCCCGTGGAGCCCGCGATGAGCAGATGGGGCATCGCCGCCAGGTCGGCAACGACCGCCTGCCCCGAGACGTCGCGGCCGAGGGCCACACTCAGCATGCTCTTGCGGCCGGAGCGGCGGAAGGCCTGATTGTCGAGCAAGCCCTTGAGCCCCACCTCGTACGTCTCCGGATTCGGTATCTCGACCCCAACTACCGGTCGCCCGGGCACCGGCGCCTCGATGCGCAACGAGCGGGTCGCCAGGGCCAGGGCCAGGTCGTCCTTCAGGGCCTTGATGCGCGCTACCGTGACCCGCGTGCTGCGCCCGCCTTTCTCGATCGTACCGGGTTGAAGCCCGAACCGGGTCACCGCCGGGCCGCGCTCGATCTCCATCACCTTGGCCGGGACACCGAATGACAAGAGGGTGCGCTCGATCTTCTCGGCCATTGCCCGCAGGGCGGCCTTCTGGATCCTGCGGCTCCGGTCGGCCCCCAGCAGGTTCAGCGCCGGCAGATTCCCATCCGCACCGGCTCGTTTCCGAGCTGCCTTGCGTTTGGTGGGCGCCGCGGTTCGTATCACCGGCGGCGCCGAGCGGCTGGCGGGGTGCGGGCGGGGGGGCTCTGTGCCGCGCTTGCCCTTCTTCTCTCCTCCAACTCCGCGCCGGTGCGACATCGCGCTGCGTCAG
>CAYYVH010000199.1:0-7640 GCA_964475075.1 uncultured Anaerolineales bacterium | reverse complement strand
CTCAAAACTGGTGGCTGCGGTGAACGTGGTCGCACAGCCGCTGAATGGCAGCCACCGCCGCCAGTTGTCCCGCGAGCGCGTCGGGCGCGGTTTCGGGCTCGCCGGAGTGCCGCGACAACAGCGACTTCCAGCGGAACACATCGGCGGCCGAGTAGAACAGCACGCACTCCGCGGGCAGCCCGTCGCGACCGGCACGGCCGGTCTCCTGCTGATAGTGCTCGACGCTCTTGGGCACGGCGGCGTGGATCACCGCGCGCACGTCGGCGCGGTCGATGCCCATCCCGAAAGCCACCGTGGCCACCACTACATCCAGGCGCTCGGAGAGGAACGCCTCCTGGGTACTCCGCCGCACGTCTCCCTCCAGCCCGGCGTGGTACGGGGCTGCCCGCAGCCCGCCTGCCTGGAGCCGGGCGGCGAGGACCTCCGTATCGTTGCGGCTGAGGCAGTAGACGATGGCCGCCTCATCCCGGTGGTGCGAAAGCACGGCCAGAACCTGTTCATCGAGATCCAGCCGGGGGCGGATACGGTATGTGAGGTTGGGTCGGTCGAACGTACCCACGAGGACCAGCGGGTCGATCAGGCCCAACTCCTCGATGATGTCGGACCGCACGGTCTCGGTGGCGGTCGCAGTGAAGGCATGGATGGCGGTGGCGGGGAAGCGCTCCTTGAGTTGGGCCAGCTGGCGGTACTCGGGTCGGAAGTCGTGTCCCCACTGGCTGATGCAGTGGGCCTCGTCCACGGCAAAGGCGCGCACGGGCAGTCGTTCGGCCAAGCGCAGGAACCCGGGGGTGACGAGGCGCTCGGGGGCCACGAACACGAGCGCCAGCGCACCGGAGGCTAGGCGGTCCTCAACGTGCCGCCGTTCCTCGGGCGGCATGAGGCTGTGGAGCGCGGCGGCGGGGTAGCCGTTAGCTACCAGGGCGTCCACCTGATCCTTCATAAGGGAGATGAGGGGCGAAACCACCACGTCGGTGCCGCCGGCCACCAGCGGCGGCACCTGGTAGCACAGCGACTTGCCGCCGCCGGTGGGCAGGACCACCAGCGAGTCACGCCGTGCCAGGCCGGCCCCGATCGCCTCGTCCTGCAGCGGCAGGAGCGCGCTGTGACCCCAGATGCGCCGGACGGCGTCCAGCACGCTGTCGTCGAGTTTGGCGGTGGGGGCCGCGTGTGAGTTCATGCCAATGTCTTTGCAGAGAGCCGGAGCGCAGCGCCGTGACCGGCGTCGAGGTTCAGCGGGTGTTGAGAACAGGATACATGACCGGCGACCTCTTCTCAAGGCCCCCCGCGCCATCTTTGTGACACGATTGCGCCACCGTCACGGGCTCCCCTGCCCACCAGCATAGCGCCCCAGCGGGCTCGAGGCAAGGGAAATCGAGCTCCCCGTAGGATTCACCGGCATGACAGTTGCCCCTGTGATAAGCTTGCCGCCTCGGCGGCGCAGCCTCCACCGCCGATGAGGTGACCCGTCTTGTACCCGAGCTGTCGGAGCAGTTTCCAAACCTGCCACCGTTGCCGACCGCGTCATCACAGGATCAGGCGCGCCTCTTCGATGCCATCGTCCAATTCCTTGCCGAGCTCTTGCGCCTGCAGCGGCAGCACCTGCATGGGAGAGTTGGGTTGGCCTTGGAGGAACACTACGGTGCTCGGGCCGACGCCGTAGTTGGTGGGCTGGCCCACCACTTCGAGCGAGCGTGCCGGTTGGACAGGACGATGATGGCGAAGGCGATTACGTATCTGCGCCAGGCCGGCGAGAAGGCCGTCCCGGCGTGGGATCTGGCAGTAGGCGAAGCGCAGCGTGATCCAGATGTTGACCAGCACGAAGCCCAAGGCCAAATACACGAAGCGCAGGGCCGGATTGCGGGAGTTGGTCCGCAGGCGGACCTGGCGCATCGTTCTGTAGCTGGACTCGATCCCGAAGCGGCGGCGGTACAGCTTACGCACCTGGTGGGGTGGCAGGTCACCGTTGATCTGGACGAAGACCAGCCAGCGGGCACTTCGACGTTGCCGGGGACCGGTGGTGAAGGTGCGGGCGACCACCACCTGGGCGGTGTAGGCACCGTACTGCTGGCTGCGGAAGGTAATGGCTGGTCGTGGAGGTCGAAGGCGATCTGCCGCGCCCGGAATCGCACCTTGCGCGGGATCTCGACGGCCACAGTTGGCACGTCCTCGTCAGTCAGGGTATCATTGTCTCCAGTGGGTCCACGCATCTGGTTACCTCCTTGGCCTGGAAACCTGAGGAACCAGAATGGTGGGCCCCAAATTTCATCAAGTCAACCCGCTATGGCAGTTTCGTGGTTTACTGAGTTCTCCATGTGCGCACCGCCCACACCACCGCGAATGAATGAGGGAAATCTCATTCATAGGAGTCTGGTGCATCCGGCTCTGGGGGGGCCTGGGCGCCATTCGGAGGAATTGCGTGATCGTGTGATAGTGGTCGACTACCAGGACGGCCTGTGAGGGAATTGAGGAGAAGAAATGTTGGCCAGAGGAATACTGCTCGGTGTTCTCGCCGGTGCGCTCGTGCCGGGGCCGCCGGCGCCGGTTGCGGCGCGGCCGCAGGGGAGAACGTACGTTGTCAACTCCGACGCCGACACGCCGGATGCCAACCCCGGTGACCGCGTTTGTGACATCGGCGCGTGGCTCAGTGCGGCGGCTTCGGTACGAGGATCACTGACAACTACTTCGGCACCTGGGATGGGGACAACGCGGTGCCCAGCGATACGGGCATTGACCTCCGGACCGGCGGAAACTTCGTCGAGAGGAACTTGATCGGCGGTCACTCGGAGGCAGGGATCTTCATCTGGAATGGTGACAGCAACTTCGTCCAGAACGGTAATATCATCGGGGCAAACGACTTGAAGAACGCGGCCATGCCCAATGCGATCGGCGTCAAGATCGCTGAAGCGGATTACAACCTGGTCTGGAATAACTTCATCGCCGGCAACAGCAGCCACGGCGTCGAGATATGGCATTCGGATTTCAACACCGTGATTGACAATACCATCGGTGATAGCTATACGGTGGGTAACGG
This sequence comes from uncultured Anaerolineales bacterium, assembly GCA_964475075.1. GTDB lineage: Bacteria > Chloroflexota > Anaerolineae > Epilineales > Epilineaceae > CAYYVH01. The sequence goes on along the minus strand of CAYYVH010000199.1, from coordinate 4,609 downwards.
AGGTGATGGAATCCACACTGCCGACGCCCACGGCAACAAGCTTGGCGGAGATCTGGACGGCAACCAGATAGGCCACAACGGCGGGTACGGCATCTGGCTCGATGGCAACGACAACCTTATCCAGGGCAATGGCATCACCGGCAATGTCCAGGATGGGGTGTACGTCCGGTCTGGCAAGAACAACCATATCGGCGGCGTGGATCTTCTCCGCAACGAGATCGGTGATAACGGCGGCAGCGGCGTCCACCTGGCCGGTACGAGAACGATCAGCAACACCGTGTCCGGCAACTACATTGGGTTGAGGAACGGCGCCTTCGACGCCGGCAACCAGGGTTGTGGGGTGCTGATCGAGGCGGGCGCGAGCACGAACCGGATTGGCGGTCTCGGCGCGGGCGAGGGCAATTGGATCGGCTGGAACGACTGGAGCGGGGTGTTCATCACCGGAGCAGCGACGCAGGGCAACGTCGTGGAAGGCAACGTGGTCGGCGCGCCAATCAACTGGGGATGGCAGGCCCCCAATGGCCACCACGGTATCGGCGTCTACGATGGCGCGCACAACAACTGGATCGGCATCGGCAACATCGTCCTTTCCAGCAGTTGGAGCGGTATTGCCATCGTCGACGGCATCGATAACCTGGTGTAGTTCAACGCCATCGGCACCAACGGCGCGGACGTCAACTGGGGCAACGGCTACTACGGCGTCGCCCTGGCAAACAGCACGGGCAACATCATCAGCGCCAACGAGATCGCCTACAACGGCACCAACGCCGGGGAGGCCGGCGTGCGGGTGGATGGGGGGTTGGCGGGGAATCCGATCAACCTCAACAGCATCCACAATAACGGCGGGGCCGGCATCGAGCTGGTCAACGGCGGGAATCTCGGGCTGGGCGCGCCAACCGTCACGGGAGCCAGTTGCCAGGGTCCGGTCACAGGCACGTCCTGCGCCGGGTGTGTCATCGAGGTCTTCTCGGACGCGGCGGGCGAAGGGCGTATCTACGAGGGGACGACGACCGCTCATGCGGCAACCGGGGATTTCTCCTGGACCGGGACGCCGAGCGGCCCCAACGTGACGGCAACAGCCACCGATGGAGTGGGCAACACCTCCCCCTTCTCCGCGCCGGCGAGCATCGGTACCTGCAACGCTGCGCCCACGGCGGCCTTCAGCGTCAATCCCACCACCGGGATGCCGAGCGACGTCTTCCATACCCGGAATGTGCTATTGCCGCTGGTAATGCGCTGGTAATGCCCTGGCCCACGCAGGAGGAAAACATGACCACTGGAAGATCACTCTTCGTTGTTCTGCTCGCCAGCGCCTTGATGTTGGGATTGGGAATCACATCTGCGGCCATTGGCGCCGCAAACACAAGGGGAGCCAAATCCAACAGCGCATCAGTTCTCGCATCACTGCTCGGCCCCGAAAACAGAATCTGCTGCGGGAACGAATATGACCAGCGGCGTCCGGCTGTGGCCTACAACCGCCACCACCGCGAGTACCTGGTGGTGCGCCACCAGGCGTTGAACGCGGGTGGATCGATCGGCGGTTCACGCGTGGGACTGGCTGGCTATGCGTTCAGCCATTTTCTCCTATCGCAACGAGTACATGGTGGTCTGGCACACGGAGAACGCGACGAGCAACCTGCTCTTGGGGATTGGCCGGCGGAGATTGGGCGCCGACGGCACTTTTCTCAGCAACGCCGACTATATCACCCAGTCTAGTTACCCCGGCTTCCCGGACATGGCCTACAACCCCGCTGCCGATCAATACGTGGTGGTCTGGGCGCAGACCGGGAACTACAACCTCGATATCTTCGGCGGGAAACTCAGCCGGGAGGGCGTGCTCCAGGGGAGCGTGTTCCCCATCAGCGAGGCGGACGATGAGCAGCTGTTCCCGGCCATCGCTACCAACGAGCAAAACCGTTACCTAGTGGTCTGGCAGGACAAGCGTTGGGGAGCAGAATGGGACATCTATGCGCAGTTCCTCGATGGCAGCGCGGGCTTGGTCGGCGGGAACTTCTGGATAGATCAATCTGATGCCGATGAGACCCATCCGACCGTGGCCGCAAACGGCGCTTCTCGGAGATACGTGGTCGTCTACCAAAAAACGACTGCCGGCGGGGAGAGCATTTGGGCGAGCCACATTGACGAGAACGCCGTCTTCTTGAATTGGATCCAGGTGAGTCCGGGCCAGTTGGGAGACAACGGGCATCCAGTCTCCGCTACTCACCTGACTGGATATTTCGTGGTCTACGAGTGGGAATCGTGGGAACCCGGTTCGAGTAGCGACCTCTACGGGCGGATGTGGGCGCCCTACGCGGTGTTATTGCCGTGGGCAGCAAAGTAGCTGAGATTCCCGAATCTCCGTCTCGGGATACCGGAGCCCGCCTTTTGAAGGAGGGCTGAGTCTTTCCCAGGAGAAAAGTGCAATGAAACCCCGAATCGTGATCCTCAACCTGTTCCTCCTCGCAAGTCTGTCGACCTGCAGCCTGCCCTCGGATGCCGCGCCGTCCCCCACGGTGCGCCCAGTCGGGGAAGGGAACCTTCCCCGGCCCGGCGCGGCCTCAGCAGCCAGCGACCCCGAACTGCCGCGCGAATTCGACCTCCCCATCCCTCTATTCGCCGCCGACTCCGCCTGGAACCAGACCGCCGCCAGCGCCGCGGCTCTCCCCGAGAGTGACCGACAGATCCTCGTCACATACCGTGTGCTGCTGGGTCAGTTCGACGACCTGGTCGGCTACGACGGCCCGGCCACAACCTGGCCCTTTCCGGACGTCAACTTGGATGAATACAGCATCCCTGTCTTTAGCGCCGGCACGGGCCAGCAAGACGTGGTGATCTGTGCGGACGAAGGCGTCCTGGGCTGGCCGCACCCCAAGTTTGGCATCGAGACGCTGGGCGGGCCGGTCACGGTGCCCGCGCCGGAGGGAATGGTGCGGCCATCCGGGCCGCAGAACACCGACGCGGATGGGCACCTCGTGCTCTATGACGCCAACACTTTTACCGCCTACGACTACTTCGCGGCGACGATCCAGGGGGAGGGCGACTGCTGGGGTTTTCAGGGTGGCAAGACCGGCAACCGGATTACCGAAGCCGGTGTGGTGGATTTCTTCGACGTGCGCGGCGCGGGGGCCAACGCCGATACCTACTACAGCGCCCGCGCCACCGGGCCACCACTGCTCGCTGGGATGATCCTGCCGGAAGATGTGGCAAGAGGGGTAATCGATCACGCGCTGGCCTTCGCTATTCCCGGCTTGCGGAACCTCAGCACCGACCAATATGACCCGCTGCCGTCAGATTATTTTTATCCGGCCTCCACCACCGAGACCGATTATTTCAGCACCAACCGGTATGCCCTGGCCGCCGGGCAGCGCATCCGCCTGAAAGCCTCCGTCGTGGACGAGGACGACGAACCGGTGGACGCAAGCGAGTTGGCGCCGATCACCCGGATGTTCCTGGTCGCCCTGCGAAAATACGGCGCATACCTGGTGGACAACGCCGGTGGGGTCAGTTTCTACGCCGAAGACATCCACACCGCCAACCTGCAGCTGAGCGACGGCGAGGTCAACGCGCTCGCCGGCCGGTCGCCAGGGTCCTCGCTCCCGCCCGGAAAGACGAAGTGGGAAATCGTGATCGACACGCTCAACGACGAGCTGGCGCTGATCCCGTTCGCCTCCGGGCCGTGGAGGGACGGCGATGATCCGGCGAGTGCCCTCATCGACCACGCCAACTTCGAGATGGTTGAACCCGCGGTCGAACCGGCACCGGTTACGGCTACGCCCACTGCCACGGCGCAACCTACGATGCGTGTGACCTCGACAGCGACATTGGCCGCTACGCAAGCCAGTCCTCAGCCGAGCGCCCCTCCGCCGACCGCGCCACCGGCAGTGTGGCGGCTCTACCTGCCCCGTACCGCAACGCGCGGGGTGCCCAGGTGAATGTTGTACAGGCGAGAGGTTCGCTCTGAACCCTCGCTGACACCGTACGCGCGCCCAATGGGTTTGTCAAAAAGTGACAATCGCTCTGACGGCGTCGGGCGGGCCGTGACCAGAAACCGTCGACGCCGGGAAAGGGTGCCCCTTCGATGCCGCCGGTAGGTAGATCCGGTGACCGACTGCCTGGACGCGTGCGGCTTCGATTCGGCCCAGCATCGGCTCCCCGCGGCGGACAAGCTGCGTCATGCGCCCGTCGGTGAAGCTGAATCGCACCCAGTGCGTTCCGGCGGACAGCACGCGGAAGCGCACACGAGCGATCGTGAACCGGCCGCTCGCCGGCGGGCTTCCGAGGCTGCTGACCACCAAGTCGATCCAACCTACGTCTTGGTTCACGTCGCTACGAAACACCGATGCCAGCGCCGTGCCCGGCTCGACCGCCACTGCCGCGAGGGCCTTGGGATCGTAGTCCAGGAAGATCGCCGCCGCGTCGACCACCTGCTCATCGGCATCGGCGATCACCTCCAAGTCGATCAACTCACCGGCGGTCACGACCGTGTTGGTCGGCACGATGCTCACGGTAACATCGCCGGGGATGACCGTTCCGGTCAGCGGCACGGTGACGGCGGCAGGGCCCGAGTTGGGCCTGAGGTTGGCGCCGATTGCCCTTATCGCCGGGCCAG
>CAYYVH010000198.1:0-7669 GCA_964475075.1 uncultured Anaerolineales bacterium | reverse complement strand
GGCGCTATTCCCGAGGAGCAGCCCTCAGCCCTGCCGGATGCAGCGGTGGCCGAATGGCCGGGATCATTTGTTGACACGCCCTCAGCTCGGCTTCGCCCACCGCCGGTTCACGGGCTGGGCGCCGCCAGGTCCTCCACCTGCAGCTGCAGATTGTGCCGGCCCTGCCACTCGTTGTCCCGCAGGCTGAAGACGATGTCAGCGCGACGGGACGCGGCCAGAGACGCGAGCCGATTGCCCTGCCCGAAGGCAATTGCGTCCAGGCTCCCGATGCCCGGGCCACCCTCGACCTCGAACTTGAGGTGACCCCGACCCACTTGCCGCACGTCGGCCACCCTCACGCCGCGCACAAGGAGTATGGGCCGAGGGTTGCCCTCCCCGAACGGCGTCAAGCTCTCCAGAGCTTCGAACAACGGCCAACTGAGATCCGCCAGGCTCACCTCGGTATCGATCTCCAGCACCGGGCGCAGGTCATGACCCCTTGCAGCCGCCTCCGCTAGTGCGCTCAGGCGGGACTCCAGCACAGGCAGATCCTCCGTGCGAACGGTGAAGCCGGCCGCCTGCGCGTGCCCGCCGAAGCGGACGAGCAGATCGGAGACCTCTGCCAGGGCGGACACCATGTTGAAGGCCGGAATCGACCGAGCTGATCCGCGTGCCCGCCCGCCGTCGATGCGCGCCACAGCCACCGGTCGGCCGAAGCGCTCAGCCAGTCGCCCGGCCACGAGCCCCGTGACGCCCAGGCCAACCTCCGGATCGGAATACAGCAGGAACGGTGCTTCTTCGCGCCCCGCGAGGCTTGCCTCAGCGGTCCGCAGCGCCCGATCGGTGGCCGCCCTGCGTGCCACGTTGCACGCCTCCAGCTCCTGCGCCCTCTTCCACGCCGCGGCCTCATCCCGGGCCAGGAGCAACGCCAATGCCGCGTCGGCGTCGGCCATCCGGCCGGCGGCATTGAGCCGCGGCGCCAGGACGTAGGCCACGCTCCGCGCCGTAATGCTATCAGGGTCCAGTTGAGCAACATCCGACAGGGCCCGGATACCGGGACGCCGCGCCTGGCGCAGCACGGCCAATCCCCGGTGCACGAGGGAGCGATTCTCCCCAACGAGTGGTGCCAGGTCGGCCACGGTGCCCAGGGCTACCAGGTCCAGGAGGCCCTCCTCACTCAGGTCCGTACTCCGCCCACCCGCCATCCGCGCCCCCACGCGGAGCAAGGCCTGGGCCAGCTTGTAGGCAAGGCCCACGCCCGCGAGGTGGTCACAAACGTAGTGGCAGTCCGGTCGGCGCGGGTTGATCACGGCCACCGCGTCGGGCAGATCAGCGGCCAGGGCATGGTGATCCGTGACGATCACGTCGATCCCGGCGCGGGACGCCGCGGCCACCTCCTCCGTGGCGCGAATCCCACAATCAACGGTGACAACGAGCTGCGTGCCGTCGCGGGCCAGGCGCTCGAGGACCTGCCGGTGCAGCCCGTAGCCGTCGCGCTCGCGGTGCGGGATGAATGACTCGACGTCCGCACCCAGTGCCCCCAGCGTTTCCATGAGGACGGCCGTCGCCGTGACTCCGTCGGCGTCGAAATCGCCATACACGACCACCTTCTGCCGAGCCTCCACCGCCTGCCGCAACCGCGCCACGGCCTCGTGCATCCCGGCCAGTTTGAATGGATCGTCGTCCCCGGACGCGCGATCGAGGAACGCACGGACCGCGGCCGGGTCGGTCAAGCCACGGTTGGCGACGACGTGCACGACCACCGGATGGGCGTCGTGGAGCGCCTCAACAAGAGATTCCGGCGGTGATGGCGCCAGGCGCCAGCGGTACGCAGGCTCAAGCGGCTGGGAGGATCCGGCTGGAGGGGTTGCCATCGAGGAGGATTATACGGTGCCGGCGCGAGCCGCACAACCGGTTGGGCGCCGAGTTTGCGCCACGAATGTGACAGCCAGCGTTCCGCTGGTAGGTCCACCGGACACGCGCGAGCCCACCCACGCGCAGAAGGAACGACGGGCGCACGACGTGCGCCACCAATCCGGGGGACTCATTTCGCCCCGGACCTGTGCAGACTGGCGGTTTCCTCCTTCTCGCGGTACACTCTTGCGTCCAGTCCCCGGATCGAGGAGACTCAAATCGTACCGGGTAACAATGCGGTGACCAGTGTCCCCCCGGTGTCGCCAAACAGCATCGACCTACGGGGCAGCAATGTTCGTAGACAACGGAACGCAGGCAAGATCGGTGGCGCTCCAGCGGCGGCTGGTCCTGGTGCTCATCCTGTCGTGCGCTGGCGCTTGGAGTGGCAGTATCTCGTCCGCGGCCGGGACGATCACCAGTGACGCCGCGCCGGTGGTTCACGGGCACGTCCTGAAGCACCGCTGGGTCTACCTGCAGAACAACTTCCAGGCCGACGGCAACGTCGAGCGGATGATCGGGCTCCTGGACCGGGCGAAGGCGGCCGGCTACAACGGCGCGATCGTGGTGGACACCAAGTTCGGCCGGCTGGACGACGGCTCGCTCATCCCACGCTACTACACCAATCTGCAGACCGTTCTCCGGCACGCCCGCACGCTGGATATGGAGCTGATCCCAGGTACGATGAGCTTCGGCTACTCCTCACCTATCCTGTGGCACAACCCCGACCTCGCGGAGGGCCTGCCGGTCGAGGACGCCACCTTCCGGGCCGAGGAAGGGCGGCTGGTGCCGTACGAGGCAAGTCCGGTCCGAATCGCCAACGGCGACTTCGAGGCGCTGCCGTCCTCGGGTCACCAGTTCCCGGGTTGGGCATGGCAGGACCAGCCCGGCACGACCACCTTCGTGGACCGACAGGTGAAGCACGGCGGGCGGGCCAGCCTGCGGATGACCGACATCGGCCTCACCAATCCGCCGTACGGCCACGGGCGGATCCACCAGCGGCTGGCCGTCGAGCCCTTCAAGAGCTACCACGTTTCGGTCTGGGTCAAGACGCAGGACTTCCGCGGCGGCGATGTACGCGTGCTCGCCCTGGGGCGGAACCCGTCGCGCACGCTCCAGTGGAACGAGGTGCCCGTGCAGCCCACGCAGGATTGGCGGCGCTTCGACGTCACCTTCAACACCCTCACCCACAGCGAGGTGCTGTTCTACTTCGGCGTCTGGGGCGGGGGCACGGGCACGATCTGGTGGGACGACGGCAACATCGAGCCGGCGGGGTTCGTGAACATGATTCGCCGCCCCGGGGCGCCGGTGCGGTTGACGAACATGGACGGGGCGACCGTGTACGAGGAGGGGCGCGACGTGGAGCGCATCTTCGACCCGCGGACCGGAACGGTGCCCTACAACGGCGTCTTCAACCTCTGGCACCAACCACCCTCCGTGCGCCTGACTCCCGGCTCGCGCATCCGCGACGGGGACGTCGTGAAGGTGAGCTACTACCACGTGGCGTCCGTGTACGGCTTCCAGGTCGCGTGCAGCCTTACCGAGCCGGCGGTTTTCGAGATTACGGACGTCCAGCTTGCCAGTGTCCGGCGGGAGTTCGCGGCGGCGGATGTGTTCAACGGTTGGATGTTCAACCACGACGAGATCCGCGTTCACGGCTGGGACGAGGCGCCGCGCGCCGGAGGCGGCACTCCCGGCGAGGACCTGGCCTTCAACTTCCGCACGCTCTACGACCAGGCCGCGGCCATCGAGCCCAACGGCACCGTCCACGCCTGGTCGGACATGTTCGACCCCTTCCACAACGCCGCCGACCGGGAGGACCCGTACTACCTGGTAAACGGCAACTGGCACGGCAGCTGGGAAGGCGTGCCGCCGGACGTGGTCATCATGAACTGGAACCACAACCCGGAAAAGCGGCGCGACTCGGCCGCGTTTTTCGCCGGTCGCGGCCACCGGCAGATCCTGGCCGGTTACTACGACACCCCGCCGGACCGCTTCTACGACCGGGACTGGCTGCGCGACCTGGAAGGGCTGCCAGGCATCGAGGGTGTGCTGTACACCCAGTGGGGCAGCGGCTACGACAACCTGGAGGCGTGGGCCGAACACGTATGGGGCGACGCGCCGCTGGTCACCTTGACACCGCCCGGGAGCCCGTCTCCGCCGCCGACCACGCCCCCGCCACCTGGCAACACGCCCACCGCTACGGTGACGCCGGTCACGGCGAGCCCCACACCAGGTAGTCTCAGCAGTACGCACATCTATCTACCCTTCAACGCGAGGTCCGAGAACCGCGCGTCAGCCTCGTCGGATTCACAGCTCGGCGACGCAATCATGGTGGAAAGTAGATTCGGCAGGGGGCAAGTTCCGCGGTCAGACTGCCCGTGGGCGAGATCGCACCGTGAGCACGACCCGTGAGCCCGACCCGTGAGCCCGACGATGCGCGGCAAGTAGAGGGCGAAGAGCCTACGATGGCCGACCGACCGTCCGACGACACGAAACAAGAGGCCTTGCTCAAGAGCCTGCTTGAAACGACGAATGACGTCGTGTGGGCGGCATCGGCCGACGGATCCGAGTATCTGTTCTTGAACGAGGCGGTGGAGAGGGTCTACGGTCGTCCCGTTTCCGAATTCCTCGAGAATCCCAACATCTGGCTCGAGGTCGTGCATCCCGACGACAGAGAGAGGGTGTACCAGGACTCGCAAGACCTTCTCGAGCAGGGAGCCTCCGAGATCGAGTATCGCATTGTCTGGCCGAATGGCGGGGTTCGCTGGCTCAACGACCGGAAATATGTGGACTACGACGACGAGAGCAGACCGACCAGGATTGGTGGAATCGCGACTGACATCACTGAGCGCATACGGGCGGACGGTGTAATCCGGATCCAACGCGATCTCGGCCTTGCACTGGGCGCCGCATCCGGGATCGAGGAGGGCCTACGCCTGTGCTTCGAGGCAGCCCTCAACGTGTCGGGAATGGACTGCGGCGGGATATACACCGTCGACGAAACGAGCGGGGCATTGGACTTGCTGTACCACCAGGGCCTGTCCGAAGAGTTCGTGAGGAGCGCTTCGCGCTATGAGACGGATTCGGACAGCGCCCGGCTCGTATCTGCAGGAAAGCCGGTATACACCGAGCATCTTGCCTTGAGCGTGCACCTCGATGAAGCCGAACGGCGTGAGCACCTGCGAGCCATCGCCATCGTTCCAGTGAAACATGAGGATCGGGTGATCGGCAGCCTGAACGTCGCCTCGCATTCACTCGACGAGGTACCAGTCTTCGCCCGCGACGCGCTCGAGGCGATAGCCGCCAGCATCGGCAGCGCGATTTCCCGCTTGCGGACCGAGGAGGCGCTCCATCACTCGCTGGCGGAGGTAGCCCACAGCCAGCGGTCGCTGCTTGCCCTCAGCCAGGCCGCCCAGGCCGTGCAGCGCGCCCGCACACCGGAGGAGGTCTACCGCACCGTCGGAGACGAGGTTGTCAACCTGGGATACCACACCGTCATATTCAGGCTGACGGCTGACCGCGCGCACTTGACCATCCCCCATCTCACCTTTGAACCCAAGATCCTACGGCTGGCCGAGAAGATGGCCGGTGTCTCGGCCACGGACTACCGGATCCCGGTCGAGCCCGGCGGTACCTACGATGAGGTGCTGCGCGCAGATCAGACGATCTACCTCGAACAGGTACTGACGCCGCTGACCGAGTCCCTACCGGAGATGACCCGCCCCTTGGCGGGGCAGATACTGAACCTGCTGGGCCTGGAACAGGCGGTCTACGCGCCGCTGAAGATCGGCAGCGAGACACAGGGCCTGCTGCTGGTGATGGGGACCGGCCTGAGCAAAGCCGATATGCCAGCCGTCACTGCCTTCGCCAACCAGACGGCCATCGCCCTGGAGAACGCGCGGCTGTACGAGGCGGCTCGGGAGCGCGAAGAACACTTCCGTTCCCTGATCGAGAACGCCACGGACGTCATAGCGGTGCTGGACGGTGACGGCACCCTTCTCTACGGCAGCCCTTCGATCGAACGGGCGCTTGGCTTCAAACCGGCCGAGCTTATCGACACCAACGCGCTCGCCTGCATCCATCCGGAAGATGCTTCCAAAGCCGCGGCGGGTCTCGCCAGAATCATGGAGCGCCCCGGGGATGCGCTGTCCATCGAGTTCCGCATCCGGCACAAGGACGGCTCGTGGCGTGTCCTCGACGGCATGGGAAGGGCCGTTCGCGACAAGGACGGGGCATTGAGCGTCGTTCTGAACTGCCGCGACATCACCGAAAAAAAGGAAATGCAGGCGGAGCTGTTGCGCCGGGAGAAGCTGGCCACGATCGGCCAACTGGCGGCAGGTATCGGGCACGACCTGCGCAACCCCTTGGGCGCGATCAAGAACGCCGCCTACTACCTCAACATGGTCCTGACGGAGATCGACCCGGACGTAAAAGAGACGCTTGAGATCTTGGACGCGGAAGTGGCGGCTTCCGAACGGATCATCGGCAACCTCCTCGACTTCGCTCGGGCGAAGCCACCTATACGGCAGGACACCGACGTCAACGGCCTGCTCCAAGAGACGATGTCTCGCATCGCCGTGCCGGAGAACGTCGAGGTTGCCCAGCATCTGGACGAGCCGCTGCCGACGATCGGGGCCGACCCCGATCAGCTGGCTCGAGTCTTCGACAACCTCGTTCTCAACGCCATCCAGGCGATGGCTGACGGCGGCCGGTTGGTCGTCAGGACAGGGAGGGTCGGCTCGGAGTGGGTGTCCGTGTCCGTCTCCGACACGGGCGCGGGCATCCCAGAGGAAGACAAACGGATGCTCTTCGAGCCGCTGTTCACCACCAAGGCCAAGGGGATCGGCCTGGGGCTGGCGTTGGTCAGATCCCTGGTGGAGGGGCATGGAGGTACGGTCGAAGTGGAGAGTGCAGTCGGGGAGGGGAGCACGTTCACGGTCAGGTTGCCCGTAAAGGCGGCGAAGGTCATAGGGCAAGGGACGAGATGAGCAATTCCCCGGAAGTCACAAGTCGCACGGTCTTCTTTGAACGAGCCGGACGGGCCAACACCGAGCGCACGCTGGCTCTGGCCCACGCGCGGGCCAAGGAGTTGGGGCTGCCCGCGGTGCTGGTGGCGACTACCGGCGGCGAGACGGGCATTCACGTCGCGCAGTTGTTCCAGGAGTTCGATGTCATCGTGATCACCCACTCAACGGGTTTCAAGGAGCCCGACGTACAGGAGCTAGCACCTGAGGCTCGCCAAGCCATCCAAGCGGCCGGGGCACGCGTGCTGACCTGCCAGCACGCGTTCGGGGGGGTCGGCCGGGCTGTGCGCAAGAAGTTGGGCACCTACGAGCTGGACGAGATCGTCGCCCACACGCTCCGGCTGTTTGGCGAAGGGACCAAAGTCGTCGTCGAGATGGCGCTCATGGCGGCGGATGCGGGCTTGGTGCGAACCGACATCCCGGTGATGGCAATCGCCGGCACGGGCCGCGGGGCCGACACGGCCGCCGTCCTCCTGCCAACCAACGCACAAGCGTTCTTCGACCTGAAGATCCTCGAGTTCGTCTGCCGACCATCTCCGAAGCATCCAGCACTAACGTCGAGCTGCCCCCATACGGCACCGATTATGAGCGCGGGCAGATGATAATTAGGGTCGTACGACTGGTCTGGTACGGGCTATCGGCTGTCAGCTATCAGCTGTCAGCTCGATTGGCCCCAGGCCGAGGTCGCTCGGTTAGGGCCTGTGTGGGAACCCAGATTCTTGGCGAGCCCGAGGACGCGTGCGGGCTGGCAA
>CAYYVH010000197.1:0-7689 GCA_964475075.1 uncultured Anaerolineales bacterium | reverse complement strand
GGTTGCCCTCTCTGCAAGTCCGCCCCATACTCACAGTTCCAGAGACACACCCAATTCGACTGACCGGATCACCCGAGCAACGTGGACTGCGCATCATCAGAAATGCTCCCGACATTGGGCTTCCGGTAGTTTCGGAACACTAGAGCGACCGCGACACAGGAAGATGAGATGTGTTTGCACAGGACCTTCATCGATCGTGCCACCGATCTGAGACCAGGTTGTGTTGGCGTGTAAGTCGCGACGGTCCGTCGTCCTGCACCGGCTATCTGCAGTTTGCAGCCGCCCCGCATCACGTTGCGGCAGGTGTGCGGGCGCCGCCGCTCGATGCGACGGCGCCACCAGCGGTTCGCATTGCTACTGCTGCCCCGTCACTGCCAGGTGGTAGGTGGCCTCGACGGCGAAGTCCAGGCTCGACGCCTCACCGCCGAAATGGAGCTCGTGCTCACCGGGCGACAGCGGTGCGAGCATCACCCAGTACCCGTCCGAGACGGCGGGAGCGCGGTCACCGGGGTCATAGCCGAATCCGGCGAGCAGCGAGTTGGGGAGTATGCGCAGCGTGAAGCCGCCCGGCTCCGACTCGGCGCGGTAGGTGAACAGGTCGTTCGGGGTGCACGGCATACCGTCGAGCTCGCAGAACAAGTCGTCGACCTCATCGGCGACGTAGTTGGCAATGGCGCGCACATCGGCCTCGGTCTGCCCGTCCTCGGGTGTCCACCAGGCCGAGTTGATGAGTGGGAAGAAGAAGGCCTTCTGCGGCGGCACCGTGAGCGAACGCTCGACGGATCCACTGGAAGTCCCGGCCAAGAACCAGACGGGGCCGCCTTGCCCCCCGTGACCGAACTGGCCTGTCGTGTCTAGTAGCGGGTTGACGTGGGCCGGGGCCTTCACGGCCCAGTTCCACCACTCGTCACCCCAGTCGGCGTAGGACTGGTAGTACGTGTCACCGGTAGGTGGGATGGTGGCATCGCCTGAGGCGTCCGCGGTCGCGGGACCGACCGCCACGCTGACGGTGGTCGCCAGGGTCAACATCAACAAGAGCATGAACAGAAACGGCAGCTTGCGCAAAGTCATGGATTCACCCTTCCCGGGGCTTCTATCGCCCCTATGCATCCGTAAGGTCACGGACGCTGTGGGAGACAGACTACCATGACTGATAGCAGAGGTGTGGTAGGGATATCCCTACCATTGTGCTCTTGAGCACGAGTTCCGGCCACGCACTCGCTTGTTGACGCTGCCGATCGAGTGCCCGACTCTTACTGCACGGTCGGTTCGTCCTCGTCCGGACGGCCTTCCGTGCCCGTCGATGAGGTGAGCTCGACTGTAACCGCCCACGCCACCACCTGTACGCGACGCTCGAAGCCCAGCTTGAGCAGGATATTGGACACGTGTTTCTCGACTGTCTTCGGCACCACGTTCAGCCGCTTCGCGATGGCCTCGTTGGTCAGACCTTGCGCCACGAGCCCCGCAACCTCCCGCTCTCGGGGTGTGAGCGTGCCGAGGTGCGTGCGCCCGATGTCGCCCCTCGACGCGTCCTCCGAGTGCGCAGCGGCGAGCGAGCCGGGCTCGATGGCGGCCAGTTCGCGCTTGGCCAGGGCCAGGGCCTCCTCGAGGGTCATGTCCCGACCATCGGTCCAGGCTGACCCGAATGATCGTGTGCCCAGCCGCGACCGACACGCGGCCCGCGCCGCCCGAAGGGGCGCCGTCTGACCGGGGTGCAACTGCGCACCGGCGACCTCGCGCACCGCCTCGGCGTTGCCCAGGATCCTGGCCGGGGCAGCATACCGGCCGGTCTCGACGAGAAGCCGCCCCACGACCTCCAATGCCTCGACCGTGATGAGCGTGCTGTCCACCGCATGGGCCTCGTCGACCACTTCCCGCAGCATCTCCAGGCAGCGGTCAAGTCGGTACCTTCGTAGCTCCACGTCCGCCAGGTTGGTCAGGGCCATCACGTACGCTGGCTTTCGGCCCAGCTGCTCCTCCATCACGAGGCATTCTTCCAGGTAGCGCGCCGCCTGATCGTACCGGCCGCGGTGGAGTTCGGCGAAGGCCAGGTTGTTGAGCGTCAGGGCAACGCCAGGCCTGTGCTTCGCGTCGCGCCAGGAACCCAGTGCCGCCTCGTACCGGCGCACCGCCCTGTCGTACTCCCCTAGTCCACAGAACACGTTGCCCAGGTTGTTGTACAGGAGGGCAACCCCGCTCGGATCACCAAGCTCCCGATGGATCACGACGGCGTCTTCGTAGTATCGTTCCGCTGCCTGATAGTCGCCCTGCTCCATCGCGCAGACGCCGAGGGCGTTCAGCGCCATCGCCAGTTCCCTGGATTGCCCCGACGCGCGGCACAGCGTAGCGCCTTCGTTCAGGGCCGCGATGGCGGCTTCGTAGCCGCCATCGCGCACGTGGACCGCCCCGAGCTTGGCGAGATCACGCCCCAGCCCGGCCTCGTCGCCCAGCCCTCGCAGGTCGCTGATATTGGCCTCGTGCGCCGCCCGCGCCGCGGCTAGGTCGCCCTGCTCGGCAGCCATCCAGCCGAGCACGCGCCTGGCCTCGATCCTCAGGACGGGTGGTTCGCCGCCTGGGGGCAGCGCCAACAGGCGCTCGATCCACATGCGAGCGCTGGTCAGTGAGCCGCGGGCTTCCCAGAAGTGGTTCAGGGCGGTGACGAGTCGCAGGCCGCTCGCCGCATCGCCCTGCTCCTCGGCCCACTCCAGGGCCGCGCGCAGATCGAAGTGCTCACGCTCGAGCCGGGCCACTAGCTTGCCCTGATCGGGGCCGGTCAGATCCGGCGCGACCTCCTCGGCCACGCGGAGGCAGTAGGCCAAGTGCCGATCGCGCCGTGGGCGCTCGTCACCGGCTTCCCGCAGCTTGGCCAGGGCGTAGTGCCGCACGGGCAGGAGCAGGCGGTAGCGGATTCTGTGCCCGCCGCGCCGCTCCGAGACTGTGACGAGGGACTGCTCGACGAGGTTCGAGAGCAGGTCCAGCACGTCGGGGCCGGTCACAGTGTCGTCCGAGGCGATCGTTTCCGCCGCTTCGAGCGTGAACCGATCGGCGAATACGGACAAACGGCGGAAGACCTTGCGGCTGCTCTCTCCCAGCAGCGAGTAGCTCCAGTCCAGGGCGGCCTCGATCGTGCCGTGCCGCGTGGCCGCTGTGTCATCGCGTTGGGCCAACAACCGAAAGCTGTCGTCCAGCCGCTCGTCGATCTGCCGGGCGGTGAGCACGCGCGTGCGAGCCGCGGCCAGCTCGATGGCGAGCGGCAAGCCTTCGAGTCGCCGGCAGATCTCGATCACAGGGGCGGCGTTGTCGCGCGTCAGGGTGAAGCCGGGCGCCGCGGCGAGCGCGCGATTCAGGAACAGCCGGATCGCAGGAACGTCGGCCAGTGTGTCCAGGTCAGCGTGGTCGTGGCTGACCGGTACCTCGAACGGGCGCACCGGCCAAACCGATTCGCCCGGGACGTGCAGCGCCACGCGACTGGTGG
Source organism: uncultured Anaerolineales bacterium (assembly GCA_964475075.1). Lineage (GTDB taxonomy): Bacteria > Chloroflexota > Anaerolineae > Epilineales > Epilineaceae > CAYYVH01. Next base: position 4,214 of record CAYYVH010000197.1, on the reverse strand, counting down.
CCAGAACCGTGAGGTCGGGGCACCCGGCCAGGAGCGAGGAGATTAGCACCCGGCACGCCTCCGCCAAGTGCTCGCAGTTGTCCAGCACCAACAGGGTCCTCTTGTGGTCCAGGTGGTCGACCAACACGTCGTCACCGGCGAGGTCGGGGCGATCTTGGGCGCCCAGTGCCCGGATCAGCTCTGAACGGAGTGCGTCCGCATCTGACAAGGGGGCCAGGTCAACCCACCACGATCCGTCCGGGAAGTTGTCGTCGCCGGATACCATCAACGCGGCACGAATGGCAAGCCGTGTCTTGCCCACGCCCCACGGGCCGGTGAGGGTCACGAACCGCGCTGAGGACAGGCGCGGGACGATGTCGGCCAACTCGTCGGATCGGCCGACGAAGTCGGTGAGTTCGGCCGGAAGGGTGCCGAGCAGTTTGCGCTTGGTCATGTCACTGGGATTATTTGCACGTGTGGCGGAATCGTCAAGGCTCGACACTGCATGCCACGAGACCGCGGCACCAGATCCCGGACACGGCTCCGGCTTCGGAGGCGATCAAGACGTGCGGCTGCAAGCGTTGGCCTCTCAGCCGCGTTAGCTGGGCCACCACGGAAATGGTGGGGTGGGGACGGGCCTGCCGGCTCTGGTTCTTGGTCATCATCCTTCTCTGCCTCCGAGCCGCACCGAGTGGTGGCAGCCGCAGCATCGCCGATGCCCCAGGAATGACCTGCCCTTACTCTCCGGCTCAGCATCAACCGCAGTCATCGGACCAATGCGCCGTCCCGGACGCTCATGGATGCTAACCCACCCGCCCCCGGCGAATTCGTAGAGCGTAGCCGTCGCATGAGCGGACTCGCCGACGATATCGATGTCTTCGACAAGTACGGATTCCACTAGCATCTGTCATGCCTCCTGGCGGAGCGGGCTTGAGGTGTAGCTCGCCCAGCTCCTACTCCCGGTGCGTAATGTAGGGATTGGTGACGGTGCGCTCCCCGAGTGTCGCTGAGGCATCCGGGTGGACTATGATCGGCCATTCTGTAACCCACTTACCGTCGAAAACATCCAGGCACTCGACGCGAAGTACGCCCGCCATGGTGTGCCTGTCGAATTAGGTGGGTCAATCGCTCCGTCCCGGCTTGAGCAACGATCTTCGCCTCGCCGCCGGGCCGGATGCTGTAGTCCTGCTTGAACTCATGGATTTCGAAGCCGACCCCTTCGAGGATTACGGCGGCATGGGCGTTGAGGACGGGACCCGGCCCGACGTTCTGGAGGGTGATTGAGAATTCGCGTGGGATATCCTTATCCCGTGCCGCCGCCCCCTTTTCCGATCGCTCGTTTACCGTCCTGACGGAGAGATCGCTCGCCTCAAGAAGCGTGGGGCGTGCCGAGAGGAGCGTTTGCCGCTCAGCTGCTTCCGCGGAGCGGAGAGCAGCTGCGACGGTCTGGTCGCTAGCTTTGCTGATCCTGGCCGTGTGCCAAGCGTAGTATGCGGTTATGAGGGCCAGGGCAACCGTCGAGCCGGCCACCAACCATTCAGGGGACACGTCAACGCTCCAGTTTCTCGGGGGTATGCTCGCGGACGATTTCGATAACCGTACCGACCCTGCGCTCTTTCCAGCCGACGACCAAGCAGCTGGCGTAGTCGTCCAGGGAGCCCTCGACCTCGATGGACTCGGTCTCACTACGTGCCCCCATGTCCTCATACGTGTAGGTGAAGGTCATTCGGTACGGACCTAGCCAGCGGAGCTATGTGGCGAGGTGCTCTTCATTGCGGAAGCTGTGACGCACCGCTATTTGCACGCCGATCTTGGGGCGCTCGCCGGCCTTGATGTCGTACGGGAATGCAATAGCCCCACTCCCATGAGGCGGGTTGAGGAGTGAGTATTTGATCACGGAGGGATCAGCGTCAAGAGGGTTCGTGCCCATGCCGAACTCAACCAACTCAGGCTCGTGAAGACGAACGAGCTCGTCACTGGCGTTGCGCGCGTCAAGCTCGACGTCGAACTGAACATCCGGCCCAAGGGTAGAAAATTCAATCGGCAGTGGAGAGTGTATTACGGTGGCGAGGGGCGTGCAAAGGGTCCGTTCCGGGTGGCAAGGCGGTGGCGACGAGGCCGACGTGCCGAGTTGGGGCAGCGAAGCTGGTCTCCGGGGCGTCGGGGGCGGGTTCGAGGTGCCGCATTGAGTGGTGGGCGGGTGGTTCGGAGAGATTACGCCACAGCCACAGCGTTCCCCATGGAGTGTTGTAGCTCGGCATCAAGACCGACTCCGGGGTGCGGCCACTCTCACGCACCACGGTGCCGAGCAACACGGACATCGGTGTGCCGTTTGGGTGATCGTCGAAGGCCGCCGAGGCGATACGAATGCCGCCCGCGACTCGATCCTCGATGACCCACACCTCGGGTATCCGTCGCCAGAGCTCCTCGTCGTTCACGATCGACAGATCGTCAGTGTAGGTGGCTGCCATAGCGCCTATCGATCAGCGAGGGATTGCGAGGCGACGAAGGCGCGCTGCAGACGACTCAGTATTGGCCATCAACGGAGAGCAGTTGCCTAACTACTTGCCAGCGCGGATCTAAGCGGTGCGAGAGAGCCCGTCAACTCGCCCTCATACTCCTCGTCTTGATCACCGTTTTCCACGAAGACTACGGGACTCGATCCTGGGTTGATCTCGACCTCAACGAGGAGTCCGTGCCGCTGCCACTCCAATTGCACTCCGCCTCGCGTCGTCGGCACAAGCTGGGGGATCTCTACGTCGATCTCGCTGGCGATCTCAAGCAGGAGCTTGATGGCATCGATTACCGCCTCCGGAGTGATCTGACCGGCATCATAGGAGTCCCAGCCCGGCTCTAGGGAGAGTAAGTTGGCCAGAGACTCGATCACTGCTTCGAGCCACGGGGGCTTGACCCCGGTGCCCTGGACCTCCAACCTTCCATTCCTCGCTGGGACGTTGACGTGAGTGGTCCAGTACACCGCTGGCGTTGACAGATCCCAGAATGTGAGCGGCTCAGCGGAGGTGGCTTCGTACGGGCTAACCCCAAGCGATCGCGCGGTGCCAGGGGAGATCACCACCTCGTCTTCGTGTTCTAGCGTCCGAGCGGTCGCAATCGTCATTGGCTCCGTCCCCAATGTTCATGCATCTCGGGTGTGGTCTCTGCCGTGTACGTCCGGACAATGGCATTCCGACCGGCATTCATGAAAGCGAGCACACCCTCGACGGTCGGCTCACCCAAGGGCCTGCCACGGGCTGTTAGCTCCATCACGAAGATCGGCACGCCATCTTCGCTGCGTCGGGCTGGCTTGACGTTCAGATGCAGGCGCCCAAATGGCTCAGGCTGATCGGAGCGAAGGATGTAGCGAGAACCGAAACGCGCGTCCTCAAGGTCTGCAGCCCCTTGTTTTGGCGACCATCGCGAGAAGACTCGGTCCACCTCCGAATGATCGGCCCAGCCATCGCCGGCAACGATGTGATTCACGTACGTCACTTCGACTTGGTCCGGCACGAAGTTGCCCAGGTTTTCTTCGACCACACACGACTGGAACTCTGCCAGTTCCGCCATGAACGCCTGGCGAATCCGCTCGTAGCGGGGGTATTCCCCGCTCGGTCCTGCCTTCCGCCAGTTGTGTATGAACCGGTCCTCCTGCATCTGGATCAGCTCTGACCCATCCGCCTTCAGAAACCACAACCGAGGTGTCGGTGGCCGATCCGCAACCGCAAAGGAAACACGCGAGTCCTGAGCTCGCGGTGCATCAAGCGCCTCGTATGATCTGGGCAGCGGGCCGCGAACGTCGACATCTGGGAAGTTGTGACGAACGCGTGCCCAATAGAGCCCGAAGTGCGCCACGGTCATGTTCTGAAGCGGCGGGAACTGGGCCGAGAGCACGACTTCCACCAAAGGCGGCCTGTCGTACTCAGGCAGGTCAGGAGGACGATCTTCGTCTAGCGCATTTGATGCGCGGGGCTGGTCTTTCATTCCCCTTCCGCCAGGCAACGTCACGACGCTTCACCGCAATTGTGTTGGCCAGTGCCGTTTCGGTCAAGTACATGGCGGCTCCGGTCCCGCACGCAATCGTACAGCGCCGACCTTGGAGCAAGATGAGGGACGTCCGGCCGAGGCGCCCGATGGCGGCTGAGCGACGGACTGACACGGACCGTGCGACTACCGAAGCACTAGCCCGAAGTTCCTAGCCCAGAAATGCCGGAACGGCCCGCCATTGCTGGCCAATCGGG
>CAYYVH010000196.1:0-7711 GCA_964475075.1 uncultured Anaerolineales bacterium | reverse complement strand
CTCAAGGCTCAGTATGCACGTCCCCGAGCGGCACGCCCGGCGTGCGCCCGCCTCTGCCCCCCCCGCCGCCCCAACTGACGGTCACCGCGGCCGGGCTGAACATCCTGGTGGCGACGAAGCTGAACGGTCCGGCCACCGCGCCTGCCGGTAGTTGACCGAGACGGAACGCTACCTCTGGCGGCTCAGTTGAGGCAACCTCGGCTGCTTCAGGGTGGAGAACGGTGGTCACGAAATCGCTGCCGTCCGGCAACTTCGCGCTGACCAGGATGTCCTCGATCATGTCGTCGGTCATGCTGAAGACGGTGATGGCGATGAGGAATTCGTCCTCCCCTTCGGGGCGCCCCAGGCGCGCGTAGCTATGGCCGCGGAGCTCCGTCACTAACACGCGTACAGGACCTGCCGGCAGCTGGTGCGTAGCACGGGCATTCGGCGTAGGTGTCGCCACCGGCCGTCCGGGCACGGGCCGTGTGCCGCCCTGTGCTGTGCACAGATGGTATCCGTTCACCGCGTCCAGGTAGGTGTGGTAGATGGTCTCCCGATTGCCCATCCTGCCGCGCATGGTGACGATCCAGACGCCTTCGGGGTGGCCGCCGAAGTCCGAATAGTCCGGGATCTCGTCATCGTGAAACCGACCGCAGAGGTTGAGCCGACGCGCTTCGTGCTCGGTGACCATCCGCGATTCGACGACGCGCCACGGCCCGTCGGGGATCATTCGCAGCGCCGCTTCCTCGGCCCGTTCTGCAGTCCAGAACGGCCCGTCGCCCAGGATGGTGTTAGGGGTGGGAGTGGGCGTAATCGTTGCCCTGCCCTCGACCCAAAACGTGTCGGCGATGTGCTGGAATGTCCACAGTGTAGCTTGATGGGCATCGAAGCCAGTGGGGTATTTGTGCCTGAAGACGAAATCGTTGCCTGCGTGGCTGAATACGACTTCGATACATCCGTCGATGATGCCGCCGGCGCAATAGTGCACGTCCCCCGTTAGCACCGGGACGTTGGATGTCACCAGCTCCTTGGGGGGCCGTTGCCAGAATCCGTCCTCCCATGTCTGGACGTCTACATCCCCTGGCGCTGCGGTGGGGTCAAAGGAGCCATCGATCACGCGCACGGTCACCGGGCTGTCGGGCCAGTGCTCAGAGCTCAGGGTGATCAGATCATCGCTCGACGCTGCAATCTCCCAGTCTGGGGGATAGGCGAGTCGGAACCGGCCGAGCGGATCGCTGTACTGTCGCCACTTCCCGTAGTCCGGCTGTGAGTAGGTGAATTCACGCTTCTCCTCGTAGATCTCGACGACGTCCTCGACCGTGAAGATCCGGTCAGCCTCCGGGCAGTGGGCGAAAGCCGGATCGCCGAGATGGCCGCGAAGCCGGGCGAAGCGTGGCAGCTCGGGAAACGGGGTGCCACCGACCTGGGCCGCGATAAGCCAGGGCGCCCCGTCTGGTATCGGGTTGCCTGATGAGTGTCCGCCAAACGAGAGGGTTTGCCAGAGTGGCTGATCGGTCAGGGGCGAGGAGTCAGCGGAGGGACACCCGGACATACTCTCGGATCGGCCTCGACCCGGCCACGACTCGTAGCCTTCGCCGTGATATGCGTTGATCTCAACCGACTCCATCGGCCCCGGCGGGTCCTGCAGCAGAGCAGCCACGTCGCCTATCAATGGTGTTGGCGTGACGTCCGGAGTAATCGTCGCAGTGATCGTGCTTTCCGCGTCGGCTGGTTCCACGACGTCGGGGACTCTCGTCTGTGGCGCCTGAGTGCAACTCGTCAGCGAGATCGATGCCGCAACTGATGCAAGCAGCAGGCCTGATGTCCTGTTCACGAGCGCCTCCTCAAGCGTCCTTCGCGGAAGGCCCGCACGCAAACTCGGGGTAACCAGACCGCAGCGTCTAACGCCGCGCTTGATACCGGTCCACATGTACGGTGTTCCGTATTGCACCTATCGAGTCGATGTAGAAGGGTTGGCGCAGGATTGACCGTTCGGCGGCGCTTCCGTAGCTGCCTGGCGCGCATCCCTGACTGTCACGCAGGAGACGCGCGCCGCCGTCTGTTGCAGATGTCTCAATTGTGTCGGTCTCGTATTTTTCGTCATCGTTGAGGCGCGACTCTGGCTGGGCAACTGGCTTGGCGTCACAGCACACGTTGCACGAATCGAGGTGATCTGTCAACTGTGGGCCCACGCCGGAATCCCGCCCGTCGCGAAGGCTGCGTGCAACGGGCTCGGCCGTCCACTCATTCCGACAGCCGACAACCGCGGTCCGTTGGCGCTGCATTCCGTCGTGTGTTTCCGACAGAGTCTGCCAGGTGGACGCCGAGCCCCACGCCATGGGAGGAGCCGTTGTGACCCAGCGTAGGGAGAGTCGCGGTGGTGGAGGAACGCCGGGCCGGACCGCAGCCCTCCTGGACGAGAGTGAGAGGGCTGACAGGCGGTTCCGTTCAGTGGACGGTGACGTCTGGAATCGGTGGACGACTGCTCCGGAATGGGTGGACGGTTGACGTTGGAACGGGAGGACGGCGAGGATCGGAATCGACGGACGGTTTCGTTGGAATACGCATGCGCACAGCCGACGGCGCACTCGTTGGCGCAGGCGCTCGACGACGCGCAACTGCGCATCGGAGATGGCATGCTCCGCAGCCGTCCATTCCAGCTTGAGTGGCAGTGGGTAGCCACTCCGGTACGGGATCGCTTGCTGGACCACGTCGACAAACTGGCTTTCTTCGGGCGCGGGATTGAGATCTGGAACGGCTACCGCCGGATCGAGCAATCGGCATGACTTCAGTCTCTTGTCGAGAGCTGCGGCGTCCACGGGCCCCGGATCCTGGGCAAGCAGCAGATCCTTGAGCACGTTTTCCGGTGCCAAGCCGGCAGGTGAGTGCCAGGAGGGCGAGACGTGCCATTTGTCGGTCATGTGCCCGGTTATTGAGGACGCGACTTTCTGACGGCCCGCGGCTTGCTGCCACGGTGAAGCCACCGCATACCGGAGCCCGTCGGCATCGCCTCCCCAGTCCGGCCCTGAGACCTCCAGCGCTTGGCACTGGAGCTGGACTTCCGGAAGTTCATGAGTCATGGGTCATCCCCAGCAGCTAGCCAGCTTCCGATCGCCTGCGCTTACGACTCGGTTGGGTCCTGGGTCTCGGGCAGGGCGACGTACCACACGGTGCGCCGGCCCAGCTGCACGCGACGGCCTTCGAGCCGGCCGGTCCTGATCCAGTTGCGCAGCGTGCTTCGTGGCCGGTCGAGTCGCTTCACCGCCTCGGCCAACGGGACCATCCCTTCGCAACCGGCTGGCCGTGTGAGCCGCTCACGGTCACCTTCCGTCAGCGCGACCCACCATGCGCCCTTCGGGTCGTCGCGAGTGGCGTCGAGCAGGCCGCGGTGGATCCAGTCGATCACCGTCCCCCGGCTGACTCCGAGCATCTTGCCTGCTTCGTTCACCGAGTAGCAGCCGTCGCCCCGCGGGCCCGCGCTCCCATCCGGGTGGGCCAGGCAGTGTTCCCGAATGTGGTAGGCCGTGCGCAGGTTCTTGACGTTCCTGGGGGTCCAGTCCACTCCGCGGGCTGTACGCCAACCCTCAGCGTCCATGCGCGCGGCGATCTGCCCATCAGTGTGGTCGACGGCCAACTCACGGATGCGATCGACGACCTGCGGGTCAGTCGCATGAGAGCGCCCTAGGTTGGCCACGAGCCTCGTCTGCGCCCCGGTCTTCCAGTGCAGCGTGACCTCCACCGCCCCGCGTGGCGCCTGGCGTGTCAGAACGACACGATCCAACAGCAGGTTCAGAAGCTCCTTGCGATCGGCAGCCGTGGTGCTCTCCGCCTGCCAGACCTGCGGCACTGCGGAAGCCAGCTGCCCGATCCGCTCGCGCTGTTGGTCAGTCAAGCGCTGCGGCGACTCCTACTTGGCGGAGGCCTGCTGACGCTCCAACTGCTGGACCGCTCGCAGCGCCTCCTCCCACCGCGCCTCCAGCGTTCGGGCCACAAGCCGGTTCTCAGGCTCCACCTTGTTGTACTGCCGGAAAGCGCGCTCGGCCTCATAGTGCGCCCGATCCAGCTCCATCTCCCACTGCTGTTCAACCTGGTGCGCTTCCTGATCGGCCAGTTCGAAGGCTGCCAACGCCAGCTCGATGGCGTCGGGGTTGATGGCCTCCAGGAAGGCCTCGGCGACTGCCAGGTCCACATAGCCGGCATACACGGCCTGGCACGGCGCCTGCGCCATGCGGGTGCGTCCATGCCAGCACTTGTAGAGGGGATACTTGCCGCCCGTGCCGCTGTAGGCAACGCCCATGGGACGACCGCAGCGACCACACACAGCCAGCCCCTGCAGCAGAGTCGCGCCCTTCCGCTTCACGCCGGAGCTGCCCTTGGCGAAGCTGTTGGCGGCCAGGCGCTCTTGGTTCGACAAGAACTCCTCCCACGAGATGTAGCCAGGATGTGCATCCGGAATGACCACCCGCCACTCGTCCGGACCAAGCCGGTGACGCACCTCGCGGCCGCCAGTGAGCACGCGTGGCTCGGTGCGCCGCTGGCCATAGGCATATGTCCCAGCCAATCGTGGATTGTGCAACAGGCGCACCACATGGCCATATTCCGCCTCGCGCCACTCAACGCGACCCGCCTCACCCCCGGCCCACTGACGGGAAGGCAGTCGAATCGCTTTGCCGCGCAGGTGCCTCACCACCGCCCGCGCGCTTCGGAGAACGCGGAAGCGCTCGAACACCAGACCAACAGCCGACTGGATCTGCGCGTCCGGGTCGAGCACGACCTCGCCCTCGTCATTGTAGATCAAACCCGTCGGCAGACGCAGGCACAACTCGCCACGTTGCGCTTTGGCCAGGCGGCCACCGTCCAGCCGCGCACGCAGCAGATGGAGCTCGGCTTCGCTCATGGTCCCACGCAGGCCCAGCAGCAGACGGTCGTTGAACATCGCCGGGTCGTAGACGCCCTCGGGATCGGCGATCAGCGTCCTGCGGACGGCGCACAGGTCCAACAGCTGATACCAATCGCTGTTGTTGCGGGCGAGTCGCGACACCTCGAGGCTGCAGACCAGACCGATATGGCCCAGGGCCACCTCGGCCACCAGTTCTTGGAAGCCGACGCGGTGTTCGGCCGAGGCCGCGCTCTTACCCTGATCCTGGTCCATCACGCGGATCAGGTCGGGCGGCCATCCGAGCCGCGCGACGTGCTTGACCAGATCGTACTGGCTCAGCGTGCTGCCCGTATTGCGCACAAGCTGGGACGGCGAGGACTGCCGGACGTATACTACCGCCTGCTTGGCACGATGGGCGGTGCTAATCTTGACGTCGATGCCGGCGTTCATTGGCCTCCTCCCGGATGCACGGCTCGTCGTCGTTTCTGACCATCACCAGCAGCAATCGCGCAAGGTGCTGCGTGACACCTGCCTTCAGAGCGTCGGGCAGGTCGTTCCAGATGAACTGGCGACTGCCCTGTGCGCGAGCGGAATGGTTGAGCATGAGCGATCCTCCGTGTGGGGCTTGCGATCGGGCTGCTCATGCTAGGCCCTCACCGCAGTCCGGAGAAGCACCCTCAGACGCGGATAGGCGATCCAGCCAGTCGGCGAGGGCCTCGAGGCCACTCACGCTCAGGTACAGGTCGGTAGTGGCCGTGCCGGTCAGTTCGGGAGGGCCAGCGGACGTCCACTCCAGCGGCAGCCGCAGATGCGAACCATCCGCCAACAGCACGACGACGGCGGCTTGACCGGCGAACCGCTGGAAGCGCACCACCGGCAGGCACTGCCCGCACAGGGGATGATGCGCTGCCGTGACCTTGACGGTATCTGTCTGGATTGGCTGAACTGGTGTATTACTTGGGGCCGTACATATCCATTAACGCTACGTTCCGCGGGGTTGTTCCTTTGGCCCAGGCTCATCGGGGGCAACCGCGCACGATCCCGCTTAGCGCTCGGTTGATCTTTGCCCCGTGTTTCACCGGAACCATGAGTCAGATATACCTTGGGTTTCGAACCCGGACCACTGGTAGCCCATCCGAACAGCTAGCGCCGTCCCCAGTACTGTGCTGCCGGGCACGGAATCTCCACTGCGATAGTCCGATAGATCACCAGCAGGTCCTCACCGTCGGGAGCACGGTAGAAGTACTCCGGACGCGTAGCCATCTGCGCCAGCTCCACGACGTTCAACTCGTGCTCCTCGCCCAGGCCGATGGTGAAGATGGTGATCCCGTCGTCCTTGGCCGCCTGCGCCCGCCGCACCGCCGTCGATGCCGGCTCCGGGTTGGCCAGGCCGTCAGTCAGCAGGATCATCACCGCCCGGTTTGCCGGCTTACGCCGCACACTGGTGAGTTCCTTGTGCGCCTCCTCAATTCCCCGATCGATGCGGGTCTGCTGCCGCACTAGCAGTGGAATCTGTGCCAGCGCGGCCTCGATATCCGCGCGCTTGCCGGTCAGGTGCTGCAGCACCTGCGCGTCGCTGTTGAAGACAACCGCCGCCGCCTGGTCTTGTGGAAGCGCCAGCGTCGCCACGAAGGCCTTGGCTGCCTCGATCGCCGCGGAGAGCTTCGTCCTCCCAGCGGCGGTGAGGTCGTCCCGCATAGTGGTGGAGGCATCGATGACCAGGGCGACGTCGATGCGCTGGGTGCCGGGCGTGCAATGCTCACGGAGAGCTATCGGCAAGTAGAGCGGCAGAGGCGGCCGTGTGACGGTCGCCGTACGGGTGGGGGTGGCAGTGGGAGTCGGGCTGGCGCTGGGACTCGGCGTAAGAGACGCCGTCGGCGACGAGCTGGGGCTGGCGGATGGCGAGGGCGAGGCCGTTGCCGTCGGCACGTAGCCGTTGGCGGTCAGCACGTCGTTCGAGAACACCGGATAGGGTGGGCTGTAGCTACAATGCCCGATGTTGCCGACGCGTTCGACACGCCCCGTGGTATCTTCCACTGAGAGCACCGCCCAACCGGTCCAAGCGTCTCGGTCGGAGAACGCCGCAATGACGCCCCTACCACTGCCGCTCCACGCCAGCCTGCCGAAGAGGCCGTTTCCGCAACCCCACCCTCCTCGCAGGGCGGTGCGACCCACCTCCCGCAGCGTTCCATCGGCAGCGAAGTCATAGACTAGCACCTGAGAACAGCCGTGGATGGCCAACCGCCCGTGATTGCGCCGAGCGCGATCGAAGGCTACGCCCAAAGTCATGGTGATACCGGTTCCCGCGCTGACGCTCCAAGACCTGCGTTCGACAAGGTCAGCGACGTTCACTTGGTCTGTGTACGCGCGGCCGGTCACCAGGTACCGCTCGTCGGGGCTCAAGGCCGCATCTATGTAAGGGTTTCGTTCGCCGCCACGTGCTCGGAATGGGCCAACCAGGGGCGCCATGGCGATGCCGGGTAGCGATTCCGACATCGTCCGGACGTCAATCGTAGTAAGTGACATGTCTTCGCTGACGACGAGAGCGTGAACTCCATCGGACGTTGGGACGATCTCGGCTGGCAGGCTGTCGAAGCGCATTTCGCCGGTCGCCGGACCCAGTTCCCACGCGCCGCCGGCTTCACGGAGCTCGGACAACCGATGTCGCCGGACGGCGTATGTTGGCTTGAGTATGGCTGGACAGGGACCGGAACGCCACGGCGCGTCGGGGTGGCACGACAGCCGCGTGTGGCCCCGCGCAGCCGACACGTGACGGGCCGGGCACAACCGGAGGGCGGGGGAGGACGGACCTGCAAGCCGCGGGCGCGGCAAGGCGGCCTTGGCCCCGGA
>CAYYVH010000195.1:0-7720 GCA_964475075.1 uncultured Anaerolineales bacterium | reverse complement strand
TAGGTCACGGGAGTGGCCCGCCGGGCATGACGGCCGCGCTCTATACGGCTCGCGCCGACCTGTCGACCGTCGTAGTTACCGGTCCGCAACTGGGCGGCCAGGTGGCACTCACCTGGGAGATCGATAACTTCCTGGGCCTCCACGACGAACTGACCGGTGCGGAGCTGACCGAGCGCATGGTCAAGCATGTGGAGAAGTTCGGGGCGGAGCTCGTCTATGATCAGGTCACCGAGGTCGATTTCGCGAGCAGCCCGTTGAGGGTGAAGACCTACGGCGGTGAGCTGGAAGCTCGTGCGGTCGTGGTCGCCGTCGGTGCGTCGGCCAACCGCCTTGGCGTACCCGGTGAGGAAGAGCTCATTGGCCGTGGCGTCAGCTATTGCGCGACCTGCGACGGCGCGTTTTTCCAGGACCAGGACGTCGTCGTTGTCGGGGGTGGTGACAGCGCACTCGAGGAAGCCCTGTTTCTGACCCGCTTCGTGCGCTCCGTCCGCATCATCCATCGCCGGGACGAGCTGCGGGCCGGTCTGCAACTCCAAGAACGGGCCTTCGCAAATGAGAAGGTGTCATTCGTGTGGAGCACCGTGGTGGAAGAGGTCCTCGGCGACGGAAAGGTAGAGCGGGTCAGGGTGCGGCGGGCGGACGACGGTGATGTGGACGTGCTCGAGACGACGGGCGTGTTCATTTTCATCGGCCACTCACCGAATTCGCCGCTTTTCGAGGGCGCCATCGACATGGACGACCGCGGCTATATTCTGACGGACGAGCGTGGGCGCACCAACGTCCCCGGGGTGTTTGCGGCCGGCGAGATCATGGACCCCGTCTGGCGCCAGGTGGCAACGTCGGTTGGCCAGGGTTGCGTTGCCGGCATGTCGACCGTGACGTTCCTGGGGGAGTTGGAGGACATTGCCCCTACCGCGAGGGTCCGAACAGTAGATTGCTCGGATAGAACCGACCCGTAGGCGCCGGGAGGGGCGGGATTATGTCCTGCGTCTCCTCGCCGTCCCAGCTCAGAGTGACCAGGGCTCGAACGAAATCGCCGAGGGCTGCCCCGCCATCCGTGGCGCTGTAGGCCAACCGGTAGTAACGGCTCTGCCGGGCTAAGAGCGCCGCGTATTGTGCCGGCGTGGCAGGGCTCTCCGGCGCCCAGACAACCAGCGCCGCGTGACCGGCCACGAGTGCGTTGGTCGGGAGTTGCCCGTCCACCGATTGCATGCCGCGCGCCACGACACCGGCCCACAGGTAGAAGGAGGCCAACTCGCTTGCTTCCCACACACTCACCGCGAGCCGGGCGCCCGTGTCGGCTGCCTCGAACACCGCGCTGTGATCGGCGCTGCTTGCCGGTGCGTCCTCATCACCGACCTCGCTTGCGCGCCAACCAGCGGGTACCTCCAGCTGGAAGCCGTATTGCGGGTCGCGGTACACCCGCCACTGCCGCCCGGAGCCGGACGGGGTCGGGAGGGGGAGACCGGGTGCCGGGAGCGTCGGCGGTAGGGCTGCTGGAGCCGTGACGCCTACACCGGCGGTGGACGTCGCGGCCAACGACGTTGCGTCCGCAGGCGAGCGTTCGTGGGTTGCCGTCGCTTCGGTGTGCCGCAGCTGCTGCACGGCGTGCGGCAGAGTGATCAGCAGGACCGGGACAAGAATCGCCGTGATGACGACGATCGGGTTGGGGCGGTTCCTGCGTGCCTGCTGCGACATGACCACCTATCCCGTTGGGCGAAGGACCTCGATGACGTTCTCAACCGTACCCAGCTTGTCGATCAGGCTGGTGAGCTCGGTGTGGGATGCGATTTGCACTATGGCAGTTACCACCGCCGTGCCGTCGGACGGGCTGGCGGCGGCGGAGACCGAGGCCATGTTCACACCGCGCTGCGCGATCACTTCGGAAATGTCCCGCACCAACCCGGAGCGGTCGTAAGCCGAGATTCGCACCTCGACCGGATATGTACGCCGGTTGCTGCGTTGCCAATCTACGCGGATGAAGCGCTCGGGCTCGCGCACTCGCTGGGTACTGATGTTCCGGCAGTCGGCCCGGTGCAGGGTCACGCCGCGCCCACGGGTGACATAGCCCACGACCGCCTCACCCGGGAGTGGTCGGCAGCACCGGCCGACGCGCGTGAAGACACCGTCCGCGCCGTGCATCGTCACACCGCTGGCCGGCTCAGCAGTTGGCCGTAGAGCCGTGCCGGTCGGGAATGGTGCCCGCTGTGGCGTGCCCTTCGCGTCTCGTGTCTCCTCCTCGACCTCGAGTAGACGGCCGCCGATCGCCTCGGCCGGGATCTCGCTGCGCCCCACGACTGTAAGGAAGTCCTCGAGCTGATCATAGCCGAACAGATGACTTACGTCATCGTGCTTGACGCGCGTCAGTCCCAGCTTGCGCAGCTGACGGTCGAGGACCTCCCGGCCCTCGCGGATGGCCGTACCGCGCGCCTGGCGGCGGAACCACTGACCGATCTTGGACCGGGCGCGATTGCTGGTTACATAGCCCAACGCCGAGTTTAGCCAATCGCGACTTGGCCCTGCCTCACCCTTAACGGTGATGATCTTCACCGTATCGCCGGTGTGCAGCGCGGTGTCCAAGGAGACCATCTTGCCGTTCACGAGGGCACCGCGGCACCGGTGGCCGACCTCGGTGTGGATGTAGTACGCGAAGTCCACCGGTGTCGAGCCGGCCGGAAGCTCGCGGACGTCCCCCTGGGGAGTTAACACATATACTTGGTCGCGGAACACGTCGGTCTTGAGGCCCTCGACGAAGGCCTGGGCGTCGGCGGCATCCTCGTAATGAGTCTCCAGAAGACGCCGCAGGGCGGATATCTTCTCCTCCGCCTCGCGCGCGCGGGGGCTGTCTTCTTTGTATAACCAGTGCGCGGCCACGCCGTATTCGGCCACGTCGTGCATTTCGTGGGTGCGGATCTGCACCTCGAGTGGCCGGTTGCCCGGGCCCAGGACCGTGGTGTGCAGAGACTGGTAGAGGTTGTTCTTCGGCTTCGCGATATAGTCGTCGAACTCGCCTTCCACCGGCGGCCACATAGTGTGGACCACACCGAGCACCAGGTAGCACTGCTCCGGCGCGTCGACGAGGACCCGCGCGGCGAGCACATCGTAGATCTCGCTGATTTCGCTCAGACGCAGGTCCTTGCGGAGCATCTTCTTGTAGACAGAGTAGTAGTGCTTGGTCCGGCTGCTGATCTGGGCCGCCATTCCGGCCGCGCGCAGCCGTTGGTCCAGCTGCCGTATGACATCGGTCAGGTACTGCTCGTGCTCGCCATGACGCCCCGTCAACTCGCTGTGGATAGCCCCGAAGACCTCCGGCTCCAACTCCCGCAACGCCAGGTCCTCAAGCTCCGACTTCAGCTGCCAAATGCCCAGCCGATTGGCCAACGGGGCATAGATCTCAAGCGTCTCCTGGGCAAGGTGCTGCCGCCGCTCGGAGTCCAGCGCATCCAGCGTCCGCATATTGTGAAGCCGATCGGCGACTTTGATCAATATTACCCGCAGATCGCCGACTGCCGCCAGGAACAGCCGCCTCAAGCTCTCGGCTTCCGACGCCGCTACCTCACGGGCCTCGATGGCGCTGATCTTCGTCACGCCGGCAACCAACTGCGCGATTTCGCTTCCGAACTCCTCTTCCAATGCCGCCTGGTTGACGACCGTGTCCTCCACGACGTCATGCAACAGTGCTGCAGCTATCGTGGGCGGATCGAGGTTCAGGCCAGCGAGGATCTGGGCCACGGCCAGCGGATGCATGATGTACGGCTCGCCTGAGGCCCGCTTCTGGCCGGCATGGGCCTTCGCTGCCATCCTGAACGCCCGGTGCATGGCATCGAGGTCTGCTTCCGCGTACCGACGCGACACAGTCTCCAGCAGGTGCCCGAACGCCCTCGGCGCGCCGGGTACGCCGGCATCGGTGCGCGGTGCTGCCGGGGGAGGGGTGTCCGTTGAGGTGGCTGTGCCGCCGCAGCTCATATTATGAGGAGTATATCCCCGCCGTGTTTGGTCTGCAAAACCTTGCCGGCGCTGGCGGGGCCAAATATACTAGTACACGTCGGCGGAAGTCTCTCCCCAGTCCGGGGCGACCCGCCGGGTCGCCCCTACAGAGCGGGTGTAGTTCAGCCACGCCGTGGATGAACGGTGGAGGAATCTCTGCCGAACTGTACTAGTCTGTCAACTTCCCTCAGGAGTCACCGTTGGAACCAGATGCGCTGGCCCGCCTCGTGTTCGAGGCAATGGGCGACAAGCAGGCGGAGGATTTGGTCATCCTCGACATCCGACCGGTGTCGTTGATCACCGATTACTTCGTTATCGGCACGGCAACCAGCCAGCGCCAGCTGAAGGCCGTGATCGACGGCATCGCCGACGCGGTGCGCCTCGAGGGCGGGGAAAAGCCCGCGCAAGTCGAGGGCGACCCCGCGTCAGGCTGGGTGTTGATGGACTACGGTGATGTCGTGGTCCACGTGTTCGATCAGGAGCGGCGCTCCTTCTACGCCCTGGAGGCGTTGTGGGACGAAGCTCCCCTGGTAGCCAGGATGCCCTAACTCTCGGTCAAGTCACCCCGTTTTGCCGAAGGCTTCGAGCTCGCCCCAGTTGGGCCCTACGGACAGATCCACGACCAGGTCGACGCCGAGCTGTACGGCGTGGGACATTGTCTCCGCTGTCAGGTCCGCTACCTCCGGTAGCTCCCTCTCGGGAACCTCGAGCAGCAACTCGTCGTGGACCTGAAGAAGCATGCGGCTTGTCAGCCCCCGCTCGGCGAGAGCCCGGTGCAGCCTGATCATCGCCACCTTGGTGATGTCGGCGGCCGAGCCCTGGATGGGGGCGTTGATCGCCTCACGCTCGGCTCGCTGCCGGGCGGCATGGTCCAACCGCGCCGCGGCGCCGAGCTGCGGGAAGTAGCGGCGGCGGCCCAGGATGGTCTCCACGTACCCCTTCTCGGCCGCATCGGCCAGGACCTGGTCGAAATACCCCCTGACCGCGGCGTACTGCCCGAAATAGCGATCGATGAAATCCGAAGCCTCCGCGCGTGACAAGCCGGTCCGCCGGGCCAGGCCGAAGGCGCTCATTCCGTACAGCACGCCGAAGTTCACCATCTTCGCAATGCGCCGTTCGTTGGAGGAGACCGCCGACGGTAGTTTGTCAAACAGGAAGGCGGCCGTGGCGGCGTGGACATCGCCCCCCACGCGGAACACCTCCCTGAGCCCTGGATCCCCGGACAATGTGGCCAGGATGCGCAGTTCGATCTGGGAGTAGTCGGCCGCCAGGAAGACGCATCCTGCGTCGGCCACGAAGGCACGCCGGATCTGACCGCCCACCTCCGTGCGCACGGGGATGTTCTGCAGGTTGGGATCCCGCGAGCTCAGGCGCCCGGTGACGACCGAGGCCTGCCCCCAACTCGTGTGAATCCGGCCCGTCTCGGGGTGGATGAGCGTCGGCAGCGCGTCCACGTATGTGCCCTTGAGCTTTTTCAGATGGCGCCAGTCCAGCACGTCCTGGACGATGGGGACGCCCGGTGCCAGATCCGATAGCGCAGTGGCGGCCGTCGAATAACCCGTCTTCGTACGCTTGGTGGCCGGTAGGCCCAATTCCTCGAAAAGCACCTTGCCGAGCTGCTGCGGCGAGCCGATGTTGAACTCGTGCCCCGCCTCCTTGAAGATCTCGACCTCCAGATCCGCAATGCGCGAGATCAGCTCGTCGCTGATCGTGGCCAACATTCCCGGATCAACCAAGATCCCTGCCTGCTCCATGTCGGCCAGCACGCTCACCAGCGGCATCTCCAGCTCGCCGAACAGGCGCCGCACGCCACGTTCGTCGAGCTGCGCCTCCAGTGACTCTGCCAGTCGGAGCGTCATGTCGACATCGGCACCAGCGTAGGGGGTGGCCGCCTCGACCGACACCTCGGCCATCGTGATTTGTGAGCGACCGCGGCCGATCAGGTCGGTAATGGCCGTCATCTCGACACCGAGATCCGACCAGGCTAGGCCCTTGAGGCCGAACGCCCGGCGCCCCGGATCAACGAGCCAGGCGGCGACCATCGTGTCGAATAGGGGGCCGCGGACGTCGAGACCGTGACGGCGCAGGACCAGTATGTCGTACTTCGCGTTGTGGGCGATCTTCACCGCCGGGCCGCCGAGAACGTCCTGGAGGGCGCTGGACACGACCTCCAGCGGCAGGTTGGAATCCCCGTCGCCGGCATCCAGGCCCAGCCGGCCCTGTTGCCCCGGCAGTGCTTCCACGGCGTAGTGGCCGATCGGTATGTACCACCCATGGCCCGGCATGTCCGACACGGCGAGGCCCACGAGTCTGGCCCGCATGGGGTCGGTTGACGTGGTCTCCACATCGAAGCAGACGTGCGTGCACCCGTCCAAACGTCCGGCTAGTCGCTCCAAACCCTCGAGGCTGTCGACCGTCACGTACTCGCCGTCCGGGCTCGCCTTGCGGGCGGCTGGGCCCGTATCCTCGGCCCTGTCCGGAAGACGGCCCATCAGGCTGCGGAAGTCGAGCTCCCTAAACAGGCTGGATACCGCCTGCCTGTCGTAGCCTGCGAACCGCGCCGCGTCCAGGTCGAGGCTTACCGGAGCATCCCGGCGGATGGTGACCAGCTCTACGTTGAGCCTGGCCTGGCCCGCGTGGGCGAGGAGGTTCTCCCGGATCCTCCGAGCGGATATCTCATCGGCACTGGCGATCGTGTTCTCGACCGTGCCAAAGGCCTTGATGAGCTGCGTCGCCGTCTTGTCGCCGATGCCGGGCACGCCGGGGATGTTGTCTGACGGATCACCCTTGAGGCTCTTCCACTGCGGAAGTGCGTCCGGCGGCACGCCGTAGCGTTCCCGGACGCGGTCCTCGTCGTAAATCACCACGTCGGAGAAGCGTCGGCCGCTGGTCACGACCCGCGTGTTGTCGTCGACGAGCTGAAACAAGTCCGTGTCGCCGGTCACGATGAGCGTCTGGACTCCCGCCCTAGCGGCCTGCTGGGCGAGGGTGCCGAGGACGTCGTCGGCCTCCCAACCATCAGCCGCGAAGATAGGGATGCCAAACGTGTCGATGATCTCTTGGATCCGAGGCAGCTGGAGCCTCAGTGCTTCTGCCATCTCGGCCCGGTTGGCCTTGTATTCGGGGAAGAGCTCTTCCCGGGCGGTGTACCCGCGGTCGAACGTGACCGCGATGTACTCCGGTTGGTGTACCTCCAGCACCTGGAGCAGCATGGCGGCGAAGCCGAAGGCGGCGTTCGTGAGCTCGCCGGTGGGGTTGGCCATTTCCTGAGGCAGTGCGTGGAACGCCCGGTAGGCTAGGGCGTGTCCGTCGATCAGCACCAGGGTGGGTTTCTCGCTCATGGAGCCTCCGGCGCATGATAACCCGGGGGCACGGTTGCGTCAACGGGCGCCGGACGAGCCGCCGCGGCCGAAAGCGAGCCACCCTGCCAAGGCGGCCAGGAGCGTGGCAGCGAGGACCGCAGGCACCCAGGTGGGTACGCCGGCCGGCCCGGCGGGTGCGGTCGCGGGTTCCGTGGCTTGCCCTTCCGCTGCCTTCGCCTCAAGCTCTACGCTCGCGCCCCCGGCGGGCTCCTCCTCGGCCTGTGACGGGGCGGCAGCCTCCTCCGCACCGGGCATCGGTCGCCGCTCAGGAACCGCCGCGATCGGCTCGGCTGGCCCGCGGGCCGGGGAAGCGGTCTCTGCTGGTCTCGGCGGAGCGGAGGACGCAACTATTGTCGGCGCCGCGCGCACAT
>CAYYVH010000194.1:0-7749 GCA_964475075.1 uncultured Anaerolineales bacterium | reverse complement strand
TCACACCGTCCGTCCCCGCTGGAACGCCCGTCCTGCCTGGATTCCCGCGGACCATCTCAGGAGCTCTGCAATGACGGTCCGTCCAAATCTCGTGCTCGCCATCCTGTTCGTAGCCTGCGTTGCCCTGGGCTCTGTCGGCTTCGCCATGGCCGCCGCTGATGATCCGCTACAACACCGCCTTTACGAAACGCATTTGCCCCGCACCAATGCGCAAGCATGCCCCCACCCCGTCATACCTGGAGTGATCGTACGCGAGCGTCCCTTCTCGTACCCCGCGACGGGCACCCTATGCAAGCCCGAAGGCGGTCCTGTCACCGTCGACTTCCCGATTGATCATCCTCCGATGTGCAATAGCGATTGCGAGAGCGGGCCATTCAAGGTTCGGGGCATTGTGATCGCATGCCGGCAAGCTGCAGGCCCGCCCTCTAGCCTGCAGCGGGTTGCAGTCAGCGGAATCAATCAGGGACTCTTTGAAGCAGGCAAGGACGCAATCACTGGCGGCTGGGTCGAGACGGAAGGCGAAGACGGCGTGTGGGTCTGGGAATCCGACTGCATATACTCGGACTCGAACCTCCCAGACTACTGGAGGATTCGAGCCGACGCTGGATCAATACAGGAGATAAGGATCAAATATATGTGCTGCGATACATGTGTCGAGTATATCTGCCAATAACCGTCACGTAAGCATGCGGTCGGCGGATAGCTGCCGGGTACGGGGGACAATCGAATGAAGAGCGCACGTTTACTGCTGGTGCTCGGTGGATCTCTGGTCTTTGCTGCGGTCCTAGGCTTCTTTGTGGCGTATGGTGGCGTGCGCCAGAGGGTCACAGCCCCGGCCACCGCCTCCGATCCATACGGCGTTCCTATGTACGAGGTGGACGTATTCGACACTGTGCTGCCCTACGTCGAAGTAGTAACCGAGACCATTGGTAGCGAGGTCACGGTCGAAACCCGTACTAGGGATGGGCCGTGCGCACCACCTCCCGAATGTTTCATCGATGATGTGTGCCATTGCGCCAGCTCCGAGGCTGGTTACCCGTGGACATGGTATCGCACAGGCTGGTTTGGGCCTGGGGGCTCAAGCAGTCTCCCATGTGATGGACACCCGATGTACCCATCCCAGATAATGGGTATCGTGAGGCCAAATTGTGAGTTCTGCCGTAAGACGAACCACTGGCGAGTCAAGGTCGAGGTTCGGGTCTGCCCGTCGGGCGGCCCTGTGACCCATGGCCGCGTCCGCGCAGATCTGTGCACGTGCACCGGAGAGTCGCCCACTGGAGGACGTTGCAGGCAGTGCAAGGACTTCTCTGGCGGTAAACTCGAACAAGTTATGGGCGACCCAACTCTCTACGCCTGGACATCTGAGTGCAAGTACAGCCTTGAGCGCCTGCCAGCAGGCTTCTGGGTTGACATGTTCAACGGAGACGAGCTGGCCACAGCCATCGGTGGGGTGAGGATAACATATGGCTGCTGTGACTCCACTGACTGTCCAACGTGCCCGTAACGTCGGCGCGCTCACGTCGCAAAATACGCCCCCGGGGCTCTAGCGGCTCGCCAGCGCCGCCCGCGCCGCGACGAGATAGAGATACTGCAACCTTAGCTATACGGGAACGCAATACGAAAGGTGATGATAATCATGGCTCAGCCTAGCAGTCACCTGGCCAGCCGACCGCCTTTCTGGCGACATGTACTGCCCAGACCCATTCTCCGACTGATTCTGCCTATTGTCGCCTTCTGTGCGCTGCTTCCCCCTGCAACGTCGGCCCAGCAGCAGTACTCC
Source organism: uncultured Anaerolineales bacterium (assembly GCA_964475075.1). Lineage (GTDB taxonomy): Bacteria > Chloroflexota > Anaerolineae > Epilineales > Epilineaceae > CAYYVH01. Next base: position 5,969 of record CAYYVH010000194.1, on the reverse strand, counting down.
GGCAATGTAACCGCCGCCGGAATCGGATACTATGGCTGCGCGTATCCTGACAACCATAGGATGGGACACTACTACAACAACTGCTACGAACAGGAAGTTGCCGACTTCGTGGTTCTTCCGCTGAACCCAAGCTTCGTTTTCACCGTCGGGGACAATAACTACCCCTATGGTGAGGACGCCGGCAGTCCTTGCTGCTCCTTTGACGAAAACCATGCCCCATACTCAAGCCTGCTCAACACGTTCGAGCCGGCGGTAGGAAACCACGGCTACATCTGCGAGGATTGCCCCGGGAGCGCACACGTATCACGGTTCTTCCTCGGTGGTGGCTCTCCGCCGTGTAAGGCCTGCCCTGATCTGCAGGAGTACCTGTACTACACATACGAGAAGGGCGGGAATCCGCCTCTCGTTGAGTTCTTCGCTGTCGATAGTAACCCGGCGGACAAGGACTTCGGCAGCGGGGTTCCACAGAAGGCCGCAACCGTCTGGCCCGCTTTCCCCGAGCCGCAGCGGGGCGATCTTCACAACGACTTGACGAATTCGAACGCATGCTGGAGAGTGGTATACTACCACCACCCGCCGTACTCGGCCGGCGGCCACGAATCTACTATAGGGATGCGGCCAAGCCACGGCTGGTACTACGATGACTGGGGCGCGGACATCGTCTTTTCTGGACACAATCACAACCGACAGCGTTTTGAGGATCACCGCGCGTTCCCCTACATCATCAATGGTGCTGGTGGCGGACCGCTCTATAACGTCGGTAACTGGCCGCCGCCGCCGCCGACTCCACCACCGCCCGGCGGCTGGCCAGCTCGGAAGTTCAAGATGAAGCATTGGGGCGCGGACTACGTCCTTGCCACTCCCTACGCGTTTGTTGTGGTGTTTTTCTCGGTCGGAAAGGACGTCAACAACTCAAACCCAACGGCACAGCCACTCGACGTCCTCTATCTTGCCAAGATCTGCAACAGTCCACCACCACGGGAGATAGGTGGTGTATCCTGATCAGTATTACTGCGGGCTGTGCTCCTGACAGTAGGTGTTGTACTGGCTTGCACCAAGCGAGTAATGAGCATCTCTCGCTGCACGTGGGTACCTCGCCTCTCAGGGGCGGCAGTTAGGAGAGCGTGCTCGATATGTACCCGTCTCGTAAGATGACCGTATGTAACGCGCGCCGCCTCTTACACCTCGCTACAGCTATCATTGTCGGAGCCGCACTGGTCCGGGCGCTGGGCGCGGACGCGCACGGGCTTGGATTCCACGCACCGGAGTCACTGTTTGCAGGCCGCTTAGAGCCTCCTCCGGCTTCAGCTGAGGCAGCGCTGATCGCGACAGCCGACATCACCCCAACCCTGTACTTCCCCGCCACATTTCGAGAACGGCGCCTAGTGGCCAGCCCACAGGACCAACTCGGTGGAGAGATATCAGCTATATGCCAACACGATCGATTCGTATACTTAGGTGTTGGACCAAGAGTGCTGGTTATCGATGTATCAGAGCCCCATGACCCGAGGGTCATCGGCCGCACGCCACCGTTTGATGACTTAGTGAGTCAGGTGGCTTGCCGCGGTGCACACTTGGTTGTGGCCAACGGACGCGCTGGCCTCCGAATCATCGACGTCAGCAATCCGGCAACGCCCCACGAGGTGGCGCAGGCGATTCTTACCGCCCCGGCCCGGCGCGTGACGATTGCCGGCGAGAGGGCGTTCGTCATAGTTGCCGGCTCAGCCAACAGCGGGCTGCAGGTCCTGGACGTTGCGGCACCCACGAACCCTCGCAAGCTCGGATACCTGCCGATTCCCGCGGTCTCTATCAATGCGCTCGCCGTCTCTGGAGACTACGCTTTCGTCGCAGCTGGCGAGACAGGCGTTTGGATCATCGATGTCAGCAATCCCTCTCGCCCAGGTGAGGTATTGCGATTGAGGCCTCCTATTTTCCCCACCGATCTGGCCGTCGCGGCACCATATCTCTACGTGATCGATGCATTCGAGTCGAGCGCAGGCTTAACCATTATCGATATTGGCGATCCGGCGACGCCCCATGAGGTGGCGCATGTACCAATTCCTCTCGTGAGCTTTGGCGTTGCCATCGCCGACAACCACGCCTACGTCGCGAATCAGGCTACGGACGAAGTGTTTGTCATCAACGTCACCGATCCGACTCAACCCGTGTCTGTAGCATCGATCGGCGCGGCAGGCCATATTGCTGCGGCAGATGGGTACTTGTACGCCTCGCGCCGAGGCTTGACTATCGTCGACGTATCGACCCCGCGACAGCCTGTTGAGACCTCGTTTCTGCTGATCATGGGGTCGGTGTGCAGCGTGGACGTTGCCGGCAGTTACGCATACGTTGGGGAGGACACCGCCAACGGCGGCGGTATCTGGCTTGTAGACATCGGCACTCCAAATAACCTCCGGGCTACCGGATACTTGACAACGCCGGAGCGCGTAGCCGCTCTAGTTGCGACGGGTCCCCTTCTGTACGCCGCCCATAGGGGGCTATCGGTGATTGATGTGACCATCCCTGAGGCCCCACGGGTCGTGGGTCATTACGAGTCCCACGAGAAGAGCACTGATCTCTCCGTTGGAAAGGGAATCGCCGCCGTCTCATATAGGAGCCGCGTCGACCTCGTAGACATCACAGTTCCCTCTGACCCTCGCAAGCTCGCCGATATAGACCAGGGCGGGCCGATTGCCATCCAGGACGGGTATCTTCTCGTCGGTGCACCTGGAGAGGGACTTACAGTGGTCGATCTCGGCGACGTGTCACAGCCGAAAGTAGTCTGGCAGGGTCCATTTGATGACGTCCCGCAATCACCAACAGACGTCGCGGTGATAGACGCGATTGCCTACCTAACCGGCTTCTGGAAGAGCCTGCGAGTTGTTGATCTTGCCGATCCGGCGGCACCGCAGCAAATTGCCTCGCTAGCGCGCTCCTCTCGCTGGCCTTTGACGTATGGCATCGCCGTCGCCGACGACCTGGCGATTCTCGCCCATGGTGCGTCCGGCATCCGATTGCTCGATGTCGCCGACGTACGACAGCCACGAGTGGCTGGCTTCTTTGACACGGCGGGCGAGGCGCGTTGTCTCGCCGCAGCCAACGAAATGCTGTATGTTGGTGACGGACGCGGTGGCCTAATTGTGCTGACCATCGAGGAACTCTAGTTTCCCCTAAAGGGGAGACATCAGGCATAGTCTCCAAAAGGTTAGTAGCCAGAGGAGGCCAGCCTGATGTCGAAGACACTGTACCGTATCAATGGCATGTTGTCGAATGTGGTGAGGGCCGTGCCGATCGGTACGAACCTGGGAATCGTGTACTTGCTGTGGGCGATCATGAGTGGTCGGCTACTGGAGTCGAGGGGTGCCGTCTTTCCGGCGCTCGATGCGCTGGGGCTGTCACGGGTGGATGTCTGTCGGGGCTGGCGAGCGATGTGGCGTGGTGTGTGGAGCACGCAAGACTTGATCGATCACTGGCAGGAGGAAGTGGACGCGGAAGGAGTCTGGCAGGCGCACGCCCGCGAAGGCTGGCGACCGGTCGCGGTGGATCTGGTCGGGTTCTTCCGGCCACGGTTGGCGGGGCTGGAGACGAAGCATTATGACAGCACGGCCGGCAAGGCGCTGCCGGCGATCCCGTTCGGATTTGCGGTGCGGGTCGGCAGTGTGGGCGAGACGCGGCTGGGTGTACCGCTGGCGATCGAGCGCATGCCGTCCGGCGAGACAAGCGAGGCACGGCTACAGGTAGCGCTCTTGAGAACGGTGCGCGAGAAGATGGCCGAGGGCGAGGTGATGGTCCTGGACGCCGGGTTCGGGCTCAACCAACTGCGGGAGGCCGGGGCGCAACGCTACGTGCTGCGCATGGCCAAGAACTTCACGGCTCGGCGCAACGCGCTGCCGGTCTACAAGGGCACGGGCCGGCCACCGGAGTACGGCGAGATCGTCCGCCCCCTGCCGCGCCAGAAAAAGGGCAAGCTGCTTGAGGCGACGCCCCCCGACAAGGAGGAGACCTTCATCGACAGTGACTGCATCATCCGCGTGCAGTACTGGGATGACCTCGTGGCGCGTAGCGAGAAGGTTGGCGCGGCGGACAGCTTCACCTGCGCAGTGATCCACGATCCGCGCTACCGCAACCCGCTGGTGGCGACCTACTCGATCGAGGCCAGCGGCGCTGCCGTGCGGAAGCTATATCGTGACCGCTGGCCGGTGGAGGTCATCCCACAAACGGCCAAGCAGATCCTCGGCGCGCACCGGCAGTACGTCTTCGCCGAGACCAGCCGGCATCGCCTGCCGGAGCTGGCACTCTTGTCCGGCGCCATCCTCGGCTACCTGGCCGCCACGCAGGACGAAGCGATCCCGACCGGGTTCTGGGATCGGCGACCACAACACACGCCCGGGCGGTTGCGCCGGGTGCTGGCACGCGTCAGTTTCTCAATGTTGGGCGGGTTCGCAGAGGAAGTTCGCGGAAAGTCCTCCCGGACCGACCATCTGCCGAAGGGCGTTGATGCCCATCGCCGGCATAAGGCTCCGGCCCCCGCCGTCCAGGGCGATCGGCTTGCGGCCTGATTTAGGGGAAACTAGAGAGGAATGACGGTTCTCATACTGTCCCCAACCGTCCGCAGAGAGACCGGCGACGATCTCGTGTGGTTTCCGGAAATTCTGGCCGGTGTTTTGCGGAAAATACGGCCGGTCCGGGCAGTAGGTCTTGGTCGATGTGACGGGTGCGCAGCGACGGCCCGTCGAGAACGAGGAAGCGACCCCGCTCCAGGATCCGGTCCACAATCGCTTCCGCCAGATGGTGATCATGCAGTACCTCCCCCCAATCGGCAAGTCTCTTGTTGGGGTTTGCGTAGTAACGGAGAAATCTTGGTCGCTAAGACGCGTTGGCAGCCAGCTCCTGGGCCCGTCGGTCGAGGTAGTCCAGAGCTCCTGACATGCTTCTGGGGCTCAAGTGTCATGTTCGAGATGCCAGGCCACCGGGCGGAGCCGATGCAAGCAGCCTCGGAAGCGCTCGACGACGTCTGAAACTGGCGCTTGGGTGACACGAACTATTGCCATGATCACACCGTCCGTCCCCGCTGGAACGCCCGTCCTGCCTGGATTCCCGCGGACCATGTCAGGAGCTCTGACGATGCGTCGTTCCCCTCAGCGACGCTGTAGGCGCAGCATTTGCTCGAGAGCGATCCGTTATCGCCTACTTGAGCACTAGCTTGCCCTCCGCCGCAGGCACAGAACGGGCGCGCTCGCGGCGCGGCGCGCGTTCCCGCGCAACGCCGACGGGATACGCTTATGCGACGTGGTCATCCGTGGCTGCGCCGGCTGGTTGGGCGGTCTCCTGGTGGGCAGGTGGCTCGGCGTGCCGTTGGCGCTATCTCTGGTGGGGATCGTGCCCAGCGCTGCGCTCCTGGCGCTCGTCCTCGCCGGGCGGGTCCGCGGGCGCTTGGCGCGGCTGGCGCCACTGCTCGGTGTGCTGCTGTGCTTCGATCTCGGGTTGCTGCGCACAGGGCTGAACCAGAGGCCTCTACCTCCCGGCCACATTGCGCACCGCAACGGCACCTATGTGTTGCTAGAGGGCGAGATCACAGCGGAGCCCGACCGGCGCGATCGTACGACAGGCTATCGGCTGGCGGTGCGCGCCATCGGCACAGGCGGGGCCTGGTCGCCGGCACAAGGCAGCGTGCTGGTATGGGCCCCGGCGGTGGAGCGGCATCGCTACGGCGAGAGCGTGCGCGTGTCGGGGCGGCTCGAGGAGGCGCCCGGGCTTGGCGAGGTCGACGACAGAGGGTGCCTTGGGCCTTGCTGTTCTTCGGGGTCTCGAGCAGGTTCTCCGCCAGCTCGCGAAAAGCCTTGGCCACCTTGTGATCGGGGATCAGGTCGACCATCACCGTCTGCTCGCGGACCGACTGGTGCATCTTGCGATCAAACGGGATACAGCCGAGGTAGTCGAGGGAGATATCGAGATAACGGCCGGAAACCATG
>CAYYVH010000193.1:0-7752 GCA_964475075.1 uncultured Anaerolineales bacterium | reverse complement strand
CCCGCCTCTCGTGGGGCGCGGGGTGGAGCCCGCTCCAGCTGCCGCGTTACCCCCGCGCCTGCGGCTCCCCCTCCCCCGCCCCCCCCGCCGCGCGGCGCGCCGCCGCGCGCGCGCGCGGGGGGCCCCGGCGGTTGGTTGTGGCGTTTCGTCCTGGCCGTCCTGCTTGTCGTCCTGGCCTACCAGATGACGCGCTTAGCGGGCGACTCGGGCGTCGCGTCCGACGACTTTGTGGCTTACTGGTCGGCTGCGCGCTTGCTGCTGAACGGTCAGGATCCGTACGATCCCGACGCCCTCCTGGTCCTTCAGCGCACTGTCGGCTGGCAGCGCGACGAGCCCATGCAGATGTTCTACCCGCCGTGGGGGCTGGCTGCGCTGCTGCCGCTGGGAATGCTGCCGTACCCGCTTGGAAGGCTCATCTGGCTGCTGCTCAACCTGGCCATTGTGTTCGGGTGCTGCGACGCGCTATGGCGCCTGTACGGCGGCTCGCCGCACCTTCGTTGGCTCGCGTGGCTGCTGGGCATCTCGTTCGCGCCGACACTGGTGCTGCTGAAGACCGGCCAGGTCAGCGGCTTGATGTTGTTGGGAGTGACGGCGTTCCTTTCCCTCGCACAACGCTCGCGCTGGGCGCCGGCCGGCGCGGCCACTGCCCTGATCGCGATCAAACCTCAGGTGATCTACCTGTTTTGGGCCTCCCTTCCGATCTGGTGTGTGCGCGAGCGCCTATGGCGCGTGCTGGCCGGGGGGGCGGCCGCAGGCGCAGTGCTTACCGCCGTGGCCCTTGCGCTCGATGCGGACGTCTTTTCTCAGTTCCTGTCCGGCACTCAGCCATTCTACTGGGCGACGCCCACCATCGCCTCCGTGCTCCGGCTGCTGGCGAGGGCGATATCGGGCCACGACGCTCCGCATCTGGCGTTCGCACCGGCACTGGCCGGCCTGGCGTGGATCGCCGCCTCCTGGCGGAGTCGGGCCGGTTCGTGGCGCTGGTCGGATGAGGTGCCGCTGCTGGCTTTTGCGTCTGCGCTCACGACGCCGTACGCCTGGTCGTTCGACTGGGTGCTGCTGCTGCCGGGCATGATGCAGGTGGCAGCGTGGAGCGAGCGACAGCCGTCCTTGCGGCGGCCAGTGGGCGGCGCATACGCGGTCGTAAACATGCTGGCACTGGCCATCAACGCCAATGTGAGCATCGACTTCTTTCAAGTCTGGTTCACGCCGGCCCTCCTGGCAATCTACCTTTGGGCGCGCCAGCACCGAGGCGGCCATTCGTAACCAAGCGATCTATGCACCTATCACGCCACGGCAGAGGTCGGGGCTGAGCATACCTGGCCGGGCTACTGCCCTAGCTGGACCGGGGTCGGTTCCGGCACGACCCGCTGGCTGATCTTCGTTCAACTCAACGCCACTTGCGACCAGACCAGGTCCGGCGCATGTTCCGCCGCCGGCTCGGCATCGAGTCGAGCTATCGATGCATCCGACGCGCGCGCACACGTACCGCTTCCCTCAACCCTGCCCTGCTGTGGCAATTTCGTCCCGGCAACACGCCCGGTGCACCGTGCACTCGAGGCGAACGCACCTCGGCCACTGCCATCAAGATTCGGCCACGTGGGGCACCATCGGGCTGGGGGGCTCCTTTCACACGACGTTAACAGCCGATGTGACTAGCCGGAGTATTATTCGAGTCACGGGTCCCGCGCCGACCCCGTGGCAGGGCACACCGGCGTGCCGGGCCACCGGACGCTGGGTGGAGAGGAGACTGTCCGACGGCAACAAGACCGACGCGATCACAAGAGAGGCCCAGCGAGCCTCAATCCGTGCCGGCGCAACCAGCGGTGGACGAGCCGGCGGTCGAGGTGCCGGTCAGTGACCCGATACCAGGCGAGGTAACTCCGATGCCCGCCGGCCAGGGCTGGGACAGGCCCACAACGGTGACAGACGAGGAGGCGCCAGAGCCGCCCTACTCGCGCTCCGACCTGCTCGTGTTTTTTGGCTTGCTGATGGCACTGAGCCTCGTACTGAGTGCGGTGACGCTGGACGCCATCCCGGCAGTGCAACCCGATGAGGCATGGTACGCCAACCTGGCGTGGAATTGGCTTGAGAACGGACAGCGCTGGACGACCATCGACGTTGGTCCTTTCCCCGATGGGATGGGCCAGGGCACGACTACGCTTGGAGCCTTGCCGTCGCGCGTCGCGATCCAGCTCTGGGGCCTGACCCTGCGCTCGGTGCGCACGATGAGCTACATGGCCGGGCTGGCCGCGCTGGTTGCAGTTGCCGTCCTGGGTGCGCAACTGTGGTCTTACCGAGTCGGGCTGCTGGCAGCCCTGATGCTATCGCTGCAGCCGTTGTTCCTGGCAGGCAGCCATCTCAACCGGCCGGAGATATGGTTGCTGCTGTTCAGTGCGCTCGCCCTGAGCGCCAGCCTGCGCGGTTGGCGGCGCAAGCAACCACTGTGGGATGCCCTGGCCGCCGTGCTGGCCGTGCTGTCGGTCGAGATACACCAACACGGGGCCGTCTTTGCCATCGCTTTGGCGGCGACCTACATCGCGCGCCACGGACGCTACGTGTGTCGTCAGCGGGGTGCCTGGGCCTTTGCCAGCGTGGCCGGGATTGGCGGCGTGACCTACGTCTACCGCCACGTAGGCCAGTTCATATCGGCCGAAGCCGCGGAGCGCGCATTTGGCGCCGGCACCTCCCACGCCATCCCCCTGCTGTCGGATCATCCAGTCGTCTGGATCATCAGGGAGATGGTGCGTTATTCGTATTTCGTTTCGAGCGACCAGCTCGGAGCATTGCTTCTCGCTCTAGGCATTCTGCTGGCAGTCCGGCGGATGACGTCGGCCGACCGCGTCCTACTGGCTTGGCTGGCTGTTGCTGCGCTGACAATGGCGCTTTTCGTCAACCGCGTGTTCGATGTCTACCTGTTGCCCATGGTAGGCATGGCCATCCTGCTGGCCGGGTGTGCGGCGGCCGAGTTGCTGGGGCACGCGGCCAAGATCGCTCGCCAAGCCGTGCTGGTGACCATCGCTGTCCTGCTGGTGCCTGTGCTGGGCTTTGCCGCGGACGGGCTGCGCGGCGATCCAATGGCGCTTCAGCACGAGCTGTCGGCGACCGTGCCCTGCCAGCGCATACTGGCGCCGAACCAATTCTGGTTCGCCTTCACGGACTGCGACTACCGCTCGTTCGATTTGATCAGCCACTACCACCATCTCCAGGGCCTGTCGCTGGGCGAGGCGATGGCTGAGATACGCCCCGACTACGTCATCGTGGACGAGACCGTCGAACCCAAGCTTGGTGAGGATTTCGAGATCGCCGCGGACGTGTTCAGCTACTACAAGCTGCCCAGGGACGAATACGAGCGCTTCCTGGACGAACGCACGTCTCTCGTACGGTTATTCACATTGCCGGGGCGGGGCGCGATCCAGGTGCGGCGGGTTAGCTGGGAGCCGTGATGCGCCTGCTGATGTTGAACAACGAGTTCCCGCCGCTTGGGGGCGGTACGGGCACGGTCAACCGGGCCATCCTCCTGCAGCTGGCCCGGGTTCCCGATCTTCGCATAGATCTCATCACCTCGGCGATCGGGCAGCAGGCCGAGGGGGACTCGTTCGCGGAGAGCGTCCGCCTGTTCAAGGTTCCGGTGGACAACCAGAACATCCACCACTCGTCAAACCGAGAGTTGATCACCTATGCTCGACGCTCGCTGTGCCTGGCGCTCCGGCGCCATCGCGAACGGCCGTATGATTTCTGCTTCGCCTGGAGTGCCGTCCCCGCTGGCGGCGTTGCCCTGGCCATGCGCCGGCTGACTGGGCTCAAGTACCTGGTGCGCGTCTGCGGCCCGGACATCCCGGGCTTCGAGCAGCGCTACAGCTGGCTCTACCCGCTGCTCACGCCCGCGATTCGCGCCGTTTGGCGGGGTGCCGAGACGGTGGTCGCGAAGTGTGCCGGCGAGACCGAGATGGTCCACGCGGTGGATGACCAGGTGCCGGTGACGATGGTACCCAACGGCGTGGATCTGGCATCCTTTCCACCCGGGCCGCCCGTCCCCGACGACGGTCCCCTGCATTTCCTGTGCGTGGCGCGCCTCATCGAGCGGAAGGGGCAACAACATCTCATCGAAGCAGTGCGGCGCCTCACCGACGAGGGCTGGGACGTCATCCTGGAGCTGGTGGGAACCGGCGATGCCCGCGACGCGTACGAGTCGCTGGTTCGGCGTCTGGGGCTGGAGGACAGGGTGTGTTTTGTTGGCTACGTCCCGCGGGAGGAGATTGGGGCACGTTACTCGGCTGCTCACGTATTCGTGCTGCCGTCACACAACGAGGGTATGAGCGTGGCGACGCTGGAAGCGATGGCCGCGGGGTTGCCCGTGGTGGTGACCCGCACGGGCGGGACGGCGGAGCTGGTGAAGGAGGGCGTCAACGGGTTGACGTTCGACTGGGGCGACATCGACGCATTGACCGCGCACCTGCGTGGGCTGGCGCGCGACCGGGCGCGCGTCCGGGCGATGGGCCGCGCTTCGCGAGCACGCGCGGCGCGGTTCTCGTGGGAGGGGGCGGCCGGGCGCTATCTGACGTTGCTGGAGACGCTGTTCGCCGCCACGCATCCGAGTCACGTGGCGCTCGAGGTGCCTGGCCGAGGTGCCGTCCTGTGATCCGGTGTCAAGGGCCTCGCGGATGGTGCCAGAAGGTAGTACGCACCCGATGTCGTGATCTCCCGAATTACCGGCGTAGTGGCCAACAGCCGACTGCGGATGACTGGCGTTCCGTAGCGATAGTGGTACTCTGGTCGGAGGTGGTATAGCTCGCGCCGAACGATCTGCATGCGGGCATGTGACACCATTCTCTCGAAGGTAGCGATGGTGATGCGATTCAGTTCCTGGATGAAACCGATGTAGTGCGGCGCATGCTCGGGAGCGAGTCGCCGCTTCATCCGGTCAGGCAGGAGATGCACCCACGGCAAGCGCCTTAACCCGTGCCACCCCGCCTGGTGCCCTGCGAACGGACTGAACCAGGGCGGGAAGGATACGTAGATCCTCCCCCCGGGGGCCAGGAGTGCCGGGCAGCGGACGAGCAGCGCCTGGGCGTTGGATAGAGTCACCGTGTGCTCAATGACCTCGGACAGGATTACCAGATCGAACGGCGCTCCGGCATCATCCATTTCCAGAATGTCCCCCACGACGAACTCGACGGTGACTCCCGACTCCTCGGCGAGCGTCCGAGCCATGGCAATCCGCTCGGGGTTCAGGTCGATCCCGACGCAGTGCGCGCCACGCTCCGCCAGGGCGACCGACAGTCCACCATTCCCGCAGCCGAGATCGAGCACACGCCTGCCACGAACCTGGATGCCCCACCGATCGAGGTGGGGGACGAGGAAGTCCAATGCGAGCCGGTACTCATACCTGACGCGCCGTTCGGAAAGACGCATGGGGTCACGGTATGGGCTATCCCGATCAGTCATGAGCGATCGCCGGTGCTGGGGTAGGTCGGGTTTCTTTCCTCGAAGTCACGACAACGAGTCAACGGACGCTCGTTCTTGAACCTGTGCCGGCCGAACGAGCATGCTAAGACCGCCGATTAGGCCGGTAGCGAAGTATTGGAGGCGCGACAGGATCACCAGGGCCATGGCGCGATCCTCCGGTACTCCCAGTTTCACGAGCAGGAAGGCCATGCTGATTTCGAGCACGCCGAGGCCGTTCACGGAGACGGGAAGCAGCGCCACGAAATAGACCAGCACTACCACGGCAATCAGGTTCACCATACCGACAGCAATGTCCAGCCCTTGGGCCAGAATCCAGACGGACAGAACGGACGCGAGAATTGCCGACAGAGAGAGGAGCACGGCCAGGGATAGCGCCAATGGGTTGGCCATCCAGCGCCCGGTGACAAGGCGCGCCGCGCCCACGATTCGTAGGACCTCAGCGCCGTAGGGGCATCCCTTCAGTCTTTCGCCGCTTGATGCCGCCGCGAATCTCCTGGCGACAACCGTCAGGCAAAGCAGGATCGCTGCCGTCAGCGCACTGCCCGCGACCCATAGACCCGGCCTGCCTGAGGGGCTGCTCTCTCCCATTCCGGGGAGTGTGAGTGCCGTCGGCAGCAGCAGCAGTACGGCAGCTAGGTTGGTGAGCCGGTCCATGACGACCGAGGCCATCACCACACCTCTGCCGTGCCCCGCGCGGCTCAGCGCAACGACCTTGACGATATCTCCGCCCACGGTCGTGGGCAGGAAGTTACTTGCGAACAGGCCCTGAAATGTCAGCCGCGCACTGCGCAGATAGGTGATCCGAATACGTTGTGCGGCGAGCAGTATCTTCAGGCGAACAGCCGCGATTAGCTGCGCACAGATCCTCAAGCCGAAGCCCGCCACGATGATGAGCCACGAGACGGCGCGCAAAGCGTTGCCGGTGGCTCCCCAGTCGGTTCTGTGAATCAGCCAGATGAGCAGTCCGACCGAGACGACGGCACGGAACGTAGTCTGGGTGTAGTTGGGAACGCGTCGCCCGGGCGATTCCACAATGTCTCCAGCTGCGGCGGTGACGGCCGACCCGTCTGCAGCACGGTCCCCACTCGCCGGCTCACTCACGATCTTCCGCCGGTCTGGCCACCACCACGATCTCGTCACCGTGCCGCGTGCTGTTGAGCATGAAGAGCAGGTAGAGGGACGCCGCAATCGCCTTGCGGCCGGGACCGAACTCGCCGGTGGTCCCCCTCGCGCCCGTCACATCGAGGATGTTCCGATACAGAGGAGAATAGAAAGGAAAGCCCCACTCGATCTTTCGCACGACCTCAAAGCTGGCCTGTTCCAACCTGCGGACGAGTTCGCCGCAGGCGTAGTTCCGGATGTGTCCCACCTTGCCTGTTTCGAAGCCCCGCATCCGTCCTTGGACTGTGGTGACGACCAGGTGCTTGCCGGTCATGCGCCTGAGATTCCGCATCGCAGAGGCGTCGTCCGGAATATGCTCCAACACCTCACTGCACACTACCAGGTCGAACACCTCGTCCAGACTGTCGTTTGCAATGTCCAGGATCTCGTACTTGCCCGACGGCACCCGCGCGCGTGCGAACTCGAGCGCCACGGGCGATAGATCCACGCCATGCGGCTTCATGTCGGGGTATTGCGTGAGCAGCTCTGCGAGCAGGGAGCCCTGCCCGCAACCGACGTCCAGGATGCTTGTGAAATCCAGGGGCCGGAGGCTCATCTTGATCAGCCGGCGCACGTGTCGTGACACGGGTCCGTACCGCTTCATGTCGTCTTTGGCTTGCCAGGCCTCGTCATAGTCGAACGAGGCTCCGTCGTTCGGAGGGGAGTCAGCCATGTCCGACGCTCCGTGCATTCATCGACAGGGTCTCGCTTTGTCGTGGCAGCAAGTGTCCGGTTGGATATCGCGGCCGCCCGGTCACGTGGCCGTCGTCAGGTCGCCGAACCTCAAGTGTATGATGTCGGAGATCACCGCGCCTCCTCTTCCTCGAGTGTGGGCAGCTCGATTCCGTATGGGTGCTCCACCGATTTCGATCCATCCGGGGCAATGACGAGCGGCGCTTCCAGGTGCGCCCGTTGGATGAAGCAGAGTCTCGCTCGATCCGCCTCACAGTACAGGATCGAGGGGCCGACCGTCAAGCTGCCCTCGCCCCCGCTGAGGGGCGCCTGGGACTTGATTCTGGTAAGGCATCGCCGGTAACCTGTCTCGTACGTGTGTCGTCGCGGTGCCAAGGGCGTGTCAACAAATAAGACCGGCAATTCGGCCACCGCTGCATCCGGCAGGGC
>CAYYVH010000192.1:0-7814 GCA_964475075.1 uncultured Anaerolineales bacterium | reverse complement strand
CGACATCACCAAGGTGAAATATGTCGGGCTTGACGGCGGTGGCGATGCCATCACCCAGACCGTCGGCGGCCACACCCAGGGGATGACCGGCGACATGTCGGAAATCGTTGGCTTTCTCAAATCCGGGTGAGTTCGCGCCGTCGCGGTGTGTGGCGGTGACGAGGGCCGCGCGTACTGCGGTGGGCAACCCCAGGGCGTAGGCAAGGAGGGCCACGGCCGCCGCCGCGCGCCACCGTCCCGGCTCGCCCAGCCGGCCGGCGGCGACACCGGCCAGGGCGGCCATCGGGGGCAGCACGAGGGCGAAGGGGTGCGCGTACAGCGGGCTATGGGTGGCGAGGGCCAGCGTGGCGATGCCCGCCCACAGCACGAGCACGACGCGGGCGCGCGTCGCATGGCGCACGCACCAGGCGGCCCCGACGAGCGAGATCACCAGGAGCCCCAGGTGGCCCCCGGAGAGGAACTCCCCCGCCTTCTCGGACGTGGCTGCCAGCTGCCATCCCCTCGCCGCCCGCGCCCCGGTAACCGTCCCGACGATCAGGTCCAGGGCCGTGCCGGCGTCGACGCGAGCGAGCGCCGTGCCGAGAACGGTGGTCAGGCCCGTGCCCCAGGCCAGGGCCAGACCAGTCGCCACGCGGGGCCTCCGTGCCTCCAGCAGCAGGGCTGCCAGTCCGACGGCCGCCAGGGGCAGCGTGACGAGCTTCACCAGCAGGCTGGCGCCGTACAGGGCTCCGGCCACGAACGCCAGGGCGACTGTGCCCGGGGTCAACCTCCCGCCCCGCTGTCGCCCTGCCCCCAGCGCGCAGAGGATCGCCAGTGCCGCCAGGCTGTTGGCCGGCACGTCGCTCATGACGGCGCGGCCGAACCAGTTGTAAAGCGGTGAGAAAGCCAGGAGCGCCGCCGCGGCTATTCCGGCCCCGCGCCCCCCTGCCGTCCGCGCCACGCCGGCCAGGCCGAGGAGCCCGACGGTTGCGACCAGGACGGCCAGCGCTCGACCGACGACCACTGACTCCCCCCAGACGCGGAACGCCGCCATGAGCGCCCAGATTACGAGCGGTGGTTGATCACACCAGGTCTCGCGGTAGAGCTCGAAGCCTCCTGAGGCCAACCGCGCCCACATCAAGTACGTGCCCTCGTCGTTGGAAAAGGCGAAGCCGTCAAGCCGGGCCATCGCCGCGGCGGTGAAGGCGATCGCCACGGCACCCAGGCCGAGCCCAAAGCCGAACCTCGATACGGTGGCCCGAGCGCGGCCCACGGGGTGGCTAGCCGGTGCCGAAGGGGGCAATTGTGACCAACGTCAGAAACAGCAGGAGGGCGATGATACCGAGCACCTTGCGGGCCGTTCCGATCGGGGTGAGGTCGTTCAGGGCAGGGGGATGGTCGATGCCCATGAAGAACACCAGGGCCAGCATGAAGAGGAAGCCCGGCGTGACTCGCAGCGCCACCGCCCCCGCAGCAAGGAAAGTTCCCCACGCCACGTAGCGGTGGTAGCGGCCGAACAAGGCATAGGCGATGTGTCCACCGTCAAGCTGTGAGATCGGCACCAAGTTGAGCGCCGTGATGAAGAAACCCCACCAGCCCGCCATCAGGAGCGGATTCATGAGGATATCCGTGCCCAGCGGGCGCTCGCCGACGATGCCGCGTGCCATCCACTGGAACAACAGCGGTTCGTTGAAGAAAAAGGCTTCGCCCGGGTTGATTGTGACCAGTTCAGCCTGCCTCAGGCCGATTGCGGTGATGGGTATGGCCAAGGCCAGGCCCGCCAGCGGTCCGGCAATGCCCACATCGAACAGCGCCTTGCGCGACTCGAACGGCGACTGGATCTTGATCACCGCACCCAGCGTGCCAGTCAGGGTGTTGAGCGGGAATGGGATGAAGTAGGGCAGGCTGACGTCCAGCCGATAGCGGCGGGCCACGAAGTAGTGGCCGAACTCGTGAACGCCCAGGATGCCCAGCAGCGCGGCGGTGAAAGGTACCCCCTCGGTCCAATGCGCCAGCAGCACTCGCACCCACTCGCCCGTGCCGCCCGCCCCGAGCAGGCCGGCGGCCAGTTCGGCGTTCGAGCCCGCCGCGTGGGACGTGCCAACCAAGAGCGTGCTCAGCACGGTCGCCACGAACAGGACGAGGTTCACCCACCGTCTCGGGGCGCCGGCCCCGACGGGGGCTGGATAGGCGACGAGGATGTCCTGGCCATTCTCCTGGCGCAAGAGGGGGACGAAACCGCGGGCCCGAAAGCGGTCGACGATATGGTCGTATACCATCTCGGGACTGCGAAGGAACTGGCCGGTGAAGACGATCACATGGCCACCCCGGGCGGAAACGTCGTTGATGGCGAACACGTCCCTGATATCGTCCTCCAGGGCCAAGGTGCGATCGTCCGATGGTATCCAGCTGATCGGCAAGTTGCAGACTCCTGTGTTGGGCTCGCGAAATCGGCTAAAGTGTAGCACGTTCGGTGGTAGAGGGCGGTGTGGGCGCGGGCGTCGTGGCGCTCGGCGGGTGGCGATGTGTTATACTTGATACCTTGTCCGGGCGCCGGTCCCGGGCCGACGGCCGGAATGCGTAGATGAGTCAGGTGAAGGGGACGATGGAGGACCAACGCGTCGTGGTGACGGGCCTGGGTGCCGTCACTCCGCTGGGTGTTGACCAGCCCGGTACCTGGGACGGCTTCGTGGCTGGGCGCTCGGGCCTGGGGCCCATCACGTTGTTCGATCGCGATGCCTGTGGGATCGAGACGCGCGTCGCCGGCGAGGTGCGCGACTTCGATCTGTCAGCGTACTTCGATCGGCGCGAAGCGCGCCGCCTGGACCGGGTGGCGCAGTTCGCGCTGGTGGCCGCTCGCGAGGCCCTCGGTGACGCGGGGTTGCTCGATGTTGATTCCTCCGACCGCTCTGGTCTCGATGAACGGACGGTGCCGCCCGAGAGGGTGGGGGTCTTCATCGGAACGGGGTTGGGCGGCATCGGCACGCTCATCGCCGAGCAGCAGACGCTCCACGCACGCGGTGCGCGCCGGGTCAGCCCGTTCCTGATCCCCATGTACCTCCCTGACTCAGTGGCTGGCGCCGTGGCTGCTGCCTTTGGCCTCAAGGGCCCCAACATGGCACACCTTTCGGCCTGTGCGTCCGGGTCCAACGCCATCGGTGAGGCGCTCGAGGCTATTCGTCGCGGTGCCGCTGACGTCATGGTGGCCGGTGGTAGCGAGGCCGGGATCACGCCGTTGATTGTGGCCGGCTTCGGCAACATGGGCGCCCTGTCCAAGTGGGACGGCGAGCCGGCACTCGCCAGCCGCCCGTTTGATGCCGAGCGCGACGGGTTCGTTGTCGGCGAAGGGGCAGGCATCCTCGTTCTGGAGCGACTGGTGGACGCCCGAGCGCGCGGGGCCTCGGTGTACGCCGAGCTGGTCGGCTATGGTAGCACGGCCGACGCGGGACACATCACCGCCCCGGCGGAGGACGGTGGCGGGATGCTGCGGGCAATCCGCCTGGCATTGGCCGATGCACAACTTGAACCCCGCGATATCCAGTATGTGAACGCGCACGGCACGAGCACCCAGCTGAACGATGCGGTGGAGACCCTAGTGCTCGAGCAACTGCTGGGGCCGTCGGCCTACGACGTGCCGGTGAGCTCGGTCAAGAGCATGATCGGTCACCTCCTCGGTGCCGGCGGGGCGGTCGAGGCCGTGGCTACGGTTCGCTCCGTCGAGACCGGCATCATTCCGCCGACGATCAACCTGCACACGCCGGATCCGGCTTGCGACCTGGACTATGTGCCGCACAAGGCGCGTCGCGTCGAAGGCGGGATTCACGTGGCCCTCTCGAGCTCCATGGGGTTCGGTGGTCACAACGCGGCTCTCCTCTTTGGCCGCGTTCAACCTGATTAGGAGCAAGATGGTGACGCGCTACGCTCATATCACCGGTTGGGGGGCATGTGCCCCGGAGAATGTCGTAACCAACGACGACCTGGCGCAACTGGTGCCGACTTCCGACGAGTGGATTCGGGGGCGGACGGGCATCCGTGAGCGACGGGTCGCCGGCCCCGACGAATATACCTCGACGTTCGCAACTCGTGCCGGCCAGCGGGCGTTGGAGCTGGCCAACCTCGACCCCGCGCGCCTTGACATGGTGATCGTGGCAACCTCGACGCCTGACCAGATGATTCCCTCGACGGCGTGCGTCGTTCAGGACGCGCTGGGGGCAACGAACGCGGCCGCTTTCGATCTGGTTGCGGCCTGTTCGGGGTTCGTCTATGGGCTGAGCATCGGGACGGCCATGATCCGCAACGGAGATGTCGACAATGTGCTGGTGATCGGGGCAGAGGCCCTGTCGCGAGTCATGGACTGGACCGATCGTGCGACCTGCGTGATCTTCGGGGATGGCGCGGGCGCCGTCGTGCTCCAGGCATCTGAGCTTCCCGGAGGAGTGCTGAGGTCCGCGCTCCACGCGGACGGATCGGGCGGAGATCTCATCCAGATCGGTTTCGGTGTACGCAATCCGTACACAATCGAGAACGTCACCTCAGGTGCCAGCCTGTTGAAGATGAGTGGGTCCGAGGTGTTCCGTTTCGCAACGCGGATCTTGAGCCAGTCGGTCAAGGAGGTCACCGAACCGGCGGGGCTCGCCCTCGACGACATCGATCTGATCATCCCGCACCAGGCCAACACGCGCATCTTGCAGGTGGCGGCCAAGCAGCTCGGTGTTCCGATGGAGCGCATGTTCGTCAACCTTGACCGCTTCGGCAACACGTCCGCGGCCAGCGTACCCCTTGCGCTGGTTGACGCCATCGATGCCGGCCGGGTGCACGCGGGCGACCGAGTTGTGCTGGTGGCGTTCGGTGGTGGCCTCACATGGGCCTCGTGTCTGGTGGAGTGGTGCTACGGCCCTGAGGATCGAGAGTGGCCTCTCTGGCGCCGAGGCCTGCACGGGGCGCGCTACCGGTTGGCGAGGGCTCGCATGCTCCTCCACCGGGCTGAACGGCGCCTGGCGGTGGTGGAAGACCGCCTGCGCCGCAGGAATATGGAACGGAATGGGTTCTCCGGGCCTGGGCCGGGCGGGCGCGGAGAATAGGCCGGACCGTGTGGGCGGAACACTCCCCACTTGCGGGTTCTCGCCCCTACGGCATCCCCAACTTGCGGCGCACCGCCTCTCGCTCGTCCGCGGTCAGGTTTTCCAACGACTCGATGCGCGGGCCCCGGTAGGGCTCGTCGCGCTGTGCGGCCAACTCGCTCAGCACGAGCCCCGAACGCTCGAACAGCGTCCATGTACCGCCGCCCGCCCGGTAGAAAGCACTGATCATCTGCTGGTTGGTGTAGCGGGCTGGGGCCTCGGAGCCGACGGGTGACACCGCCACGCTGTACTCACCCGGAGGTAGCCACTGGAGATCGCCGTACTTGGTCACCGCGGCCTCCAGGACCAGCTTCAGTCGCTCGCCTGTCACACCCTGCCCCTGAAGGATCTCGGCCGCACCCGGAATGCGGAATGTGACCGTTTCACCGGTCAAGACGGCGTCCGGCTGTGCCGCCATGGTTGGGGCCTGCTCCGCCACGGGGGGGGCATCCGAGAGGGGCGCCGCATCCTGACCTTCGACCGCCAGCCCTGTCGGGACCGGTGTAGAAGGCTCAGCCATCGCAACGGTCTCCAGCGAATCTGGGGGCACGACCGTCGGCTCCGGCGGTGTCTCGAGCAGGGCCTCGGTACTCGGGGCAGGGCTGATCTGCCGGGCATAAAGGGCGAAGTCGTTGAAGGCCTGCCAGGCCGGGCGGCGGCTCTCAGCCTCCAATCCGGTGCCGTGGTACAGCCCACTGGCCAAAGTGGGGCCGTCCGTGAGGCCGGTCCATATGATTCCGTGAACGATGGGGTCGGCGGATAGCGTGTTGAAGGCGGTCCACACGTTGCGGGCCTGCACCTCCTCGCCCGTGCGTGCTGCATCCCAGAGGAGGCCAGTCACGAACACCCCGCGACGCGTGGCGCTGTCGGTGCCCTCGATCTGCTCTAGCACCCGCCATAGCCGGTGCGTGCGTTCGATCAGCGCCGCACCGACAGCCTCCTCGGAATGACCGCCGTCAGGATAGAGGTTCAGACGAAGGCCCAGCCGGTCGAAAGGCGGGGCCGCTGGGGACCAAAGCCCAGCCTCCTCCGCCGTGCGGTAGACCTGGCGCAGGTAATCCACGCCGTCATCGCTTTCGTTGCTCACCAGGCCCCCCGAGACGATCGTGGCCTGCGCGGTCGCGGCGCGGATGCTCACAACCACGTCGGCCAGCAACTCGGCCCATCGGACTGCGGCAATGCGTGGCGGAGAACCGACGTTGGGCGCCACGAGCACCTCCCAGGCGCATACCTGCTCCCCGATGGCTTCCGCAAGCACGCCGGCATTGGCCGTCAGCTCCTCACGCCATGCCCGCGCCAACGCCTCGGGTGGGTGCTCGGCAAAGGCGCCCATGCCCTCTGGAGCGACCGTCAAGCTGCCGTCCACTACCGCTAGCACCTGCAGGCCTGCGCGGCGGAGCGCTGCAACAGCGGATTGGGCGGTGTGAAGAAACGCCTCGTCTGGTTGTGCCCGATCACCCAGAGGGAAGCGCACCCGGGCGATGCCCGCCCCGGCAGCTGCGGCCGCCGAAGCGCGTGCACCGGCCTCAGCTGCGGTTCCCAGATCCAGTCCGATTCGCTCGCTGAGCGTCATTCGTGCCTCCAGCACTCGCAGTTCTGTTTAGGCGCTTCACAAGCTCTGACCGCCCTACCGGGTACCCCTACGCTCCGACCTTCAGCAGGGCCACTCCCACAGCCATCTGGGCGAGCAAGGCGCCGATGGCGAGGATTGCCGCCGCCAGCCGGCTGCGAGAATGTGCAAGCGCCCCGATGACCAGGTTGGCAGCCAGGATGGCGAACCCCATCAGCGGCAGCGTCCACACGAAGTACGTGGGTCGCAGCGGACCGCTCGTCGCCACTCCGAGCAGAGGATCGTATCGTAGCTGCCAGGCCACGGCGTCCGGCAGGGAGGGATAGTGCCACATCACGTGCGCGAAAGCCAGGGCGTTGAGCGTGGCGGTGAGAGCAATCAGGCGCAGCATCCAGCCGTCCCGCCACAATGTGAGGGCGGCCCAGACGGGCCGCACCGTCTCTTGCCTGACAAGCTGCACCGGACCCATCCGGCGCCTAACCCGGAATTCCTCGATGAACGCCGCCCGGTCCGCGGGGGAGATCGCGTAGGCCAGGTCCGGCGTCGCTATGAGCAGTTGGCCCGCGGGCGGAGTGGTGGCGTAGACCAGCGTTTCCCAGGTCTCGTCGTCGTCGGAGATGACCTGGGTGCGTCCCACCTCGTGGCCGGGCCAATGGAAGCCCCGCAGCGCCTTGGCATACTCACGTCCGGTCAGCACGTGGGTTATTGCCTTCATCGGCACGATCTGTCGGTTGGCCGCCCAGTGAATGACGAGCCCCTGCCGGGTTAGGTTGTAGCGCAGGCTGAAGTAGCCCCATACCCAGTATGCGAGCCATGCCACCAGCGGCAGGAGGACAAAGGCTACCAGGCTGAGAACTGCCGACCGGGGCCCCAGGCCCTGCAGGCGAACGGCTACGATGAGTCCTGCTTCCACGGCTATCGCCACGGCGAGCAGGGCCAGTCCGATCCATCCGCCTCGAGAAGGGGCAGCGCGGAAGTTCACCTAGGTGCATCCTTTCAGACGTCTTGCGGCTTGATTGCGGCGGGGGGAAACCCCCCCCCCCCAAAACCGGCGCCAGGGTAGCGGGGCCGGGGAAAACTCGGGCAAGAACTCCCCGCGCTGACTGGCAACAGTGTCCTCCGCGGTGTGCCGGTCTGGCGCGGTC
>CAYYVH010000191.1:0-7889 GCA_964475075.1 uncultured Anaerolineales bacterium | reverse complement strand
TTGATGATAAAATCGCTGATTTCATCATCAGTGGCACCGCCGCGCAACATGGCCTACCGATCCGCGGCCGCGAAGGGCAGATAGACCTGCCCGCGCGGGTTGGACTCCATGAACGTCCCGGCGGCACCGACGGACAGCGCGCACACTCCTTCGGCCGGCAGAAGGTCGGCGTGCACGGACACCATGTCGCCGACGCTGAGGGTCTGGTCGACGGCATCAGCGTCCGCCACGAACACACTGGCCTCCGCACATGTGAAGCTCCCTTCCAGGACACGCCTCACGCCCACGCTCCACGTCGGGTCGCCATGGACCACGAACCCACCGCCGAGGACCTCTCCGAACAGCACCACGCGCTCGGTCGGCCTGACGGCCACGTGCCGCCCCAGAATGCCGCTATCGCCGCCCTCCCGCTCGATCTGCCACACGGCGAGCGCCAGCGGGTTGCCGGCCGACGCCACCGCCGGATAGATCTCGGCCGCATCGTGCTCCGCCACGACCCCGATCGTGCCGGCCGTCAACCCCCGCGTCTCCGGGAAGTAGAGGAGGCGGGTGGCAAGTATGTCCTTGAGCTCAGCTTCACCCGTCGACCATACGAGGACGAAATCTGGGCCCAGCGCCGCCACGTCGCCATGGTCGTCGTTCGGGCCATCCGCCGCAACGATGAGCACCGAATCACTCACCACGTATGTGTCCAGCTTGCTGTCGTCCGTCGGATACACCGTCCGTGCACGGACAGACGTGTGTTCCTCGCCCTCGTCCGTCCACGACACCGCGTACGCCCAGCGGTCGTACCACCCATTGAACGCCACCGAGGGATACCGCTCCCCGTGCGCCGACACCGCGATCTCCAGCAGACTGTCGCTGACGTACTCCTCTCGCGGGAACCAGTAGCGACCCACGACGTCCTTGTTCCCCTCGTGCTCCCGCGTCCACGCCACCAGGCAGTCGCCCCGGCTCTCACACGCGATCGCCGGCTCGCTAACCGCACCGTCGCCCAGCACGGCGTACGCCCGTGTCGCCGTTCCCGCCACGTGGGAGCCCACGATGGCATGTCCACCGCCTTCGCGCGCCCGGCGCCACGCCACTGCGAAGAAGTGTTCGCCGTGCGGTGCCACCACCGGCTGGTCGTCGGCCGCCGATTCAGCGCCCTCAGCGCGGCTGATCGTGAATACGCGGCCCTCCAAGTCGTCGCACTGCACGTAGCGCCCCCGGATGGCATTCGGCCCGACGTCCATCTCGCTGCTCCAGACCACGAGCCACAGCTTCCGCCAGTGGTTGTATGCTACCTTCGGGCGGCCTTCGGCGCTGTATTCACCGCTGATCAGGAACGGCTCGCCGCGCCACTCGCGCTCCACGAACCGCCCCCAGATCTCCTTCTCGCTCTCATCCCACCACACCACCAGGTTCTGGCAGTCGTTCACCTCCGGATGCCCCGCCACGTCCGGGCGCACCTGCCGGCCGTCGCGGTCCACCACGATGAATGGCTCACCGCTCTTCACCGGCTCTTCCGGCGGCTCCTTCGTTGGCTTCTCCGGTGGCTCCTTCGTCGGCTCCTCCGGTGGTTCCTTCGTCGGCTCCTCGTGCCGGCTACCCACTTTCACATGCCGGCCCAGGATGTCGCTATCGCCGTCCTCCCGCTCGATCTGCCACACGACGAGTGCCAGCGGGTCGCCCGCCGACGCCACCGCCGGGTAGGTCTCCACCGCATCGTGCTCCGCCACGCCCGCCACGTCGCCCGGCACCAGGTGCCGCTGCTCCGGCATGTACTTCAGCCGCCGGGCCACGATGTGCCTGGGTTCCGTCTCCCCCGTCGACCACACCACCACGAAATCCGGGCCCAGCGCCCCCACGTCACCGTGGTCCGCCTGCCCCTCACCACTCGCGTCCACCACCGGGCCACCCACTACGAGGTTGTCCACAGCCTGATGGTCCTCACGGTACATCGGCCGTGCTCGCACGACCGTCCGCTCCGGTCCCTCCCACGTCCACGTCACGGCGTACACCGAGCGGTCGTACGACCCGTTCCACGCCACCGAAGGGTACCGCTCCCCGTGCGGCGTCACCGCGATCTCCAGCAGGCGCTCGCCCACGAGCTCCTCCCGCGGGAACCAATACCGGCCCACCACGTCCTTGTTCCCCTCGTGCTCCCGCGTCCACGCCACCAGGCAGTCACCCCGGTTCTCGCATGCGATCGCCGGTTCGCTTACCGCACCATCGCCCAGCACGGCGTACGCCCGTGTCTCCATGCCCGCCACGTGGGAGCCCACGATGGCATGTCCACCGCCTTCGCGCGCCCGGCGCCACGCCACTGCGAAGAAGTGTTCGCCGTGCGGTGCCACCACCGGCTGGTCGTCGGCCGCCGATTCAGCGCCCTCAGCGCGGCTGATCGTGAATACGCGGCCCTCCAAGTCGTCGCACTGCACGTAGCGCCCCCGGATGGCATTCGGCCCGACGTCCATCTCGCTGCTCCAGACCACGAGCCACAGCTTCCGCCAGTGGTTGTATGCTACCTTCGGGCGGCCTTCGGCGCTGTATTCACCGCTGATCAGGAACGGCTCGCCGCGCCACTCGCGCTCCACGAACCGCCCCCAGATCTCCTTCTCGCTCTCATCCCACCACACCACCAGGTTCTGGCAATCGTTCAGCTCCGGATGCCCCGCCACATCCGGGCGCACCTGCCGGCCGTCGCGGTCCACCACCACGAACGGCCCTCCACTCTCTGCCAACGACCGAACCGCATCGGGCATTCCGTCTCGAAACGCACTCTCCGCGGATAGCGGATCACCGGTCATTCCGCCGACGACCAGGACGGCCGCTGCGGCCAAGAAGAAACACACGACGGCTCGGGTTCGCATCGATACCTCCATCTCGTGATCAGGGCCCGCACAACATGCCGGGACGATGTGCCATTATACGTCGGGATTTCCACAAGGTTAATGCTGGGTCCGCGCGGTTTGGTCACAGCTGGACACGCTGGGAGGCGGGCGGGCACCCACGGCACACCGGAGACCACGCGAGAGCACCAATCTGATCGGGGGAAAAGGACACTGGCCGCGGCGAAGCCAGCGCCGCCGCGGCCAGTTATGAAGGGAGACTGTTGTGAGCTAAGGGAAACTCGGGGGTTACCCGCACACACAGTTGTGGTGTCTCCTCGGCCAGCCCGCAACCGATTGATCCAGTCGCTCGCGGGCCGTACAACATGCCACCATATGATCCCTCAAAACAGGCCCTGCGGAGGTTACAATCCGGTAAAAACCCAGCACGTGCTCGGGCTTGAACACGACCACGATCAGCTGGCGGAACCCAAGACGCCCTCTCAGTCACCTCCCTGAAACGTATCTGTGGCGCCCCGGCGCTCGCGCGCCAACCCCCAGACACCCAGGCCCAGAGCCACAGCCATCAGCAGCACCGTACTATGGAACGTGTCCTGAAGCGCTGCGACCTGGGCAACAGCCGAGGCCTCGGTCGCGCCGCCAGGCAGCACACCGCCGGCATGGTGGAAGACCCGGGCAGCCCACAGGGCACCCAGCGCGGCGATGCCAGCCGTCTGACCGAGAGTGCGGGTGATGGCGAGAAGGCCTGAGGCGACGCCCAGGCGCTCGCGGGGCGCGGTGCCCATGATGGCGCTGTTGTTGGGTGACTGGAACGTACCCATCCCGACGCCGATCGGCAGGAAGCGCAGCACGAAGCCGGCCGCGCTCGTCTCGACGTCCAGGGTACTGAGGGCGTAATAACCCACGAGCAGCACGAAGAGCCCAACGACGGACAGGGGCCGCGTGCCGAACCGGTCCGACAGCGCCCCCGACAACGGTGCGATCACCGCCAATGCGACGGGCACAACGGCCATCAAGACCCCGACCTCGCGCACCGGGTAGCCCAGCACGTTCTGAAGGTAGAAGGGCATCAAGATGACTGTGCTGGCGATACACACGAAGGTCAAGAAGCCGGTCGTCAGACCGACACTGAACAGGCTGCTCTGAAACAGGCGGAGATCGACCATCGGATGTGGGCTGCGCCGCTCTACGATGAGGAAGGCGACCAGGAAGAGCACCCAGACCGCGAGAAGTGCCAGAATACGGCTGTCGCCGAAGCCCCACCGCTGGCCTGACGTCAGAGCGAGCAGCAGGGAGAGCAGGCTGATGACGAGTGCAGCCGCTCCCGGGAGGTCGAAGATCTCCCCGCCGGCCGGCCTGTCCGCCGACACGAAACGGCTCGCCATCACCGTGCCCAAGATTCCGACGGGAAGGTTGACGAAGAAGATCCAGTGCCAGGACAGCGCATCGATGAGGAGACCGCCCAAGGTGGGCCCCACGACGATACCCAACGAGATGATCGAACCTGCGATGCCTATC
Organism: uncultured Anaerolineales bacterium; assembly: GCA_964475075.1. Taxonomy (GTDB): domain Bacteria; phylum Chloroflexota; class Anaerolineae; order Epilineales; family Epilineaceae; genus CAYYVH01. Next base: position 3,537 of record CAYYVH010000191.1, on the reverse strand, counting down.
GCCCTGCCCCGCTCGGCAGGAGGAAAGGACTCCGTTACGATGGCCATACCAAGGGCCACGATCATGGCTGCGCCAACTGCCTGGAGCACCCGGAGTCCGATCAGCCAGTATACCGTCGGTGAGAACCCACACAGCACTGAACCGACGGTGAAGACCCCGAAGCCGGCAGTGTAGATCGGCTTCTTGCCGATCATGTCAGACAGCCGGCCCAGGCCCACCATCAACGCTGCCAGCGTGAGCAGGTAGGCCAACACCACCCACTGCACCGTCGCGAAGTCGGTATCCAGCTCACGCACCAGGGTCGGCAGAGCGACGTTGACGATGCTGCCATCAACCGTCGCCAGAAGGACGCCCATACCCACGGCCGCCATCACGTGCCATTTCCGACCGTAGTCAATGGCCTGCAATTCCATGGCAGTCACATGGTTCGATTCGCGGAGATGTGCGGCAGGGCGAGCTTGCGGTCAGGCACGGGAACGTGCGTCCTTCCGCGCGGCGGCTGTCGATCCACGCCCAACTTCATCGCGACACCCCGCTGGAAGAGGGTCCGGGCTAGGCCACTCCACAAGTGGACCGACACCACAGCGCTCAGCGTACGTCGGAATGGTAGACAGGACGGCAGGCAGGTCAAGGCTCAGCAGACGGGGACACACCAAGCACGATCGAACGCTACGACGAGAAGGGAGGTGCCCGCCAGCGAGACAGAGAACACGGCTGACCGATCTTCCGCGTTCAGCCAAACGGGTTCACAAACAGCCGCGAGGATCCCCCAGGTCCTATCGAATCGCAACGCCAAACCTATCCCACGGAGGAGGACACTGAGGTGATCGGCGACGGATCCACAGTGGCCGGTGGCATTGCCATCACCGTAACCAGTGGCTGGTCAACCGTCAGCGGCGGCGCGAACAACGCCGTGTACCCTCCCGGCCACGGCTTCTGGGAGTCGTGGGGGGCAACCATCGGTGGCGGCGTTCGCAACGAGGCCCGCGAAGCACACTCGACCATCGGCGGCGGCGGCGAGAATACCGCCAGTGGCTACGCCTCGACCGTGGGCGGAGGCGGTGGGTACTCGGACTTCATGACGCTGCTACCGGAGTGGACGCCGGTCGGCAACACGGCCACGGGCGACTGGAGCACCGTCGCCGGTGGCGGCGACAACACCGCCGGCGCCTACGCGGCGACGGTCGGTGGAGGCTACGGAAACAACGTCTCGGCGGACATGGGCACCATCGGCGGCGGCGGGCCCGAGTCAAGCGGTATCGATATTCCGAGCGGCCCCAACAGAGTCACGGATGTGTACGGAACTGTCGGTGGCGGCACGGGCAACACGGCCGGCGACGACGACGGCATTCCCGGCAACGCGCCGTATACTACCATCGGTGGCGGCAAGGAGAATACGGCGACCTGGTGGGGCGCGACCGTTGGCGGGGGCGAGCAGAACGTTGCCAGCGGGATCGGCGCCACCGTCGGTGGGGGCCGGAACAACAGCGCGGCCCACGACCAGGCCACGGTCAGCGGCGGCGAGACCAACAAGGCTCTCGGAATCTACGCAACCGTCGGCGGTGGAACGATGAACGAAGCCAACGAGACCTCCGCCACGATCGCCGGCGGGGCGGAGAACAGGGCCGAAGCGTGGGGGGCTACGGTTGGCGGCGGCGAGTCCAATCGAGCCAACGGCGGACATTCCACCGTACCCGGTGGCGAAGAGGACGTCGCGAGCGGCGATTACAGCTTCGCAGCGGGCTACCAGGCAAACGCCGGCCATGACGGCGCCTTCGTCTGGTGCGACAGATACGGCCTTGGTGGTTGCAGCTCGGAACAGGACAACGAGTTCCTCGCCCGTGCGACCGGCGGTGTCCGCTTCCTCACCGGGCTCACCGAGGCCTGGGCCGGCGTCCGAGTGAGGCCGGGTTCGAGCACCTGGGAGTCGATCAGCGACCGGAATGCGAAGGAGAATTTCGCCCCGGTGGACTCTCGCGAGGTCCTGGAGCGCCTCTCGGAGATTCCAATCAGCACATGGAACTACAAGGCTGAGGAGGGTGCGGTCCGGCACATCGGCCCGATGGCGCAGGACTTCAGCGCCGCCTTCGGGGTCGGATCGGACGAGCGGCACATCAGCGCCGTCGACCCGGACGGAGTGGCTTTGGCTGCGATCCAGGGCCTCTACGAGGTCGTCCAGCAGAAGGACACCCGGATCACCGAGCTGGAGACGCAGCTGGCGGACATCGAAGCCAGGCTCGACCGACTGGAGTCTCAACAGGACACGCCGGTAAGGCAGCCCTGGTCACCCGGACCGTTCAGCCTGCTGGCGGGAGCGTTGATCCTGGGCGCCGTGTTTGTCGGGCGCAACGGGGGTCGCGGCTCGTTAGGAGCTGAGGAACGATGAGACCCGGCCACTTGCTGTCGGCTCGCCGCAAACGCAATCTGCGTCGAGTTGGCACAGCGTCACTCATCCTGGTGCCAGCCGGGATAGCGGCCTCGCTTCTTGTTTCCTACACCCAGGGAACGTTCGACCTATCCTGGTGGACGACCGATGGCGGCGGTGGCGAGATGAGTGGCGGGAGCTACTCGGTCGCCGGCACATTCGGACAGGCAGACGCCGGAGGCGCACTGAGCGGCGGGCAGTTCAGCGTGACGGGCGGGTTCTGGCCGGGGGTAGAGATCGGGGAAGCGACCTCGACGCCGACCAGCACCGCGTTGCCACCCACGGACACGCCGACTCCGACCCGGACGGCTCCGCGACAGCCACCGCGACGGGGACGGCCTCGCCGACGCGTACGGCGACACCGACGCCGGCAGATACGGGGACGGCCGAGCCCATGCCCGAGCGGCACGTGTCTGGCCGGGCCCGGATCGACGGGCGTACCGATCACAGTGGCGCCGAGGTGCGAATCGAACCGGGCGGGCACACCGCGACGACCGATGCGCAGGGCCGGTACGTCGTGGGTCCCCTGACGCCGGGAACCTACCACGTCGACATCCGCCACCCGGGTCACCTGCGATCGGGAGAGCGCGACATCACCGTCGTGGCTGGCCAGGCCGTCCGGATGCCGGACGCGCTCCTCCTGGGCGGCGACATAAACGGCGACGACGCGATCGACATCCGCGACGGCGCGATCTGTGGACGGACGTTCGGGCTCGCGAGTGGGGATACGGGTTTCGACCCACGGGCCGACCTGACCGGCGACGGCGCAATCGACATCTCGGACCTCGCCATCCTCGGCAACAACTTCGGTTGCAGGTCAGATGACACGACCGACCGCTGCCGCCGGTGGGACCGCTGATATGAGTCAGCGAACAACAGGGAAGGACGGTTGAACATGCACATTTGCAGGCGCGACCCGTCCCAGAGAAGCACGTCCCAGCCCGCCGTGGAGTACCGGATAGAGCGCAAAGTCGACGGGGGGGGTTGGGGTGAGATCAATAGTCACCCATGGACCGACTCGACGACACCACCGATCGGTGCCGCCGGTGGGGACGGCAGTACATGTCGGCGGGAGTTGTCCGCCGGTTCGGGGCGACCCACCGGGTCGCCCC
>CAYYVH010000190.1:0-7894 GCA_964475075.1 uncultured Anaerolineales bacterium | reverse complement strand
CCGGTGGGTCGCCCTGGTTGGTGACATCGATGCACCTTGGCAGCGTCAGACAACCAGAAAGATCATATTTCACAGGGTACTAGACCGGAGCCCGAATTCTCCTCGGCGCAGTACGATTACGAGGACACCCCCTTCTCTACGGGCCCTTAGGACTGGACTCGAGTGGAGCACAACCAAGTGGCGTACCGTTGCAGAAAGCTCCGGCAACGGGTGCCCTGGTTACTGGACGATCTTGTCCTACTCCTACCCGCCGACTACGCCGTCTACCTTTCCGGTCGTGGAATTGAGGCGCAAGGTGGCGCTAGAACCGGTGGGGACGACTTCACGCAACGAAGCAACAGGTGTGATCAGTGGGACAACAGCCTCGCGGTCTGGGGCGCCTTCGTCTTCCGAGCCCGCGGCGGGCTTGGCATCATCGACGTATCGGATCCGGCCCATCCGCAAAGGGCCGGCTTCGTCGAGGTTCCTCGCGGCGCGTGCGGGGTGGCGGCGACAGTGGGGGCGAATCGCCCCGTGAACTGGGCAGAACACATCTGCTGAGCCGTTGCCGGGGGAGAACCTCATGAATGCTCGTGCCCGCCGTGCTGGATTACTGGTGCCCATCACGGTTCTCTGGTTGGCTGCAATGTGCGGGAGCTCGGGTGCGGCGTCGGGCGCGCCGGCGCTCGATTCGCCTGACTCGGCCGGGGATGCATGGCTGCTGGCGCGACGCATGAGCACGACACCGGAAGTAGGCCTGCACTATACCGCCGACGGAGCCTATATCGGGGGACGATGGACCAACCGGAGGGTCAGAACTACGACGTGGAACTGCGCAGGATCGTGCGCCAGAGCACGAACGACTGCCCCCTGGCCGATCCGTTTGTGACACAGGGCTACCGGGACGGCGACCCGCACCACTACTACCGCCTGACGACCTCCACTCGGCACTATGCCACGATCAGGCGAGCCTCAGGTCAGGAAAGAGAATTCACGATCGCCCCGTCGTGCCACTCCGGATCGCTCTCCAGCAACCCGCGCATCTTCTCAAAGCGGGCATGCTGCTCGGGGCTTTCCGCGTTGGCGACGTAGGACTCTCGGCTGTCGAATGCGACGGCTACCCAGCACTCGCTGGGATCCTCATCACCTTGGTAGAGATGCGTTGTGACCATGCCGGGTACTTCCAGCACCTCGTATTCGCGCATCAGGTCCGCCAGCTGACCCGCCTTTCCTTCCTGGACCTTAAGACGTACAACAGTGCCGTACATGGTTCCTTCCTTTCTCAGGATAATGGATCAGGGTCTCGCAGTACTTATCAGTCGCCAGGACCTCGTGATTCCTTACGTCGCGGCCCGAAATACCGCTTATGCTGGGCGTTTGCGGAATCCACATGGTTCCTCCATTTTTTCTCCACACACCCGTGCTACACTACTGGCGGCAGGATCAACTACTACCGTCCCAACATCACTAGAGGAGCGAAACATGAACAGGCTTTGGAAGATTGCAGCCGGCGCGGTGTTGGTGGCTGTCGTTGGGGCGGCCGTCCTCGGCGTAGCGGTCTACGCCCAAGAAGCCACACCTCAACAGGCTGGCTCGCTCGGCGACTACGTCGATCAGATGTGGGACGCCGTCGCCAGCAAACTGGGGGTGGAGCGGGATGACCTCGACACGGCCTTCAAGGAAGCCCGCCAGGAGGTGACCGAGCAGGCCGTCGAGGATGGCACGATCACCCAGGAGCAGGCCGAGCGGATGCAGTCCCTCATCGAAGAAGGCCGTGGATTCGGCATGCGTGGCTTCGGAATGCGGGGGCACCCGGGCGGCTTCTGGGGTGGCAAGATGGGCGCGAAGGTGGGCGGCTGGATGTGCGACCGGGAGACCCTCGCCGAGCAGCTAGGCATGACCACCGATGAGCTCGCAGCCGAGTTGAAGGCCGGCAAGACCATCACCGAATTGGCTGAGGAGAAGGGCGTTGACCTGCAGGCTGCGCGGATCGAGGCCATGAAAGAAAAGGTCGAGCAGGCCGTCGAGGATGGTGACATCACCCAGGAGCAGGCGGACACAATGCTCCAAGGGATCGAGGAAGGCACGTTCGGTGGCTGGAAGCGCGCTCCGTTCGGCGGCGGGATGCATGGACACTTCCGCGGCTTCAAGGGTCCCCACGGCTTCTGGGGCGAGGGCGACCGGACGGACCCGAGCAATCAGCACAACCAGAGCAACCAGACCATACTAGGCAACCAGGGCAACCTGTAGCTGAGGGCCGAACAGAACGGCGCTTCCCGAGGAGTGGCGCCGGTTGTGGGCACAGGCGAGCCAGAACCCCGCTACCGCGGGGTATTCGCCACCTGGCGCATGCACTGGGCATCGCAAGCAGTGCTCACGCACACCGTGACCGACAGCACTTCCTGCCGCCCCGCCCGCGCCGGAGCACCCTCAGCGCCTCGCCGATACCCGTATCAATCGCCGTATCCCCAGTCGGCTGGCCCCGGGTACAGGGTCAACTCGGCGTCGTACCGCGGATCCGGTCCTACCTCGGCCATGGTGCGCTCGACCGCATCTTCGACGGGCAGGCCATCGAGCAGCATGTATTCCAGCAGCCGCTCCGTGGCGCCGTCTGTATGCGATGCGGATACCGGCTGATCCCAGCTGACGAACGTGCGCGCGCCCTTCCGGACGAAAGCCTCGGCCATGCGGGCCGACCGTAGGCCGTCGCAGCCCATGAGCACGACGACGGTCGAATCCTTGAACGTGCCCTCGCTGTCCTGCTCGATGAACGCCGGTCGCACGCCGAAGAACGGCAACTCCCCGCTCTCCGGGTCGTAGTACACGGGAATCAGGCGCGACACTTCGTCCGGGCTATGCCTGTCCGCGGGGTCGCTGCCGCTCGAACCGATCCCGCTGCGTGCCTTGGCCTCCGCCGCCGCAGTGGCCGCCGGATCTGGGACGCCGACGATGGAGTAGTATGACAGGTCGATCATCTCGCCCGTGAACAGGGCCACGTCGTCGGTCTTCGTGCCCTCGTCCATGACCCGCGCCGAGTGGGACCGCAAGAGGATGAAGTCGTAGCCCCGGGAGGGCAAGCCCTGGAAGAACCGGACGGTGACAGCCTCGCCAGGGAAGTAATCCACGTCATGCCCGGACTGCTCCAGAATGTCGGTCGCCCGTTCGACGAACGCGGGGTTCGGGAAGGTGAGGCTGAGTTGGTCGACGATGGCCGCCTTCCGATCCCCCGAGCGCGCGCCGGAGAACAGCGCGATCGCCACCACTACGATGGCGACGGTTACCACCGCCGCCGCGAGAACAACGATGCGTCCACGGTCTCGGCGCGGCGCCGTGCGGCTACGTTCTATTCGAGAGGAGTGTGTCTTCATGTGCTCATGCTCCGGCAACGCGATGGGCTGTGTTCTGCCACTCCGGAGCTAGAGGCGCGCCCGGAGTGCCCGCCAATGATGGCACAGATATCCCTCCTTTGCACGTGAGGCAACCGTTCAGGAAGTCCTCTCGGCGCACGCACGGGCGGGGCTCAAGGACTTCGCGGTGGGCATTCCTGGCCGGTACTGAGCCTTTACCCCGCAACCTCACGCCGCTGCCAACGTAACGTCCCTACAGGCACGCGGGAACTCCGGCGTGCCGACCTTGGCAGGACTGTCGTGCGGCCCGGAATCGTGTTATTCTGTTGGCCGGCCGACGCACTCCGAAGCTGCTAGTTCTGTTCACGGTAGTAACAGGCAGGGAGGAAGATCGATATGGAAAGACTCAGGACCATTCTACGGCGCGTGCTCGACGCGCTGACGTTGCGCGATGAGGTCTATCGCGAAATGCGCGATGCCCCCGATGCCGTTGAGCAGGGCGTGATGCTCATCGTGACCGTGGGGGTGATCGCCGCGCTGGCCGGCGTCGTGGGCACGGCCCTGCAGAGCGTGACGGTACCCGATGTCGCGGCGATCCAACAGACGGTCGCGGATGGCATCCTGGATATGCCGTGGGCGGAGGATCTCAGCCCGAGGGAACTTGACGAGGCGCACGAGGGCATTCGGGCGAGCATGGCACAGAGCCAGATCATCGCCTCGATGTTCGCCCCCAACCCGGTCTTGGCCCTGACCGGTATCGTCACCAAGCCGGTCGGCATGGTCGTGTGGTGGTTGATCTACGGCGTGCTGGCCTTCGCCTGTGCACGGCTGCTCGGAGGGCGGGGCACCCTGGGCCAGACGTATGGCACGACGGCCTTGGCCGCCTCGCCGCAGCTCGTGGGCGTCTTCCACGTGATGCCTTACGTGAGCACGGCGGGCCTTGGGATGTGGGCGCTCATCTGCAGCTATTTGGCGCTCAAGCACACCCATGAGCTCAGCCCGGGCCGCACGTTCTGGGCGACGTTGCTGCCGCTCCTCGTGCCGCTCCTGCTCATCTTCCTGGCCGTGCTCGGCGTCTTCATTCTCGGTCTGGTTATCGGAGGGCTCGCATCATGATCAACTGGACAGAGTTCCGGCGGCTACTGTGGGGTGGGTTGTTTCTGGATAACAGTGTCTTCCTGGATCTGCGCGACGCCGGGGACGGCGTGGCACGGGCACTGCGCTTCGTCTTCACGCTGGGCCTGATCGTCGGCCTAGTAGTGGCGGGGGTGGCACTCGCCAAGGACGTGATATCCGAGCCTTTCAGCGAGATCAGGGAGGTCCGGGATACGGTCGACGAGGTCTTCGAGCGGCTCGAGGCGTACGACATCGAGCTCTTCGATAGCGAAAGGGAGCGGGACCTCTTCGAACGCAACCTGGACGCCGGCTTCGCCATCGCCGAAGACGTGGTGGACACGATCGTGGCGACCACGCCCGCGCCGCAACCCGTGGTCAGCCTGCTCGAGGGGGTGGGCAAGTGGCTATCCTACCCGTTCGGCTGGATCGCGATGTGGCTGCTGTGGGGGGTGGTCACGCTGCTCTTCGCGCGCATCCTCGGCGGCACGGCCACTGTCCAGGAGATGCTAGCCACGACGTCGCTGGTGGTGGCGCCGCACGTGCTGGAAGCACTCAGCTTTGTCCCGTGCGGCGGGCCGCTGCTGCAGGTCGTGGCCTTCTTCTGGGGGCTGGCCGTCTACATCAAGGGCACGGCGATCGCCAACCGGTTCGGCATCGGCTCCGCGCTGGTGGCCGTGCTCGCACCGTTCATTCTGCTATTGGCGCTCGTCTCCGCGTTGGCGATGGTCATCGTCTTCATCATCGTCGTCAACAGCTGAGAGCCGGGCGTTTCGGCCCAAATCAGGGGATGTAGGGGGCACGCTGCGTGCGCATGTGCCGTGCTTCTGCTTGTCACCTCCCTACCACAACGTGGATAATCGACAGGTCGCCCTTCGTCCCAGTTCACCGGGCTGGTTCTCTAACCTGCGCCGTCCGGTCGCAGCCCCTGCGCCAAGATTGCGAGAGCCGCAGCCCGCAGGGACGCGATGTCGCACTGGCGCTCCTCGAAGATGCGGTGCAATACGATGCCGTCGTACATGGAGAGGAGCAGCTCCGCCGTGGCCAGGGGATCGAGGTCGCGGCAGATCTCGCCGGTGGTCTGCCCGTGCCGGATGAGTGGCACGAGCACGTCCCTCATCTCGCCGTAGATGCCGCTGAGCGAGACGGCCTCTTGCGAGGAGCGCCCGAGCCCCAGGTAGTCCACGTAGGCCGCACAGTGGTCCTCCCACTCGTCGACGTGGGCGAGGGCGAAGTCGATCAGGGCCAGCAGCTTGTCTGCGGGACCGCCCTCGACCGAAATGGCTTCCTGTGCGCCCATCTTGAAGGCGTCGAAGTAGGAGTCGAAGGCGAAGCGAAGTATGTCCGACTTGTCGCCAAAGTACTCGTAGAGGGTGCCCTTCCCCACGCCGGCGGCCCGAGCGATGTCGGCCATCCTGGCCTGGTGGTAGCCGAGCTGGCGAAACACCCCAATCGCCGCACTGCTGATGCCCTCTCTCTTCCGCTGCTTGTCGACGATCTTCGGCATAGTATCACCCAGCTCGGTTTCAGCTGACACACGCCTCGCCCGTGCCAAAGGCGCGGTTACCGGTTTGCATCCATTCCGCCCGGTGAGGATTGGCCTCCGTGAAACCCTCACCCTACAGACAGTGACAGCGCGGACTCGGAACACTGCTTCACGCATGCTCCGCAGGCGAAGCACGCCTGTTGATCCCTGAAGGAGATCTTCTTGTCCGCGTCCAGATCCGCAAACACCCCCACGGGGCAGATCTCCGTGCATGTCCTGCAACCTCGGCATCGCTCCCGATCGAGATGGACCACGCCGATCTCCCTCGCCGAAAAGAGGAACCCGAACCGCTCGAACCCCAGGCGCTGCATCATCAGCTCCGCGTCCGACCTCCGGGCGGTGATGGTGCCCGCGAGGTCGAACCCCGCGCCGAAGAACACGGCGAACGTGGCCAGCAGCCATCCCCAGTGAGCAAGCGGGGCCGCCTCGCGGTACCAGTCGATCCCGCCCCACGCGAGCACGACGATCGATGCGGCATACATGGCCTGCGCCCAGCCACTCTGGCCCGGGATCACGTCGACTAACACGTAGAGCGCGGCGACGGCCGACCAGAACAGGACCGTGAAGCCGAGCAGGTGTCGGGGGGCGACAAGGGCGAGGACCAGGGCTACCAGGAAGTAAACGGGGAAGTTCATGGGCAGGAACATGTCCAGACGGTGCCGCGGCCCGAAGTCGAAGCGACGCATGGCCTCGGTCTTCTTCCGTGCATTGAGGTAGGCGGGAATGTCCCGGGCGTAGACCGGACCGAACCGGGCGTGGAAGCCCGTCTCTTTCGCCAATGCCTCGCGATCCACTCCGGAGGCCGACAGCGCCGGCAGGATCACCACCCGGTGCGCCACCCTGTCCGTGAGCTGGGAGACCTTGATCGCGTCGATGATCCGGTTCGCGGTGAACATCCCGCCGTCGGCGGCGCACCACACGTTGATCCCGCCGGAGTGGGCGACAAGCAGCCACACGTTGCTGCCCGCCAGCGCCCGGCGCACGCGGTCGACCGTCAACGAGAAGTTCCCGGTGACGATCACCGGCGAGGTCTCATCGGGCTCGCCCACGGGGAACAGACCGGTGGGTGCCGAGTGGGGCAGCCACCGGAACAGGTAGGCGACGATCCAACCGGTCAATCTCCTCGTGGGGCTCACTCCTTGACCGCGACGAGATAGAGGAAGCTGTCGAGGGCAGTCCGTTCTTCTGTCTCGATGCGGAAACCAGCCCGGCGGACGCGCTCGGTGAGGCCCTCCACGGCGTTGGTGGTCGTTTGCGTCAGGGCGAAGGTCAAGACGAGCAGGGGGATCCGCACCGCGCCGTGCAGCAGCCGTTGAGCCAGTCCGCGGGGCTTCACCTCATCGGCGACAGCGAGGCGGCCGCCGGCCCGGAGTATTCGTAAGGCGTGCCGGAGGGCATAAGCCTGCTCATCCTCGGACAGCTCCGAGAACACCAGCGTCGACATCACTAGGTCGAAGCGACCGTCCTCGAGCCGGTCCATGCCCGCCACCCCCATCTCGACGAGCTCGATCTGGTCTCCCAGGCCCGTGGCCGCCACCTTCTCCCGAGCGACGGCGAGCATCGCCGCCGATACATCGAAGCCCAGGACCTCGGCCCCGCCCAGCGCTGCCAGGATGGCCGCGGCGCCGGTGCCACAGCCGATCTCGAGGACCTGGGCACCCGGGTGCACGTTCTCATCCACCAGCCTGCGCGTTGCTTTCTCCGACCGGCCGAGCGATAGCAGCGCAATGCCGCGGTCGTAACGCCGCGGCTGTGACTCCAGGAGCTTCATGAATACGTAGCTCGACATCTCCGACGCCTCAGGATGATGACCGACGCGTCGGTCAATATTCTACGAGCGTTCGGCCCCGCTGTCAAGGGCGTGTCAACAAATAAGACCGTGCAACCGAGGGCGCCGATGCGCCGGCAG
>CAYYVH010000189.1:0-7898 GCA_964475075.1 uncultured Anaerolineales bacterium | reverse complement strand
TGGACCCGATGAGCGTCAGGCTCAACACGAGATTGATCAGCACTATCTGCCACTCCCTGAACGACCCGCGCCGCTCCTGGATCATCACCGAGTGCAGGAAGGCTGTCGCCGCCAGCCACGGCATGAGCGCCGCGTTCTCGACCGGGTCCCATCCCCAGTAGCCACCCCAGCCCAGGACATCGTAGGCCCAACGGGCACCCAAGGAGAGACCGATGGTCAAGAAGATCCACGCCGTAAGCACCCAGCGGCGGGACGCCCGGATCCACGCCGAATCGGTGCGCCGTGTAATCAGGGCGGCCATTGCGAAGGCATACGGGATCGTCATGCCCGTGAATCCCAGGTAGAGCGTCGGGGGATGGTAGGCCATTCCGGGATGTTGGAGTAGCGGGTTCAGGCCATTGCCGTCAACCGGGAAGAGCACCGCCATCGCACCGGTACCGCCCGTCGGGTCGAGCGTCAGCCGCTCGAAGGGGTCGGCCACGAAGGCCGTGAGCAACAGGAAGAACGCGGCCACGCCGGCGGTTATCGCCGTGAACCACGGCAGGAGCTCCGCCTCCGCACGCCAGCGACGCAGGACGGCGGCAGAGGCGAACAGGGAAAGCAGCCAGCTCCAGAACAGCAGCGATCCGGCCTGGCCACCCCAGACCCCGGTGAGCAGGTACATCAAGGGCGTGGTCCGGCTCGAGGTCTGCCAGACGTACGCCATCGAGAAATCGTGCACGAGGAAGCCATAGATGAGCACGAGCGTCGCCATCGTGGTGAGGGCACCCACCGCGAGCAAGGCCCGTCGCCCACTCGCCATGAGCTCGGGCACCCCTCTTTGAGCTCCGACGACGGACGCAACTACCGCGAAAAGCGCCGTGCCCAGCGCGAGAACGACGGCAAGATGACCGAGCTCCGGCGCATAGGCTGTCGCCCGGAGCAGGAGGTCACCCACGGGCGCTGGCTTCCGACCCGGCTGCCTCCTCATCCGGTGGGACCGCCTCGTACTTCGACGGGCACACCGTGTACAGCCGGTCGGCGACGAACGTACCGTCGGCACGTACGCGCCCGCGGGCGGTCACCGTTCCGGCCCGGCCGAACGTGTCGGGCACCACGCCATGATAAACAACCGGCAGGCGACTCGCCTCGCCCACCAGGGTGAAACTCCAGTCCAACCCGTCAGAGCCCTCCTCGACGGACTCGTAATCCAAGTCTCCCCGCACCTGCACGTGCGGACCGGTCAGCTCGGAAGGGAGGTCGCCGGTGGTCTCAGGCGCGCCTCCGGGAGATGTAGGGGGATACAGGCTGCGGTCCTGCACGAACTCATCTACCGTGAAGTAGAGTTCCTGGTTGCCGAAATAGGTCACAACAGCAATAGCAGCCATCGCGCCGAATACGATGACGGCGCCGACGACATAACGGATTTGCATTCCGTGCTCCTCTCTCTGGAAACGCTCCGAGGCGCGGATCGGGGGAACTCACGTTCTCCCCGGGATGTGCTTCGGTGTACCGGCAAGTCTACTCAGCGCGCCGGCAGTTGTCAACGGGAGCCCATCCGGAAATGAGGGGCGGTCCGATGGTCAATCCAGCCACCGGGGCCGCAGTGAGTCCCACAGGACCTCGGCGCCCGGTAGGATCTGCCGCAGCAACGCCGCGAGCTCCGGGCCCGACGTGATGGCACCCCGCTTCGCCTTCACCAGCACGCCGTTGGCATCCACGAAGAACGTGCTCGGAAGGCCCCGGACCCGGTAGATGGTGGCCACCTGGCCGTCACGATCCAACACCACCGGCATGGTGAGTCCGTGGCTGGCAACGTAGTTGCGCACCGGTTCGGGCTGCTCCTGCACATCGACCGCGAGGATCACGAGCCCCTCGTCCCGGTTCCCCTCGTAGGCTTTGACGAAGAGCGGCATCTCGATCTCGCACGGTTTGCACCACGTGGCCCAGAAGTTTACGACCACGGGCTGACCGTGGAAGTCGGACAGGGAGACTACTCTGCCCGCCAGGTCGGGTAGCGTGAAGCCCGGTGCCGCCTCACCTTCGGCCGCGGCCCGTGTGTCCGGGCTGCCCTCGAAGTAGAAGCGGATATCCGAATCACGCTGCAGGTACGAAGCCACCTCCGACGGTTCAACGTTCACCAGTGGGATCTGATCAACCGGGTATCCGCGCTCGCGGTAGACCGCCAGTATCTTCTGCCGCGCGTCGTCGGTCGCGACGTAGCGGCCCACCGCGAGTCCGCGGCGGGCCCACTCGCGGAACTCCTCATCTGTGACCCCGGCAGCGAGCGCTGCCTGCCGTATCGCCTCGGTTTCGATGCCATACCCCTGACCCAGCCGCGGCAGCTCGGCCTCGAGCTCCTCATCCGTCACCGCGATCCCCACGTCGGCCGCCGCCTGCACGAGGAGCTCCTGGTCGACGAGCTCGTGGAGCACATCACGCCGGAAACCGCGAGCGGCCTCCGGATCGTCCTTTAATTCCCGCCCCAGCTGAGAGTGGATCGCCACCTGGATCTCGTACGCCACGTCCACGTCGCGGTCCGTGATCGGAACGCCGTTTACTGTGGCTGCCGATGAGCGCCCCCCGCCCGTCATCAAGAGGGGCGTCCACCGCCCGCGTGTCCACCACGCACCGCCGAGCAGCACCACCACGAGGAAGCCGGTGAACACCGCGCCCACGTTGACCGTCCTGTCGGTGGAGTTGGCCTGTGCGTCCGCGGCGCGCTCTCCCTTGGACTTCTCGGGTTCGTCTCCGGATGTGAGCTCGATTTTCAGCCAGCGTGGCATGCTGACAGGCTCCTTGGCGCCAGACGACTGGTCATACCCTAACGCGGCTCGACTACGATGCGCATCCGCGTCTCGTGGCTGTTGGGATCAGTCGGCTCGAAGATAGCCTTGGTCGGGTCGTTGGTGAAGATCTGGACGTACTTGGCCTGCGATCCGCGCACGCCCTCAGCACGCGGGTCAAACTCGACCGTAAACGACACCGACTCGCCCGGTTTGAGCGTCATCGGCACGGACAGCCACCCGGCGGGATCGATTAGCTGGCCGCCAACCTGTGTGGCCGTGCAACCGCAAGCAGCATACACCCGACTGATCACCAGGTCAGCATCGCCCACGTTTACCGCCTCGAAATCGTGGCTCGCAGGCCGATCGATCGGCACGACCTCGTAGTCGTACGTGAACTGCTCGTTGAGGTCCGTGATGCCCAGCCGGGGCCCGGCCAGGGGCTCGGTCACCTTCTCCGCCAGCAATGGGCTGAACTGCTCGTCAGCGACGTTCGGGTCCGGGAACTTCGCCAGCACATCGTGAGACCACTGGGAGGCATCCACTTTCCGGTCCTCAGGTATTTCCAGCGGCACCGTCTTCGGGTCAGACAACAGTGCCCGTTGGAGGTCGTCCACCGGAGTGATCTTGGCCTTGGCCTCGGCATAGGGGTCGGCCGGTGACGCCTCGCCGGGCGCCGCTGTGCTCACCGGGAACGACGGCTGTTCCTGCAGCGGCTCGATGTTCGTGTCAATGATCACGACACTGGTCGGCAGGCCCAGCGCGTCGGCCGTGGCCCGTGCTGCAGCCTCATCGACCCGGGCTGCCACTGCCGGCTGTTGTTCGGCAGGCGCCGGGGCCTCAGCCGAGTTCGCCGGCGAATCCCGGCGCGTCGTCCACATGCCCAGGGCGATGGCCGCAACGAAGGCCAGGGCGAGCCCAGCCCCATACATCAGCCGCTTGTCTACGGTCATGACGACTTCATTCGCCTCGAGCGGCGCACCATAGGCCGACTTGCCGTCGCGAGCCTTGCGTGCCATGGTTCCTATCCCTTCCTGCGATATGGTGAGTGAAGGGGCGGGATGAGCCCGCCCCAGCTGCTATTCCGCAGCCACGTCTGCCGTGATCGTGAACTCGACGAGCGGTGTCACCGGATCGTTCGACCTGATCCGCACCTGCTTCTGCACGAAGCGGCCCTGCTCCTGGTTGACGCGGGGGTCATACGCCACGCGCACGATAGTCGACTCTCCGGCAGCCAAGGTGGAGTCGTCCACCACGGCCGCTGTGCAGCCGCAGGATGCGGACGCACCCTCGATCACCAACTCCCCCGTGCCGATGTTAGTGACCACGAACTCCTGCTCGGTGGGTTCGCCGGCTGGCACCGTGCCGAAGTCGAAGGTGAAGTCGTTGTCCGGGCTCTGCTCCCCAACCCAGATTCGCGGCTGGTTCTCACCGACGGGTACGTCATCCGGGGAGACAGGGATCGAGCCCTTCTCGACAGCCGGGCGCTCCGCCTCGACGGCACCCGGCTGGCCCGGCTGGACCTGCAACCCGGGCGGCTGCTCCTCAACCGGTGGATTCCCGGCCACCGCTGGAGCGTCTGCCGGGGCTTGCGCCGGACTGTTGAGCTGCGTGCCGATCCACCATCCGATGGCGAAGATGCCCAGAACGGCGACGACAGCAACCAGTCCGTAGAACACACGGGAATCAATCCTAAGAGTGACCATTGTGACAGCTACCTCCTCTCACGCTAAACCCACTGTTGTATCGACACTGCATTTCCGAATGTGAACCGAACGAAGGCTCGCCTGGGAAGGTGGCTGCCTTCCGCCCGTGCGCAGGCAACAATCCCTCACCGACCACACTAATCCGGCAACCACGTGAACCAGCGCACGGGCCCGTCGATGTGAATCGGCTTGCCATGGTCCGCCGCCACCGCCCAGAGCTGCTGCGACCGGTCGCGGTATGAAAACGCGACGATGCCGAGCGCGCTTCCGTCCGGCGATTCCGAGACGCCAGACAGGTAGAAGACCCGAGTCAGATCCGTCGCACGCCAGGAATCGGCGCTGCCATCGGACGGAACGACCCACAGGTTCTCGATATCGTCACCGGCCTCCACGGGCCGCATCGGGCCTGCTTCCTCGGCCTTGCCGTAGTCGGTGCCTGCCCGGGTGAAGCCGAGCTGTCGTCCACCGCCCAACCAGAAGCGCTTGGCGTTTGCACCGGGCACGGGCGGCTCCTCCTGCAGCACCGGCAGTCGTTCGGTCAGCTGCTCATCGTTCGAACCGTCTGCGTCCATGACATGGATTTGCCAGCCGTCGGGCGACGTCGGCTCACCCTCGACGTAGCTTAGGCGCCGTCCGTCCGGAGACCAGAGCGGGTAGTGGCCGCCGGATTCTACGACGCGGCGCACCTCACTGCCCGGGCGCAGCACGTAGATCTCGCCGACGTCATCCTGATGGACGAAGACCCACGCACCGGCTTCGGCAGACCAGCTGGGATTGTCAACTCCCTCGGCGTAGACCTGCTCGATCTCGCCGGTGTCAACGTCCACCGTCCAGATCCCGGCCGAGACACGCGCGGATCGAGGGTACAGCGCAAGCCGATTGTCAGCCATCCACTCCACACCGCTGGGAAAGGCGATCGGGGCCGTCTCGGCCCAACTCGCCGCGGAGCGTATGGGTGTCAGGTTCACCAATGAGGCCTCCTGCCCGTCGCGCCAGTATGCGATGTCGTGGCCCTGGAAGCGGGGGTCCATTTCCACCCACGCCATGTAACGGCTGTCGGGCGACCAGACGGGATTCGCCTCTTGCCGATCGCTTGTGGTCACGCGTCGTGCCGGACCGGCCACGTCGGTGACGTAGAGATCCGCATCACCATCACCCGCCCCCAGAAACGCCAGCTTGTCGCCGTCCGGTGACCATGCAACGGGCTCCTCACGCGACCTCAGGCCGTAGACGATCTGCTGCAGGTCAGCAACTTGTCCTTCATCGGCCACCGACGGCACAGCCGCATACCCTCCCACCTCGCCCGGAGCCAGGTCCTGCGCCGCTGCGATCGAACCATCGACGGTGACGGAGAGCGGCCGCCGGCCCGAGTTGAACACTCGCAGCCGCGAGTTGCCGCTGGGCGGCCGTGTGCCCGGCTCGTAGCCAGCGCGCGCACCCAGGAGCTCTTCATCACCATAGAGGAATACGGTCAGCAGCTCCCGGTCCAGGAGCTCGAAATCCGGCAGCCTGGCAAGTTCTCGCTGCTTGTCGTCCTGGATCTCGAGCTGCTGCATCGGCCCGGAATACGTCCGTTGGTCTCCCGTGGAACCCCCGTACGCGATCTCCGAGCCCAGCTGGTTTCCGTTCAGCCGGGCTACCAGGCTACGGTCAGCAAACATCGCGGCGGCGTGCACGACACGTATGCGCCCCTCACCACGGACGTGACGGCTGTTGTCGTCCACCAGGACGGCGAACGGCTGGTCCCTTCCAGGCGTGAGCACGAGGGTGTAGTCACTCCCCGGCAGGAGCCGGACTGTCTGTTCCTGCCCATCTGCCGTTGCCACCATGTGTTCGTGACTTGGCATGTTGTTTTCGGACACCGGATGGTTGTCGCGCCCGTCGACTCTCATCACCCACATCGCGGCATCGGGCCCGGCGAGAAACGCCACCCGCTCGCCATCCGGGGACGACCAGGCGCGCCCCGGGTCGTCTGGCGGCGACCAGACGGCCGGCATCTCGTGCTCAAGCTTCAGCGGCTCGAGCTCCTCTCCGTTCGCCTTCACAGTGTAGAACCTGCCGGTCCGAACATAGAGCAAGCGCCCGTTCAGCTTGGGCGCATCCGGCGCAGGGGTGAAGGTTGCCAGCGGCTGCTGCTGGCCCACCAGCCTACCGGTGTCCACGATGCCGGCCGTTGCCTCAGCTGCCTCCTGTGCGACCTGATACGTCGCCTCAGCTGGCGACTCCGGAGTCGCCAAACCGGGCAGCTCGCCAGCGTCACCCGCCTGACGCGTTGGCGCGCCTTCCATGGCCGCAGTCACCTTGGCGAGTGCCGCTTCCTTGTCCGTACCAGTCGAGTCCTCGGGCGTAGCAGGACCACAAGCGACGAGCACCGCGAGGCCGGCTACGGTCAGGAAGGCGAGAAGCGCGTATCGGGCCGCGGCCTCGCGCTTGAGTTGACTGGACATCGGCATATCCCCTATTGGCAAATAATCAGACGGGGCGGGCACGGGCCCACCCCAGCGATGTCTAACTCGCGGACGTGCGGCGACGGGTCGTCGTAGCCGCTTCCCGCTACCATTGTGGTCTCGTTGTTGAACGCCGTCGCACACGCGGTAAGGACCGGCTCCCGGTGGCTGGCGGCCGCCGCGCCGTAGCTGAAGCCGAAGATACCGGCTACGAGGGCGATGCTTACGATCCAATCGGCCGCGGTCGGCAGGGTGGGCCGGGCAGTGCTGGGCGCAATCAGCCGCTGCAAGCGCGCGTCCGTCGGCGAAAACGACCCCACGGCCAGCACGCCGGCCGGCCACGTAGGGCGTTCAGCCCGTAGGAGCTTGATCAGAGCACGCGCCAGTGACAGTTCATCGCCGCCCGGCGCCGCGTCCGCATCCGCACAGATCTCCTTTCCGGTCAGGAAGCTGTTGAGCAACGCACCAGCCAACGGCACAAAGAACAAGCCGCTGGCCATGGATCGGCTGAGGAGGATCTTGAGCGGGTCCCTATGGTGCAGGTGGTGCGCTTCGTGCCTGAGCACCGCCAGCAGCTCGTCGTCGGCCAGCTGGCGCACGAGTCCGGTGGTCACGCATACGCGCGGACTGCGAAGGCCGTAGCAGAACGTGAAGACCGCCCGCTCGGCCACGACGTCGAGCCGCCTCGCGATACCGGCTTCCCGGGCGAGGCGGGCCAGGCGGAATGACGGTGCCTGACGACGGGACAGCACCGGAGACAGCACACGCCCAGTCACCCAAAGCTGATGGCCCAACGCGAGCCCCGATGCGAGCGCGATGACGGCTGTCAGGCCCATTGGAAGCAGCGTCGCCACCGTGCTCGCCCGCGCCATGACCGTCGCGGCCACCGTCTGACAGGCAACGAACGGATCGTAGGGCAGCGAAACACGGGCTACGAACACAACCAAGCCCGCCAAGAACGCCGTGCCCAGCGCGGATAG
>CAYYVH010000188.1:0-7911 GCA_964475075.1 uncultured Anaerolineales bacterium | reverse complement strand
GGCGCGCGCAGCCCTCCGGCGCCTCTCCGAGTCACCTGCCCGTGCGGGGGTGGTGACCCTGCCGTACACCACCCAGGTGTCCCTTGGCCAGCCGGCGGCGGAGGCCTGAGGAGGCGTCGGTGCCGCGGATCATCGCCATCGACGATCCGACCGACCCTCGCCTGGCCCCCTACCGCGACCTCAAGGACCGGGCCCTGGCCCGGCACGAGGCCTCCGGGTCCCGGGGCGGCCTCTTCGTCGGGGAGACGGCGGTGGTGGTGGAGCGCATGCTGGCCCGGCCTGGTCTCACGGTGTCGGTGCTGGTCGCCACCAACCGTGCCCCTTGGGCCGCGGCCCTGGCCACCGGCGACGTGACCGTGTACGTCGCCCCGGAGACGGTCATGTCCGCCGTGGCCGGCTTCCCGATCCACCGGGGCGTTCTGGCCCTGGGACGGCGCCCGGTTCCCCAGGACCTCACCCTCGACGCGGCCGTGCCAGGCCGCCGCGGCCAAGGGCACCTGACGGTCCTGGTCTGCGAGGGCATCACCGACCCGGAGAACATCGGCCTTCTGTTCCGAAACGCCGCCGCCTTTGCTGCCGACGCCGTGGTCCTCTGCCCCCGGACCCACGATCCCCTGTATCGCCGCGCCCTGCGGGTGGCCGTGGGTCACACCGTGGCCATGCCGTGGGCCCGGGCCAAGACATGGCCCGGGGACCTGGCCAGGCTGCGGGACCAGTGGGGCCTTACCCTCCTCGGCGCCTCCACGACACCCTCCGCCACCGCCGTCGGGTCGGTCAAGCCTCCAGAGCGCCTCGGCCTCGTGGTGGGAGCCGAGGGCAGCGGCCTGAGCGCCGCCGCGGTTGGGGAGTGCGACGATGTCGTGCGGGTGCCCATGGCCCGGGGGGTGGACTCCCTCAACGTCGGCGTCGCTGCCGCCGTGCTGTTGCACCGCCTGGGGGAAGGCGGCGGGTTTTGACGAATCGGCCACGGATCCGCGGTGCTTTCCCTCAGGGGACCCGAAGCCCCGGGGCCCGGGGTGGAGACGTCCTGCGCCGGGGGATGCGGGGAAGCATCGGTGAACTGGCATGTGGACTTGATGTACGTGCGGATCACGAGCCGCTGGTTCTACCTCATCGACCTCCTGGACGGCTACAGCCGCTTCCTGGTGCACTGGCGGCTGGCGCTGACCCTTAGGGCAGAGGAGGTCACTATGGTGGTCCAGGAAGTCCTGGAGGGACTGCCCCCTGGGCTCTCGCCCAGGATCATCAGGGACAACGGGTCCCAATTCGCCAGCGGGGAGTGGCGGCGGTTCCTCCACGGAGCCCAGCTGGACGAGATCCGGACCCGCCTTCGGCATCCCCAGTCGAACGGAAAGCTGGAGCGTCTGCATCGCACCCACCGCACGGAAGGCCCGTTTGCCCAGGATCCGGGGCGTTTCAAGGAAGGCCTGGCGGCGATGGGGGCCTACCGGGAGTTCTACAACCGCGTCCGGCCTCACAGCGCTCTGCACTTCCTGCCGCCCGCGACGTGGCACCTTGGCGATCCGGAGGAGACCCTGCGGCACCGAAACCTCTGGTTGGACGAGGCTGGGTCAGCACGGGCCACGTACTGGAAGGACCGAAGAGGTCAGCCCCAGCGCGCACATGTTGCAGAGCCAGGCGCGCAGTTGCCGTCAAGGGCGGCCGAGAGGCCGCCGAAGGTCACCCTTGACGGCGGCCAGCGCCCGGCCATCCTGCCTGGAGCGCCGGGGTGAGCACGGGCGAACCCTCTCTTGTTCGAGTCGGCCGTCAGTCCGATCTTTTTCTGACCGATACACGTGCTGCGCGCACGACTGCGGGGCGGCATCCTCAATCAGGCGCGGCCGGGTGCATTGAAGACGCCGCTGCCGGTCGGACTTGTGTACGACGCTTCGGACAACGTCGTGATCGACCCCGACAGCCAGGTCCGCCAGAGCATCGCTCACCGGGCGCATCCAGAACATGGGGGAGCCGGTGGAATCAGCCCGCATGATAGGCGCCACCTCCAGCGAACGACACCGCGCCCCAATCGCCTGATGCGTCCCTCCTCCCCCAAGTTGTGGATGCACCCCCTCCTTGCCATCGCGACCGCGGGGCCGAATACCGTCGCCATCGCAGGCGAGACCCACGCCGAGTCTGGCGTCGGATCGGGTGTCCTCGAAGTATTTGACGGCAATGGGTGGCAAGCGCAGGCGGTCGACGTCGACTCGGTCGGATCTCTGGGTATCGCCGATGACGGCAGCGGATGGGCCTTCGCCAAGTATTCGGGTCGCGGACGATCGGTCCTACTCAAGCGCGATGGTAGCAAGTGGGCGGTCGAGCAACTACCGGATGGACTGCAATCGGACATGACGGACTTGGAGGTCTGGAGTGAGACGGACGGCTGGGCCGTCGGCACGGACGGAGTGGTCCTCCATATGCAGGATGGAACGTTACCTGTAGAGAGGCCCAGCCCGCGATTGGTCGGCTTCGGGGTCCCGGCGGAGTTCCGGGCCGTCGCGATGATCCCACCGCAGGGTAGTGATTCGACAGAGGTATGGGCCGTCGGCAATTGGCAGACCGTGCTGCGGCGCAGCTCCCGGCCCTCCAGTCGGCCTCCGCCAACGACGTGGACGCCTGTTCCCGTCCCGGTGGCGCGAGTCCTCCTTCCGTGGGTCTGTCGCCCGCAATGAACCTCCGCGTGCACCTGTGTCCATCGAACGGAGGCATCAATAGGCAGGTCCAGCCCGCGACGGCTACGCGTGCGCCTGCCGGCTCGAGGTATTTGCGGTTTGCAGGCCAGTGAACAATGTGGTACGGTCATCAGGCGTGGAAGGACGTTGGAGTCCCCAGCGCGCAGTGCCAATCACGAACGGATGTGGCTCATGTCCAGTTCGCTGAAGTCTCGCGCTGCCCTCGTTACTACTGGGCTGCTGGTTTTGCTCCTTGCGGTGAAGGCCGCGGTGGCCCAGCAGGTTGATCCCAACATTCTCGACTTTGGTGACGCGCCGAACTCCTACTTGGTGCGTCTCGTTGACAATGGACCGCGTCATCAGATCGGGTCACATCGTCTCGGCAACTTGATAGATGGGGAGATCGACGGACAGCCCAGCGCGCTGGCTCAGGCTGATGGCGTGGACGAAGATGGCGTTGTGTTTGGTCCGATCTACTACAGTTCCTTGATACCGCAAGCCAACTCTTTTAGCGTGTCGGTCAATGCGGCTGGCGTCATCAATGCATTCATCGACTTCAATCGCAATGGCATCTGGGATCTTCCGGCCGAGGCGGTTACGGCGGCTGTGCCAGCAGCCGGCCACCACGTCATTCCCTTCGTGGCCCCTATCAATGCGAGCAACGGTATCACCTACGCCCGCATCCGCTTCAGCGAAGCTGGCGGCCTGGGCCCGGCTGGGCTGGCCACGAGTGGCGAAGTGGAGGATTACGTCTCGCGAGTGTGCGAGATGAAGCCGCCAACATGCTGCACCCACGTGATGTTCGTAATCGATACATCGGGCTCGATGATTAACTCGATCGGCGTGGTGCAGGCGGCCCTGGACGCCTATGTCAAGTGGTTGAAGACATCACCTTCACAGATCGGCATCGTCACGGCGCAGTTGAGCCTGGGCGGGGTGCCCCAGAGCAACCTTCTCCAACCGCTGACCGGTGACAAGGTGACCTTGCAGAATGCAATTGCGAACATTGCGCCTGTGTTAGGGACGAACGAGGCTATGGACGCCGGAATCACGCTGGCTCAGGGGCATCTGGCGGTAAACCAGCAAGGTAATTGCACCGATGCCATCATCATCATCTCGGATGGCTATCGCGTCAGCAGGAAGCCCGAGACGCTGGCGGCAGCCTTGGCCGCCCAAGGAGTGGCCACTGTCGTATCCATGATGCCTGGGCCTAGAGCGCAAGCGGACGAAGACTATATGCAGAGCCTCGCCACGCCAGGGTTCTTCTACATCGGACTCATGCAGGGGCTCTTCGACGCCTCCTATGCGCTGTGCGACGAGGAGCCACCCTCTCCGGCTTGCCTGCCGCCTGGCGGCGAAGGCGCAACCGCTGAGCTTGGCGATGCGCCTGACAGCACCAATCACTTCGGATCGCAGATGTCGGCTTACCCTTCGGCGCTTGCCTCAGCGAGCTATCCGACGGTCTTCGATCCAGCCACAGGTGCCGTGCCAGGTCCACGACATCTGTCTCCACTGAGCGACATCATCCTAGGCCAGTCGGTGACGCGCGAGGAGGATGCCGATCAGCTCCCCGACGACGACTACGTCACGAACATTTCTCCTGAGCTGAATCGGGCCGATCAAGACGGGGGAGACGAGGGTGTAGGCTTTCCAATCGGCCTTCCGTTGTGTGCAACCACGTCGTTTACCTATACTGTGACCGTAGCCCTGCCCTCCCAAACGCGCTATGCGAACACATGGATCGACTTCAATCAGGATGGTGACTGGGCGGATACGCTCACCTGCATGGACGGTGGTGGCGTTCAGCGTACTGTTCCGGAATGGGTGGTGCAGGACCAAGCCATTAGCCTCGCAACCGGGGTTCACGTCGTGCACGCGCCGACCTTCTGGGCCAATCCCACCGGCTCCCAGGTCTGGATGCGCATGACGGTGAGTGCTGCGCAGGCACCTGCGCCGGGTGATGGCCGAGGACCGGTCGCTGGCTACACCGTGGGCGAGACGGAGGATTATCTGCTTGGCAAGACGCCGGAAGGGACATTTGCGCCCGGCGGCGAGTGACCTCATGCCTGGTCAAGCCCGGCCCCCCCAGCCTGCCGGCAGCCGGATTGTTCCTGCCGCCAGGACCCGCCGGTGGCGACGTGCCTGGGGCGGGCTCAGTCAGACATCCCCCGGGGCAATGCGATCCGATCTTGGCGGCAGCAGGACAAGTCGGCCAACGAGGGCGCGGCCCAGCATCCCTGCCGTTGCCTGCCTGAGCCTGCTTGCCCTGCTATCGGCCGGGCTGACCGTGCTCGCCCACGGCGCCCACGGACAGCCACGCGCGATGGACCACGTTGCCCGACCGACGAACATCGAGTGTGACCCCGAGAACCCGTCGGTTGTGTTCGCCCGCACGCCCGGACTGAATCCTGACGGCATCGCGGTTGCCCTGGCCAGAGACACCGAGGACGACCGTTTCGACGGAAGCTACGGCAACCTCGTCGCCTTGGCTCGAAGGCCCAGAGTCGGCACCGTTCATGGCGTAGCGTTCGATTCGCGCCACGAGGTGGCCTACGTGGGCGCGGTGGCGCAAGGCGACATGGCGCTTGGTCCGCTGGGTCTGGGCGGTATCTACCGCATCCGTGTACTCGGTCGTGCCGTAGACGACTGGACCACACTGGCGGCTGGCACCCTCGACGCCGCACGCCCGCTCGACCGCGACGTTGGTCGTCTCGGACTCGGCGACCTGGACATGGCCGGCGACGGCAAACTGCTGTTTGCAGCAAATTCCTACGACCGCCAGGTTTATGTGCTGTCGGTGGAAGATGCCACGGAGATGGCCGTCATTCCAAGCCCCGCCCGTGCTGAATCCTGGTTTGAGGACAGCATACTCTTTGGATTGGGTGTCCGAGGCGAGTACGTATATCAGGGTGTTGTCGATTCGGGCTACCGTTACTCAAGTTCCGGAGGGCCGGTTCGCGGCTATGTGTATCGAACACGTTTCGACGGCACCGAAGCCGAGAGAGTAGCATCGATCGACCTGGACTACGCGAGGACCCCAAGATGGCGATCCTGGGGCTTTGTCGAAAGTAGTTCGAGCGTTAATGGAACGGAAATCAGCTATCCGATTCTGTCGGACATCGACTTTGATGTAGCAGGTAACATGTACGTCGGTCTTCTCGATGCAAACTACTATCGGGCCTTTCCTCGTGCACTCCCTTACGGCGATGTGCTGCGCTTGTCCAAGAGATCTGAGTCACTCTGGGTCATGGACAGCGACTCGGACTTTCTTGACGACGACTTGTCGAGTGAGGGCCGGGTACTGGCATCGGAAGTCAACGTTGGCCCGCTGGCCATCCTCGACTCGATTGGCCGACTGGTCGTCGCCGGCGCGGCCCTGCCTGCACCCGGCCACTCCGGCGCGGCGGAGGCCCTGAAGTGGTACGACACCGGGTCCGGAGACTTGAGCGGCCCAGCAGACGGGAAGGAGTGGATCTCGAATGACGACGAACACACAGGTGATATTGAGGCCGCCTGTGTCAAGGTCGTACCCGAGACGCCAACACCAGCCCCAACACCGTCGCCGTCGCCGTCGCCCACGACGCTAACGCCAACGTGGACTCCTTCGGCCACGCCGTCGGGCGCATCGGAGCATCATCATCTGTACTTGCCTGCCGCGCTCGCCGATGAATGCTACGTCCAAGATTCAGGTGTGGACATCGTGCTTGTTGTCGACCTTTCCACGAGCATGTTGCGCATAACGGAGTCGGGGCGGTCGAAGCTGACGGAGCTTCAGGACGCGGTAATTCAGTTCGTGCAGGCGCTCAGCTCGGCGAATACATCTCGGGCAGACCGAATTCGAGTCGGCATTGTGGGTTTCAATTATCGGAGCTGGGTTGAGCAGGAGCTCACGAGTGATGTGACTGTTATCGATAGCGCCGTGACTCGGTTGTCGGAGCGTGTTCGCGAGGGCACGCGTCTGGACCTTGCGCTTGCATCGGGCACCGATGCTCTGACCAAGGGGATGCCTGTGTCAGAACGAGAACGTGGTCTGGTGTTGTTTACCGATGGTTTGCCGAATGGCGTGCCAACGCCAACGGCTGGTGGATCGCAGGAGGATACTGTACTGGCCGAGGCGCAACGGGCTAAAGCTCTTGGAATCACCATCTTTGCAGTTGGATTTGGTCGCCGCGCAGCGCCGGGTGTACCCGACGGGATCAACGACCAATTATTGCGGGCCATAGCGTCCGCGCCACATCAATACTTCGAGACCGAGCGCGGTGATGATCTCAGGCGAATCTACATGGATATCGGTCGTGAAGTTCGTTGTCGCTGACCGAGTTGACCCAGTGGTACTGACTGCCTGACACATTGGCAGGCAGTCAGCTATGCGCCCTGAACATGGCGCGGTCACATGTCCCCGCTGCGCGTGGTCCCACTCCTCTACATGGCAATGGCGTCCGCCTGCCGCCCGATGGCCACGCCGCCGCCACCGACAACAATGCCTACGCCGGATGCCACGCACATCACGCGATTGGTCGCGCGCCTCACCGAGAAGGCGCCGCGGGCGCTCACGAGCCCCACGCCGTCCCCGACGCCTACCGACCGGCCCGAGCCGCTCGTCACGGGCGTGAGCCGGGTCGAAGCGGAGCGTGAGGTGCTGAGCTGGCTCGACCCCTCGCGATCGCCACGCATCGAGTGGAGTCAGTATGTGCGCCGGAGCGATCTGTCGCGACAGGGCATCACGCTGCTGCGGGATCAGTGGGACGTGTTCATGGACGTACCCGTCGATGGCCTCCCGGATCCGCTCATCGTCGTGCTGGCCTCGACCCGCGGCATCAACCCGATCGTGGGAGCCACGGACAACCCCATTGAGACCGTCCCAAAGTCTTGATTTCTCTCAGACGGACAGCCCTCAGAGCCGCGTTGGGTGCGCCGCCGGGTTGCCGGTCGCGAGGGTGCGGAGAGGCACCTGCAGGATTGCCCCGGCTCCTGTAGGCCAGGCTGGTCCTGGTGCTCGCTGGCGTCAAGGGACGTGAACTCGGCTTACGCCGCCATTGACACCAGCTGCGCTCCAGGACGACGGGCCTGACAGGGCCGGGGCAGAGGTCGATGAGTCGATGGCGTCACGCGTCGAAGGGCAAGCTCTCGAACCGGACGAGGCGGATGGTACATCGGTCTCGCAGGTTCAGCCGCCTTTGCCAGTAGGCGTGCCACTCCATGGGGCTGTACCGACGGATGAGCACGATGCGGCCCATGAGCA
>CAYYVH010000187.1:0-7912 GCA_964475075.1 uncultured Anaerolineales bacterium | reverse complement strand
CTTTTAGCGCCCGCGTGGGTCGGGTGAGATAGAAGCGCGCGAGACCCTTGGCAAGCCCGACTAAGCTTGTAGGATATCCGTGGGTGAACTCTTCGGACGCCGGTTCGATTCCGGCCATCTCCACTACGAACGTGGCCCCGGGTGATGCAGATCATCCGGGGCCATTTCCGTGGACATCCCAAACGCCGCCACCGGGCACGCGTGGGGATAACCTGTGGATGATTGGTGGACGATCGGTGGACGTCGCGTGATGATTGCGGCCCAGATTGTGCTTAACTCTGCCCCGAACTTTAAGGAAAAACCCTTGACACTCGGGGGACCAGGGCGTATACTAGTTGTTACCAGGTTCCGAGAGTCATACGGACCCCGATTAACAAGTCACCACCTCTGGTCTCCGGACCAGAAATCCCGCGGACGCGATACGCTGCCGATGTTGGGTGAACCGTTGACCGTCGATTGCCAGCCTCCCTCGGGAAGCTGACTGAGACAGCCACGGGCGACCGGATATCTGAAAAGGCATCCGGACAGATCCCGGCATCGCCGCTGATCGCCAAGCACGAGCCCTGAGGCGTTCGCGCCACAGGCGTACGTGCCCTCGCGAGTCGGTACTCGCCGCCGCAAGGTGACGGGAAAGCAGCGTCATCCGCTGCGGGACATGTGGTAGCTTGTTTCCGGGGAGCCCGGAGGACCTCGGGGCCTGGTTGGCCTAATGTCGACAGAGCGCAGCACCGTCGGGACGATGGAGCTGCGCTTGTCGCTGTCTGGCCAGGACGCCCTCAGGAGGCCTTCTATCGCCGTACGCGGATCACGGTTGCGAGATGCCGTGCGCTGGGACAGCCTGCGCATGGCGCTGGCGCGGCCGGCGCAGGTCGCCGCCCAGGGCAGCGGAGTGCTGCTGCTGGTGGCGATCCAGCACTTCGATGCCGGCAGCACCGCCAAGGCCTTCTTGGTAGGGTCCGTCTTCATCGGGTTGCTGGCCTCGCCGATCGTCATCAATCTGGTCGCACGGTGCCGGCTGACCGCCAGCCGGGGCCTTGCGCTCCTGCTGGGCCTGGCGGGGCTGGCCTTCGCGGTTGCGGGTCTCAGCCCTGCGTTCGGCGGATTTCTGTTCGGTGCCCTCGTCGGGGTTCCCTTGGTCAGCTCGGCCACACCGCTCGTCACCGCGATCTGGCGGCAGAACGTGCCCAGCATGATGCGCGGCCGGTTTTTCAGCCAGGCGAATGGGACAGCCGTAGCCGCCGGTATCGCGAGCACGTTTCTTATCGCACTCTACCTCGGAGATGACGCGGGTCGCTTTCGGCCGGCCATCATCGTCCTGGCCCTGCTGCTTCTCGCCGCGGCGTTGGCTAGCCTGCGCACCCCGAGTCGGAGTCTCGGCGCGCACGCGCGCAATCCCCTGGGCGTGCTCGCGCTGTTGTGGCAGCATCCCCTATTCGGTGCGCTCAGCCTGTCCTGGTTCCTGGTGGGTATCGGGAACCTGTCGACGCTGCCGCTGCGTACGGAGTACCTGGCGTCGGGCGACTATGGACCGGCGTACTCGGCGCGCGTCGTGCTGGTGGTCACCGCCGTGCTGCCGCAGGCGACGGCCCTGGTGACGACACTGATGTGGGGCCGCCTGTTCGACCGCGTTCGCTTTCCCGTCCTGCGCTTGGTCCTCAACATGATCTTCGCTGCCAGCGTCGTCGTGTTCTTCGGGCCTTCCCTGATGCGGCAAGTTGTCGGCAGCCTTCTCATGGGTGTGGCCCAGGGCGGCGGGATGGTGACCTGGAACCTGTGGGTCACGAAATATGCTCCCCCGCGGCGCACGGCCGATTATATGGCCGTACACACCTTTCTCACCGGCGTGCGTGGCCTTCTGGCCCCGCTCTTCGCGTACCGCCTCCTTGGGCTGCTTCCTCTCCTGACCGTCACCTGGATCGGCGTAGGGTTCAACCTGTCGGCGTCGCTCATCTTGGTTGCCATCCTCGTCGCGGCCGTTCGGAGCGCACGTGATCCGGGCGTGGCGACCGTCCGGCCGCGGTAGCTCGTACTGTTCTTTCTTGCTGCTGGGTTCTGGCGCCGTGCTGTCTGCGGCTTGCGTCATGTAAACGACCTGCGGTGCGTGTTTCCCCGCTGTTTGGTTGTGGTGTTTGGGTTGTTGTTTGTGTAGTCAGATCACTACACGAAGTCCAGGCCAGGGGATTCAGACGCGGGCGGGATGTCTGTGGTTTTGCGTCAGCGTGTACTAGCCTGCCTGGACCCAGGGTAAGTACAGGAGGCGAGGCGGGTTAGAAACGGGCGTGTCGGTGGGAGTGGCGGTGACCGTCGCGGAGGGGTTCGGCGTCGGCGTGCGCGTTGCGGGGGGCCGTGTCGGCGATGGTTGCGGCGAGGCAACCGGGTTTGCCCTTGCCGGCCGCCGCGTGTCGCATTCTTCCTGACCGTACTCAACGGCGCCGATATCCGCGGCGCCGTCGTCCCGCGGATGGCCACAGAAGTCATCCACGACATCCGTCAGGTTTTCACCCCGGTCCACGATCTGCGATCCGGACCCGCCCGCCAGTCGGAAATCGCCGCTGTCCGGGTCCACGAACCAGCGCCTGAAGTCCTGCGACGAAACCTGTTCCAGGTTCGAGCCCTTCGTGCTCGTTCCACCATCCCGGTTGCGTATGCGCCCTGACATCAGGTTGTTGCGCAGATCTACCGTGCTGGCCCGGAAACGCACGTCGATCCCGCTGTTGTTGTACAACGTGTTGTTGTAGATCTTGGCGTCCTGCGCCTCGTTCAGGTAGATCCCGACGTCGGCCGGGCAGTTCACGATGATGTTGTTCCGCATGATGCCGTTTTGGTGCTCCGGCGAACACACGCCGTCCTCGCAGATTCGGCCCGGCTGCGAGCCGCCGCCGCCAAACGACAGCCCCAAGCGGATCCGCCCTCGGTGCAGCAGCTCGCAGGCCACAAGGTTGCGCTCGAAGATCCCGTCTCGCGAGTTGCCCTTGAAGAAAGCGGCATAGCTTATTCCGTCGCCCTGCCCCTTGGCGTGGTCGTGGATGAAGTTGCCGCGCACCACCCACCGACGGCCTCCCACAACGTCGATCGGCGTCACGGGGTTGCCGGTGTTCCGCGGCCGCGAATTCGAGAGCTCGTTGTACTCGATCAGGACGTCGTTCGGCCAGATCATCGCCCCGCCCTGACCAACCGGCGCGCCGTTGCCCTTGATCTGCGCGTTGTACTCCCGCATGCGGTTGCCGCGAACGACCGTGAAGTCCGCGCGGCCGACGATGTGGAAAGCATGCTCGCACTGCGAGTCGTCAGCGCAGACCCCCTCGATGTCCATGTCCTCGAACACCCAATGCGGCGCGGGCACGTAGAACCCTTGGATCGCATCGAACCGAATGTGCGCGCCCAACAGCTCCTCGGACCGGACCACTATGGGGCGCTCCGCCGTGCCTGCTGTATCGCACACCAGGTCGTCACGCATCTGATACTCGCCGCGGGCGAGCACGATCTCGTCCCCCGGCTGGGCGCGATCGATGGCCGCTCGGAGCTCCGCGACATTCGTGACACGGACGACTCGCGCCGAGGCTGGTTGGGGCACGGCGAGGAGCATCACGGCGTACGCTAAAAGGCTCGTTGCCGCGAGTCGGAAGTGCACAGGTCGATCCTCTCTCTACCCAGCGAGTTTCACGAGATCCGTTATGCAGTTCCTAGCCAGAGACTGCAGCTCCGAGACGGCCCGGAGCGTTGCCTTGCAGCGATCGTCGTAGTTGCCCAGCGTATCGTCGACCGCCGCCACCAGCTGGTCGCGTGTCACCTTGGTCAGGTCCACGGCGAAGTCGCGTTGGTGGATGCTGTCCAAGTACGCTCCGACCTTGGGCGCATACTCCAGACCCACGACTGGTACGCCGACCGCCGAAGCGAGAATCAGCGCGTGCAGTCGCATGCCCACGACCATCGAGCACCGATTCAGCATCCCGATGAACTCACCAACCGTGGGAACGGTCGGACGGATCGACACGTTCCGCTTCTGCGTCACGTGCGACATGACCTGTTCGGCAGCTGCTCTGTCGTCGTCGCGCACTTCAATCCGGAGCGGCACGAACTCGATCTTAGCCGAATGCCTCGCCACGATGTCGTCCAGTGCTCCCCCCAGGGCCTCGATGAAGCGCTCGTTGAGTTGTTCATCCTCGATCTGCCAACCCTTGGCGAACCAGTGCCGAACGTTGACGATGATACTCGGGGCCTCCAGGCCGTCGGCCGCCGTCCGAGTTCTCGGCCTCGCCAACAGCACGGACGGGTCGGAGGCAACCCGCACCTCGTTCTCGACGCCGATGTCTTGCAGGACCTGTTTGGAGTGCTCGTCTCGCACGGCCAGGAGATCCACACCCGCCAGCGCATCCCGGAGCGCAACCTTCGATTCGTCGTAACGGATGTTCTCGACGCCGACCGCACCCAGCGCGGTCTTCTTCTTGCGCCCCTTGGCTTGCCGGAGCAGCTTCAACCAGCCCTCGAGGCTCGAGGAATCCGGACCGAAGTCCTTCAATAGAGCGCCCCCTCCCAGAACGAACAGGTCACTCGCCCCGATCTGCATCCGCCTCCCCATCGCGGAACCGATGCCGGTCGAGCTCACGCTCTTCACGTTGTGAGCTCTTGACACCTCATCCGGTCTGGTAGAAAACACAACTGCTTCCACGTTCGGAAACCGACCGAACTCCCGGAGGAATGCCGTCAGGATCGCCTCATCTCCCAGGTTGCCCTGCCCGTAGAACCCGTGTAGCGCGATCGTACTCATCAGCCTCCACCCATGACCGATCATAATGGAACTCACCGACGCCGGTAATGTACAGGCTCTTCACGAAGTCGGCAAGGCGGCTTTGAACGTAATGCAGAATGATGACAACCGGCGGGGCCCACTGTATCATTGGCGCGTCTTCACGAGACGCGCTCACGAGGTTCCCCGTGCACATCTCCTCTCCGCGAGGCTTCGCCAAGATCGCTCGCAACCGACTCGTCGAGGAAGCCCATCGGATGGGCATCGCTCATTCGTCGTGCTACGTCATGGAGTTCCCAAAGTCGGGCGGGAGCTGGGTCAGGCGGATGGCGATCGCGATGGTTGAGCAGTCCGCTGCGCGTCGCGGCCACCCGCTGCCGCCGGTCGTGCACAACCACTGGCAACACACGCGGCACCTGCGACCCGCCGTCTACGTCGTCCGCGACGGCCGGGACGTCATCGTCTCGCTCTACTTCTACCACTTGCGCGACCAGCTGCTGGCCACCCCGAAGTTCCGACACGCGGACCGCTACTTCCGCAGGATCCTCGGGTTGGGCTACGAGCTCGACGACGTGCGGGGTAACCTGCCAGCCTTCATCCGCAGCCTCACAGACCATCCCTTCGGCGGAATCCTGCGCCGATCGGGCAACCGGCGCTTCCTGCCGTGGCCGGCGCACGTCGCCGAATGGCGGTCGCGCCCCGGTGTCCTCGAGGTGCGCTACGAGCGACTGCTGGAGGACTCCGCCGGCGAGCTCACGCGCATCGCGGACCACCTGGCGCTCGACATTGAGCCGGCAGAGGTCGTCGAGGTAGCACGCCGATACCAGTTCAATACGATGACCGGTCGCCGACCCGGTCAGGAGGACCGCAGCTCGTTCCTGCGCAAGGGCATCGCCGGGGACTGGAAGAACCACTTCACGCGCCGTGCCGGCGAGGCATTCCTCGACTTCGCCGGACAGTCGCTGATCGAGCTTGGCTACGCGCCCGACGATAGCTGGGTGGACTCACTGCCGAGAGTATGAAATCCGGTCGGCCCTTGGCCGCCTACCCTACGTTCAGGCGGGCTTTCACCGCCGCCTGGACTCACCCCACACCAGGAGTCTGAGGCGCTCCCAGGCGATCGTGTACTTGACGAGGACCATCACCAGGATGACGCGCAACTTCATCGTGATGCCGCGCTCGTCCGACGACAACACCAGTGCGATGCCCCTCAGGGGAGGGAGAAGGCCGAAGAAAAAGCCCTTGATCCGCATGCCAGGCCGACCACCTTCGACCTGGCTCAGGTCGTGGCGGCCCCCGGCCAACCGGGTCGCCTTGCGCCGGATCTCGCCTAACGTACGCCGTGCCGGGTGCGATACGACTGCAGATTCGGCATAGCGGAGGGCGAAGCCCGCCCTCGTCGCACGCCAACACCATTCGGCGTCGCCAGTCGACTTCAGCCGATCGTCGAACGGGCCCACTCGTTCGAAGACCGCCCTGGACATGATTAGATTCGCGGTGACCCCGAAACCGTGCCGCGCGACGAGCTGCTCCTGACGCAAGTTCACCACGCTGTCGTATTGCTCCACCGCCGTAGGATGATCAGGGTCGCAAAAGAACACATCCACCCTGCCGGCCACCACGTCACCGCCCTCGGCACCCGACAAGCTCTCCACTCCCCGTTCCACCCAGTCGGGAGCAGGGATACAGTCCGCATCGGTAAACGCGATGATTTCGCCATGCGCCGCCCCTGCGCCCCTGTTTCTGGCGGCGTACGAACCGGGCCGGTTCTCAACGATCATTCGCGCCTGAACGAATCCAGACACGACCGAGCCGATGTCCTCATCCGAGGCATTGTCTACGACGACGACTTCGTATCGATCGGACGGATAGGACTGACAATCGAGGGCTGCCAGGCACAGGGCCAGTCGACCCATGTCCTCGTAAACTGGCACAATCACCGACACGAACGGCCGGCGGGTCTCCGCTCGCAGCCCTATGCTGGCGCTATCCAACGCCCACCTCCCCCCGACGATTGCCCCACGGCTCGATTGTGTTGGAGCCTGTCTGAGCAGCCAACTCACAGACCGAGTGCGGCAGAATACACACGGTTCGTCATCCGAGCGACAACGTCCCAACCCCACTGCTCAACCTTATGTCGATTATGCTCACCCATGCGCTGAAGGTCGGGGCTGCGCCGTATCGCCTCCGAAATCGCTCTTGCCAGACCACCCGGCTCCTCGGGGTCATACAGGAAGGCCCCTTCCTCATCGAGTATCTCGTCGACGCAACCCATGCGCGGCGCGATGCACGCTTTCCCGAACGACATGGCCAGGACGACCGCGCCGGAGGTCAGAATACGCTCGTACGGACACACAGCCACGTCGCTGGCGTTCATGAATACCTGCACGCGGTCTTCTGGCACAAAGCCGGGAACGAACGTGACACCGTCGTGCTCCGAAGCCGCTCGGCGCACGCGCTCCGCCAGCGCCTCGTCCACCGCGCTCCCGGCGATCAGCAGAACCGCGTCGCCGTGGACCTGCCGCTTGAAGGCTTCGATCAACCGCAGCACGCCCTTGTAGGGCCGGAGACGGCCGAGGACCAGCAGCACCAAGGTCGACTCGGGAACTCCCAGGATCCGGCGCGCGGTTGCCCGATCAACGTTGTCGGCATACGAGCCGGTGTAGTTACCGTGAGGTACGACGAAGACCTTGGCCCCGTCCCGCAGGCCATACTCCGTGACGACCGCGGTTTTCGCGGCCTCGCAGTGGACGATTATCCCGCGCGCGACGCGGGCAACGATCAGGCTGATCAATCGGTCGATGGTCCGGTGCTCGTCCTCGTGGTGCCTCAGGTTATGGACCGTCCACACGATCTTGGTGCCGGACAGCGCCAGCACGATCAGCTGACTTACGAACGTCGCAAGCTTCGTTACGGACTTGAGGGCACACGTAGAGACGAAGAAGGGATGCAGCCAGTGCAGGTGCAGGACGTCCGGCCTTCCCCCACGGAGGAGCTCGGGCAGGAAGAGAAACCCAGGTCCCGGCAGCACGACCTGGACATCCTGTTGGGCCAGATGCCGGGCCAGTTCCCGCTGGTAGGGGTTGTTCTCCGTGAGCGCGGGAACGAACGCGCTTCGAATCACCACCAGCCACATCTCCGAGCTCTGGCGCCCGCCCGTACAGA
>CAYYVH010000186.1:0-7950 GCA_964475075.1 uncultured Anaerolineales bacterium | reverse complement strand
GGTGCCGCGGCCGAGCGCGCCGCGGCCGCGGAAAGCGTGAGGGTTCCGATCAGCGCGATGGCCGACAGCATTTTTATCAGGCTGTGTCGTCTGGCGCTTGAGCGCATCGCCAGGACTCCTTTCCGGGAGGTTGTCGTTCTTGGCTGGCTTATGTCCTTAATCTTAACGCACACGTGCTGCAAGAAGCTACTGGTGGATTGCATCACCGGTTGGGCGGTTGTTCTGGCTTGGTCTATCGGCTATCAGCTATCAGTCGGCTTGATCCGGAAGCGGACGAGGATGGCGACAGCCGGTGGGCTTGCCTTGGGCGGGGATGTTGTACCGCTGGCGTTCGCGACTCGGCCGGCGGGTTGTCGCATTCGTGGCGCGAAGATGGCGCCTGGGGGATGTACATCGTCTGCGTTAGGTTTTACACTGGTCGTATGCAGGTGTTGGCACCGTACCGCGGTTACCTCACGGTGGTGCTCTTGAACCTGACGGCGCTGGGCGTCATTGTGTGGCAGCTCCGTGACCCGCGTGCCACCGCGGTGCGAATCGAGCCGCCGCCGACCAGCACGCCAGCACCCACGGCGACCGCGGTTCTGTTGCACGTATACGTTTCGGGTGCGGTGGAAACGCCCGACGTGGTTGTGCTACCGATGGGTTCCCGGGCGCGGGATGCCGTCGTGGCGGCCGGGGGCTTTGCCTCCGGTGCGGACCGGGACGGCGTGAACCTGGCAGCCCGGCTGGCCGACGGCCAGCAGCTCCACGTGCCGGCCGATGGCGAGATGGCTGGCCCGCCACCCGGGGTGAGTGGTGGGAGCGGCTTGGGGGCAGACGGGTCGGTGGGTGGGGGAGCGGCGCCATCATCCGGCGGGGGATCCGTCGGATCAGCCGGCCGGATCAACGTCAACACGGCTACCGCCCTCGAGTTGGAGGCTCTGCCGGGCGTGGGCCCTGCGCTGGCGGCCCGCATCGTGGCCCATCGGCAGGCCCATGGCCCGTTCCGCCGGCCAGAGGACCTGCTGGCGGTGTCCGGAATCGGCGAGAAGACGCTGACCCGGTTTGCCGATCGGGTAGCGGTGCGGTAAGGACGGGGTTCCCCGACCCTGCCGGCGTGATGGGTCCGTGCTACAATCACCGGCCGTGGCACAACCATCCGTACCGCGCACCAACCCCAAACTCATGGACCGCCTGGCCCGGCTCGGCGTCTCCGTGGGCGTGGCCAACGGTCCGGACACGCAGGCAACTCGGCGCCTGCCGAACGCCCTGTCCATCGAGACGGTCGTGCCCGGCAAGTGGCTGGAGAATGCCCACGGGCGCTGCTACCGCAGCATCGTGCAACGGGCGGCCGCCGATACCCACGGCCACGAGCCCCTGTCCGCCGTCCTGGACGCCTGTACCGTCAGCCTGGCCGGACTGGCGAGGGACCCTCAACTCGCCGAGCTGGATCTGGCCCGCACGGCCTTCCTGGACACTGAAACGACCGGGCTCTCTACCGGTACGGGTACGTACGCCTTCCTGATCGGTGTCGGGCGGTTCGATGGGCCCACGTTCCGGGTGGGACAGTTCTTCATGGACGATCCATCGCAGGAACGGGCGCAACTGGCCGAGATGGCCGACTGGGTGGCCGACTGCACGGCGCTGGTCACCTTCAACGGTCGGTCGTTCGACATGCCGCTGCTCGCGGTGCGCTACCGCCTACACAAGCTGGACGTCCCCCTGGCCACGGTCCCCCACCTGGACCTTCTGCCCGTCGCCCGCCGTCTTTGGCGCCGGCGCCTGCCCAGCTGTGCGCTTGGCGCGCTGGAGACCCATATCCTGGGCGTGGCGCGTACCGGCGACGTGCCTGGCGCGTTGATTCCGAAGCGCTATTTCCTGTATCAGCGCGATGGCGACGCCCGGCCCCTGGCCCCGGTGT
Source organism: uncultured Anaerolineales bacterium (assembly GCA_964475075.1). Taxonomy (GTDB): domain Bacteria; phylum Chloroflexota; class Anaerolineae; order Epilineales; family Epilineaceae; genus CAYYVH01. Next base: position 6,050 of record CAYYVH010000186.1, on the reverse strand, counting down.
TCCAGCACAACGCGGTAGACATTTGGTCGATGTTGACCCTGTTGGCACGCCTGGCCCGTGCCTATGGTGAGCCCGAAGCTGTGCTGGAGGAGGCTCAGGACTGGCTGAGCCTGGCGCGGGAGTACGACGCCAACCGCGACCACGCCCGGACAGTGGCGGCCTACGAGGCCGCGCTGGCGCGCGGTCTAGCGGCACCGGAGGACGAAGAGGCGCGGCGCTTCCTAGCCCTGGCTGCAAAACGGGCCGGGGACTGGGAACGTGCCGTGGACGTCTGGTCGACCATGGTGGCCGAAGACCGCCCGCGTCGGCTCTTCCCGTTCGAGGAGCTGGCCAAATACCACGAGCACCGTGCCCCGGTCCGCGAACCAGCACGGGCGTTGGAGCTGGCGCAGCAGGCGCGCGCCGCGGTCGAGGCAAGACGCCTCCATCCCTACCGCGGGCGCAAGAGGGCCCTCGCCGAGTTGGACCACCGCATCGCGCGGCTTGAGCGGAAGGTCGCGGCCATAGTACCGCCGGGTCGCCCCGAACCCGCGGACGATTCCGCTACTGCAGGTAGTTGATCAGCCGTGCGCGGCGACGGGGATGCCGGAGCTTGTGCAGCGCTTCCTGCTCGATCTGGCGGATGCGCTCACGGGTCAGATTGAACTTCTTTCCGACCTCTTTGAGCGTATGCGGACGTCCGTTGTCCAAACCGAACCGCAGGCGCACGATGCGCGCCTCGCGAGCCGTCAGGCACTGCAGGAGGTCCTCCAGATCCTGCTGCAGGAGCTGGTAGGCCGCCCCCTCCAGCGGATCAGGCGCCTGATCGTCCTCGATGAAGTGGCCGAGCTCCGAGTCCTTCTCCGACCCGACAGGCTTCTCCAGGGAGAGACTCCGGCGCGACACCCGGAGCATCTGGCGCACCTTGAGCTCCGGCACGTCCATCCGGCGCGCGATCTCCGCCGGCGTCGGCCTCCGCCCCAGATCCTGTTCCATGGCCTGCGAAATCGCGAACAGCTTGCGAATGCGATCGCTCATGTGGACCGGCACGCGGATGGTGCGGCCCTGGTTGGCCAGGGCGCGGGTGATGGCTTGGCGGATCCACCACGTGGCGTAGGTGCTGAACTTGTAGCCGCGGCCGTAGTCGAACTTGTCCGCCGCCTTCATGAGGCCAACGTTCCCCTCTTGGATCAGGTCCAGGAACGGCACTCCTTGGCCACGGTACTTCTTGGCCATGCTGATCACGAGCCGGCTGTTGGCCTTGACGAGGTGGTCCCACGCGGCCTGCCCGTCAAGCCAATCCTGCTGCAGTTGCCGGTGGGAGTCGGGGCTCAGGCCGCACCCGAGCAGCCCGCTTTGCGCGCCGACGCCCCGCTCGATGCGCTTGGCCAACGCAACCTCCTCCTCCCGGGCGAGCAGCGGCACCGAGCCGACCTCGCGGAAGTAGAGGCTGATCGTGTCGTCGCTGTCGATGCCGTCGAGGCACACCGGCCTGGTGTCGACGAGGTCGTCAATCGCGGCTTCTTCGGACAGTGCCTCGTCACTGCCGTCTACCTCGATGTCCGCCCCTTCGAGGCGACCGGCGATGAGCTCCAAGAGGGCGGGATCATCCTCCACCTCGGGCAGGCGGTCCAGCACGTCCCGGAGGGTGACGAAGCCCTTTTCACGACCCAGGAGGATGAGTTGTTGGAGAGCCTCGGAAATGGTCGCCTGGACATCCTGCTCAAGCGTCAATTCAGTCTACTTCCTTCAGTCTCCGAGGGCAGATGTGACATGCTTTGCGTAGAACTATGGTGATGGCGTCTGTTGCTGCTGGCTTGGCCAGGCTCCGGCACAGAAGGCGGTTGACAGCGGATACGTCAATGGCCTGCGCTCTTGCAGGGCGCTCCGGGGCAGCGGACATTATATCACGTGGGGACGGCGCGCGTCAAGGTCTTTTTAAGGATTCGGGCCCCGATTCTGGGCCGCCGGTGGGGGACGGTTTTCCCATGTGCGGCGTTGGCCTCTATAATGCCGGGCCATGATTGCCCGCCTCCACGGTCGCGTGCTTACCATCGAGGAGGATGCGATCGTCCTCGACGTTGGCGGCGTGTGCTACCGGATCTACGTGCCCTCACCGGTCCTGGCCGACATCAGACCGGGCGACGCGAACGTGACGATCCACACCCACCTCCACGTCCGTGAGAACGAGCTCGCGTTGTTCGGTGCCGCCGATGAGGCCAGCCTGGCTCTGTTCCGGCTGTTGCTCGGCGTGTCGGGCATCGGACCGCGCCTGGCGTTGGCCATCCTGTCCGCCTTCGACGCCGTGACGGTGCAGCAGGCCATTGTCTTGGAGGACATCGCGCTGCTCACGCAGGTCCCGGGAGTGGGCCGCAAGACCGCTCAGCGGATGGTGCTGGATCTCAAGGGGCGCCTGGAGGCGCTCGGTGTGGCGGCCGGGCTGCCCCCAGGGGTGGTCCCGGCGAGCGAGGAGGCCGATGCGGTGGCCGCGCTGACGGCGCTCGGCTACTCCGTCGGTGAGGCCCGTCGGGCTCTGGCGCAGGCGGGAGTGGGACCCGACGCCGATCTGGAGGAGCGGATCCTCGCCGCCCTACGCGCGCTCGCGCGCACCTGACGCAGGTCATGGCGGGTGCTGCAGCGTTAGCTATACTGATGACCGTGGACACGCAGGGCATCGAAGCCGGTCGCTACCGTGTTGTACCGAGGAGCCTCGTCTTCGTCCGGTGTGGCGATCGCCTTCTCCTGCTGCGACGGGCCAGTGAGTCCCGGATTTGGCCGGGCTGCTACAACGGCGTAGGCGGTCACGTCGAGGCCGGGGAGGATCTTGCCGATTCGGCCCGCCGCGAGGTCTTCGAGGAGACCGGCCTGCGCGTGCGTCAGCTGCGGCTCGCGGGATTGATCCACGCCTCGGACGAGGACGCCCCGGAGGGCGTGCTGGTGATTGTCTTCACCGCCGAGGCTGATGGTGACGCGGTGGAGGCCTCGCGTGAGGGGACGCTCCATTGGTTATCACCGTCCGATGTGGAGGCGCTGGACCTGGTGCCCGACGTGCCGGCGATCTTGCCGCGGCTGTGGCCGGAAGAGGGGCAGCCGCCCTTCGTGGCGTTTGCTTCGCCAGGCGGGGAGGAGGCGGTCCGGTTCGCCCGTGAAGGCTGAGCCGCAGGTGCCGATGCGATCTTTCAGATCATTTCATCATCCATTTAAGGAGGTATCCGATGACCTACGTGATTACGGAGCTATGTACCCGCGAGGGTGACTGCGTCGAAGTATGCCCGGTCGATTGCATCGTACCGGGCAGGAAGGGCGATCCCGATCATGCCGACTGGCCGCTCTTCTACATCGATCCGGACGTCTGCATCGACTGCGGGGCCTGCGTGCCCGTGTGCCCGCCCGAGGCGATCTTCCCGGACTTCGAGGTGCCGGCGGACCAGGAGCACATGACGAAGGTCAACGCTGCCTTCTTCGCGGAGGGCACGGGCCCCGGCTACTGGGAATTCGATCTGGACGAACAGCGCGGGATGCCGTAGACGAGACCGCCGGCGCGGGTAACGCTGGCCCACAGCGCTTCTGAGGGGTCGCCCTTGGGGCTGAAACGCCCCCTACTCGCTCACAATGAGATCGGCTGTCGCCAACTCGAGCGCGGGGGCGAAGCGGTAGCCCTGGCCCCGCTCGGTCAGGATGTAGATGGGCTCGGTGGGGTCGGGCTCCACCTTCTGGCGCAGGCGCCAGATGTACAGCTTCACGTAATCCGCTTGACCGTCGTATTCCGGCCCCCATACCTGGTGCAGGATCTGCGACGGCGTGAGCACGTTGCCGGCCCGCTCGGCCAGTGTGAACAGGAGGCGGCGTTCCGTGGCCGTAAGGTTGATGGCCTCGCCGTTGCCGATTACCTGCATGCCGTTCATCTCGAGGCGGAGGGTCCCGTCGTCGTAGAGGACGTTGTCCTCCACGGGCGGCACCATATATGCGCGGCGCAAGACGGCCTCGATGCGTGCCTCCAGCTCCTTCAGGCTGAATGGCTTGTCAACGTAGTCGTCGGCGCCCATGCGCAGGCCCAATACTCGGTCCGACTCACTCGCCCGAGCCGTCAGCATGATGATCGGCACGCGGGAGGTCTCGCGCAGGCGACGGCAGACCTCCCAACCGTCCATCCCGGGCATCATGACGTCAAGCACGATGAGGTCTGGTTGTTCCTGGCGGAAGCGCTGGAGCCCGCACCGCCCGTTGGGTGCGGTCTCCACGGCGTACCCACCGTGGCGCAGATAACGGGCGATAGCCTCCGTCAACCTGGCGTCGTCGTCGATGAGCAACAGGCTCGTGTCGTGGTTGTTCCACATTGGTCGTCTCCCTTCACGCGGCCGTGCGCGCTGTGTGCCCCTGCCCGATCGAATCGTCGATCAGGCTGGCCGGCAGACGTACGGTGAACGTGGTTCCCTGGCCCACCTCGCTCCGCACCGAGATGTCACCTCCGTGGGCCTGTGCCGCCTGGCGCGCGATCACCAGGCCCAAACCGGAGCCCTCGATACCCGAATGAGTGGCGGACTGTACTCGGTAGAACTTCTCGAAGATGTGGGGCAATTGCTCGGTTGCTATGCCAGGCCCGGAATCCTGAACAGAGATGAACAGGCCGTCGGACTCGCGCGACGAGCGCACGATGACACGACTGTTCTCCGGGCCGAACTTGGCGGCGTTGTCGACGAGGTTCTTCAACATGCTGAACAGGATGTGCCGGTCAGCCACCAGCCACGTTTCCTCCGCGGGACCCTCGATCTGGATGTGGATCGAGCGTGTGGCGGCTCGCACGGCGACGGCCTCGACGGTGTCTTCGATGAGCGACCTGAGCCGGAAGCGCTCAGGGCGCAGCTGATAGCCTTCGGCCTCGATGCGAGCCAGGTCCAACAGGTTGCCGATGCACTGGCTCAGGCGGTCTGCCTCGGCATCGATCACGGTTAGGAATTGCCGCCGCAGCGCATCGTCTTGCTGGTCGAGCCCTTCCAACAGCAGCTCGGCGTAGGCCTTGATCGCGGTAAGGGGCGAGCGCAGCTCGTGGCTGACATTGGCAACCAACTCCGTCTTGAGCCGATCCAGCTCCTTGAGCTGGGTGATGTCAGCCATGGAGATCAGGTAGCCGTCCGGCAGCCGGGCGAGGCCGATCAGGACGTCGCGCTCACGCTGGCCATCATGCGCGGGTAGGGAGCGCTCCATGGGGGCCGTCTCGCGTCGGGTGTGGCCGGCCTCGGCCAGCGGTCCCCCCACTTCGTCCCACAGGCGGATCCCCAGAACGGTATCCAACTCCTGGCCCACGAGCTGTTCCTGTGGTGCGCCGAGCATTTCCGCCGCGGCGGGGTTGATCTGCCGCACCCGGCCCTCGGCGTCGAGGGTGATGATACCGGCGAAGGACAGCCGCACCAGCGCCTCGGTCCGGCGCTTGGCCTCGGCGGTGGCCTCATACAGCCGGGCGTTGTCCACGGCGACGGCAAGCTGCCCGGCCACGATACGGGCCAACTCCTGGGACTCGCGATCGAAGGCGCGTTGGCCTTCACTGGCGAACAGCAGGATGCCTCCGGTCACCTGCTCCTTGTGCACAACAGGGACGATGAGGACAGAATGCACCCCGCGCTCGATCAGGCGCAAGCACACGTCCGGCAGCACGTTGGCGTCGCGCAGGTCGGGGATAGCTAACGGCCGTTGGTGCTCGGTGAGCCAGCTCAGACCGACCGTGCCGGCGGGGTAGGTCTCGACGCCCGGCGGGTGGTGGGAGGCCGTCTCTACCGCGCCATCTTCGCCAACCAGGTAGACGCTGGCGCTGGGGACGTTGAACAGGCGGGCGGTCTCGGCCGCGCTGTGGGTGAGCAACTCGTCCAGGTTTAGGTCGGCCGCGATGTGCTGGCCGGTCAGGCTCACCGCCTCGAGCTGATCGGCCCGGCTTTCGGCTTCCGCCACCAACAAGGCGTTGGTGATGGCGATCGCCACCTGGTTGGCCAGGGTCGAGAGCAGCTGCAGGTCCGCCGCCTGGCAGGTGTACGCCTGCCGCGAGACGACCTACAGGGCGGCGACGCATCCGCGGCACA
>CAYYVH010000185.1:0-8000 GCA_964475075.1 uncultured Anaerolineales bacterium | reverse complement strand
TCGGGGGCGCGGCGGAGCGCCTCGGGGAGGTTGGGCACCGGGCCGATGGCGATCAGCGTCATCGGTTCTTGCGAGGCGCGGATCGTGTCGATGATCGCTCCCACGCCGTCTTCGTGAACCGTGCCCGGGTACTTCGACAAATCGTAATCCCCCACCCACGCGCTTTGCCGGCCCGGCTTGTCGTCCGGGAGGCATCCGATTCCGACGGGCACGTCGGTCCGGCCGGCGACCTCGAGCAACTTGGCGATGAGCCGGGCGCGGTAGACGTCGTTGCCCGAGTCGGAGGTGACCAGCTTGACGTCGAACTCGGGCGACTTCAGCAGCATCACCAGGGCCCAAGTGTCGTCGATGTCGCCGCCGATGTCGGTATCGAGGATCACCGGGATCTTCCCGCCCTGCCGCTCGAGCCCAAAAGTATCCTTGGCCGTCGGACGCGCCGGCTCGGCGCCTGCCGCGCGGGAAACCGGCCACAAGCCGAGCATAGAAGCAGCCGCCGTCGCCACGGCGCTGCGGCCGAGAAACGATCGTCTGGAGTGTTCCCTGATCATCGCGTTCACCCTTCGAGCAAAGGAGGTGGCAGACGCCGCCGCTTGGCGAAGGTCTCCTGACCGCGCCGAAACCGCACTCCGCAGGTTTCCTTGATTCTGGAGACCTTCGGTCGGCTCGCGTGCGGGGTCGTGAGACCCGCGCAGGGGTTGCAGGCTTTTCCTCGGGCCGCCCACGGTTCGTCGAGCCGCGGGCCCCATGATACCACTCCGCAACCGGCGGGTGAAGCGACACCCTTTGGGGCGGCCGGGTTTTGGGAGGTCCACGGCTGGTCTCCCTGTGTCAGCTACGCGCAGGGACGTGGGTTGGGCACCGGGGCTGTCGGCACGAGCGGACCCTCAGCGGCGGAGTGTTCGGCCGGGGGGTTTTGCCCTGATCAGGGGGGTATCGCCAGCCGTAGTAGCGCTCCGGATTGGCCAGCGCGTCGGCGATGACCACCGGCGGCGCGCGCTTGCGCACGACGTCGCAGACGCAATAGGCCAACTGAGTCGGCGCCGCCGTCGGCGTCGGGCTCGACGTCCGGGTAGCCGTGGGCTCGACCGTCGCGGTTGGGGTTGCCGCAGAGGTCGGTGTGGCGGTCGACGATGGGCTGGCGGTGGGCGAGGGGGTCGGCTGGTCCGGGCAGGGGAAGCGGACGAAGATGTCGCGGGTCCCGTTAGTGTCTCCCGTCACCAAGTTCGAAGCGGTTGAGGACCAGGCGACGGTCAGGCCATCGGGGGTGATGGAGAGGCCTCGCCACAGCGCGGAGCCGTTGTCACCGTTGGCCTGCTGTCCCGATGTCGACACGCTGACCCGCACCGTGCGGCCGGCGGCGCGGTCGCGGACGAAGATATCGTGGCGGCCGTTGGTGTCACCGGGCACCAGGTTGGTGGCGGCGGAGTTGAAGGCGACGAAGCGTCCATCCGCCGAGATGGCAGCGAGTGGGCCGCTGTCGCGGTTGCCCTGGGAGCCACCGCTGGCCACGCTCACCCGTTCTGTCGTACCGGCGGCGCGGTCGCGGATGAAGATGTCCATGCGCGAGTTGGTGTCGCCGGGGACGAGGTTCGACGCGAGGGAGGAAAAGGCAACGAAGCGGCCGTCGTCGGAGACGGCCTGGCGGACGCCGAGGACCGAGTCCCGGTCTCCCTGGGAGCCGTTGCTGGCAACGCTGACCCTCTCGGTGGTGCCGGAGGCGCGGTTGCGGAGGAAGACGTCGATACGGCCATTGGTGTCGCCGGGAACGAGGTTGCTGGCACGGGAGGGGAAGACGACCAAGCGACCGTCCCGGGAAACGGCCACCGCATCGGCACCGACGAAGGCAACGTCGCCGCTCGCGCCATTGACCTGCGAGCCGTCGGACGCCACGCTGACGCGCTCGGTGGTGCCGGCGGCGCGGTCGCGGGCGAAGACGTCACATTCGGTGTTGGTGTCGCCCGGAACGAGGTCGCGGCTGTGGGACCAGAAGGCGATGAGTCGGCCGTCGAAGGAGAGAGCGGGCCAGCGGGAGAAGCTGTTGCCTCGGCTGCCGTCCGGACGGACGTCGACGATCGAGAGGTCGCTCGTCGTGAGATCCCGGACCAGGACGCATTCCTGCATGCGGATGGCGCCGGGGGAACCGCAGACCAGGGAGCCGCCGGGGGCGGTGTAGCTCGCGCGGGCAGCGAAGGTCACGTAGCGGCCGTTGCCGGAGATGAACGTGTCGCCTGCTCCGACCGTGCCGTCCTGGGTACGGTGCACGGAGAAGCTGATGCGGCGGGTGATGCCGGTGGTCCGCTCGTGGACGAAGGCGTCCGGGTTCAGGTTCGTGTCGCCCCGATCGAGGTTGCCCGCGCGGGAGATGAAGGCCACGAGGCGACCGTCGTCGGACAGCGAGGGAGAGAAGCTCTCGCCGTCGGCCTGGACACCCGCTTGGGACAAGTTCACGCGCTCGGTGCAGAACGCGAGCGACTCCCAGGGCGAGGGCTGCTGCGCATCAGTGGGCGCGGTCTCTCCGATCAGGAACAGCACCAGGCCCGACAGGGCCAACAGGGTGGTGACGAGGGTCCAGGTGCTGCTCGCCGCTGTCACGCTGAAACGCCTCGCCCCGGCTTGCCGCCTGGTGCAACTCTGCGGGCCACGGCCGCCAGCGTCGTGCCGCGCTGCAGTCGACACAGCTGGTGGTCGACTCGCAGGAGCCACGGCATCACGAGGGTGTAGAGCCGATACGTCAAGCTGTTGCCATACTGCGCGAATTCGTGGGTGTGGCCGCTCCGTTGTGCCATCCGGTCGTAGACAGCCATGATCAGACGCTGGAAGGGGAAGCCCTCCGTGGTCAGCTCCAGCACTTTGAAGCCTGCCATTAGGCTCCGGAGCTGCGCCACGGTGAATCGCTGGATGTGACCGGCGTAGTCGTCCACCACGGTCCACAGGTCCGGGCGGTGGGGAGTGGTCAGGATCAGGACGCCCCCTTCACGCAACACCGCGCGCGCGAAGTCCAACACCCGCTCGGGCGTCTCGACGTGCTCGATCACCTCGGAGCAGACCGCCAGGTCGAAGGCGGCCAGCCAGTCGTCAGGTGGTGGCGCGGTGGCGTCCCCCACACGGAAGGCCACTCTATTGCCTGCCGCATGCTCCACCTCCTTGGCCAATGTAACCACTCGTTCGCTGGGGTCAAAGCCCACGGTGTCATAGCCCGCGCTCGCCAACGCCAATGCGGTGCGACCCACGCCGCAGCCGATATCGATCGCCCTCACACCAGCTCCGGGAGGCTTGTGGCGCCGGGCCAGTTCGACGATGATCCTGGTCAGGTGGCGCAGGAGCGGGTCGCGGTGCTGCGAGGCGAGCAGCTCCTCCGTTTCCGCCTCGTAAATGTGCATCGCCCCGCGCTGACGGGACGGCGCCTCATGGTCCATGACTGCTATAGTAGCGCACATCGAGCGGATGGTTATAATCCGCTCCGTGATTGCCCAGCTGCGCCGTCCACGCCTATGGATAGGGACAGGTGTGAGTCTCCTGGCGCTTTACTTCGCCCTGCGAGGAGTGAGCTGGCCTGAGCTAGCGGCCGAGTTGAGGCACGCCAGCTACGGATGGCTGCTCCCGGCCGCGTTGGTGGTTGTGGTGGGCCAACTCGCACGCGCGGCGCGCTGGCAGGTGCTCTTCGGGCGTGGCCCGCGGCCCCGGTTCCGGGCTGCGTTCGCCATCCTCTCCATCGGCTACTTCGTGAGCTACATCCTGCCCTTCCGTCTCGGTGACCCGGTGCGGGCATGGCTCGTCGAGACGCGGACCCCGGCTGGCGGCGCGGAAGGACTGGCGACCATCTTCGTCGAACGGGCCGTGGATTTTCTGACCATCGCCGCCCTCTTGGCAGTCTGGGTGCCCGTCCCGGCATCGCGTTTACTGCGGGATGAGTTCGGAGCCGGCCATTGGGTGCAACCGGACAGCCTGCGGCTGGTTGCCCTGGGCCTGGTAGTTGCCGTCTACGCCGGTTGCGTACTCATGTCGTTCGCCGCCGGGCGGAGTGGGCGGTTCGTGACGTGGGCCTTGGGCGTTAGTGGCTTACCGCTGGGGGCCGCCGGGCGCGCCGGGGAGCTCGTGTCCGGCTTCGCGGCCGGACTCGCGCCGTTGCGGCGGGCCCGCACGGCACTCCTGACCGTGGCGTGGTCCATGGTGGTGTGGTTGATCGGGGGTGTGGGCTACTGGCTCGTGTTCAAAGCGTTCGATCTCGATCTGCCCTTCGCGGCCGCCATCTTCGCCATGGGTGCCACGGCCCTGTTCGCCATTTTGCCATCATCCCCTGGCTACGTCGGCGTGTTCCACTACGGTGTCCGCGTGGGCCTCGCCACCTACGCCAGCGGTTCCGCCTACGATGTGCCGGACGCGACCGCGGTGTCCTACGCCATCGTGCTTCACGGCGTGACTACGCTCACCCTGATCGTGCTCGGCGTGGTGGGGCTGTGGATGCTGGGGCTCTCAGGCGCCGAGCTGGGCCGGCGGCTGAGCCGGACCGCGGCCTGACTGATCAGGGCACCGGCCGCTCGGCCTCGTACGGAGCGGCCATGTTGGGGGATTTCGAAGAGTGTAACCGGGTCACGTCTATCGGATCATCCGGGCAGCTGGACGTCGGCTCATGGCGCGAGCCCATTGTCGCGTCTGAACATAGTCATGGTGTGCGTTCTCTTTGTGGAGCGTTGCGGAGGGCGGCACACAGAGGTATACTAGCTGACGGCTTGACCGGCGGAGTGGGCTCCGCCGGTCCACTGTGTGGCCGGTGCACCAATCCCATGCGGAGGCAAGCGGTTTGGGGCAGCCAGACACGCCAACCGACCCCGGCTACGACCGGGACCACCTACGGCGCATGCTCGCCAACGAGGCCGACATGGCCTTCAAGCGGCGGGCAGAAGCGGTCTTCGATTTTCTGGCCATCCGGCCCGGTGATCGGGTCCTTGACCTGGGTTGCGGTCGCGGTTTCTTCCTGAACATCGTGCGCGCGCTCGTGCCAGGAGTAGATGCCATCGGGGTCGAGCTCGATCGCCCTTTGCTGAACATCGCCCGGAACCGGATGGCCGATATTCAGGTGGCGAGTGCTGGTGCCTATCATCTGCCGTTCGCCGACGGCTCGTTCGACAAGGTGCTGTTCACTGAAGTCCTCGAGCACATCCCGGATGACGTGGCGGCCATGCGTGAGGTGGCACGGGTGCTGGCTCCTGGGGGCACGCTCGCGCTGACGACGCCCCACCTCGGGTACCCTTTCCTGTGGGATCCGATCAACAGGACTCTCGAGACCGCGCTCGGGGTGCACATCCAGACCGGTCCGCTGGCCGGGATCTGGGCCAATCACGTGCGGTTGTACTCGCCGGAGGGGTTGGCACGCCTGGTCACTGATGCTGGGCTGGAGATCGAGGAGGTGCGGCTCCTGATACGCTATTGCTTCCCGTTCATCCACAATCTCGTCTACGGGATCGGCAAGCCTCTCCTGGAGCGGGGAGTCCTGCCGTGGAGGGTCGCCGGGGCCGCGGACCGCTTCGACTTGGCGTCCGAGGGCGGCTCGCCTCTCAACCCGGTGCGCCTCGGCCTGTGGTTGTTCAACCAAGTCGATCGCCTCAACGACGTCTTTCCACCGACTGCGGACCGCTCGTTCCTCCTCATCGCAATGAAGGTGCGCAACCCTGTGGGGGTGGTGTGATGAACCGTGCGTCGACGCCCCGTCGTTCCAGGTTGGCTGAGACAGTGGATCGCGTTTCCCTGCTGCCGGCCGTGCTGGCCAGTCTCGGGTTGGTGATCGCGCTCATCGCGCAGAACCGTCTCGACCAGCGCCCCGAGAAGATATGGTTTGACGGTGCTTTCCTTTATTTGCTCGCGGCCGTCTGCTGGTGGTACTCACTGCGGCCCTGGCGCCGGAGCGTGGCCGAGGTTGCCACGGTCGTTCCCGGTCCCACGCTTGGCACGGCTCGGTTGAGGTCCCTCGCGGTCGGCATCGGGCTGGTCTTCTTGACCGCCGTGGTGGGCCACAGCCTGTTTGAGCCGGAGGGAGGCGGGTTCGCGTTGCTGCGCTACGGGGGTGAGACGGGGAGACAAGGCAACAGCTTCACCGGTGTCGGTGCGCTTTTGTGGTTCGCCGGCACGGGCCTGTACGTTTGGGCCCTTGCCGAGCGCCGGTCGCTCGGAGGTTTGTGGGAACGGCTGGTGGGTGCGGACGGGCCGCGGCTGTGCATTGGCCGGGGAGCCCTGGCGGTGTTGGCCGTGACCTTGCTGGGCGCGTATTTCCGCTTCTACGACCTGCCCTACGTGCCGCTCGAGATGACGAGCGACCACACGGAGAAGCTCCTCGACGTGTCGGACGTGTTGGCCGGATTTCGCCCGGTGTACATGCCGCTCAACGGGGGCCGCGAGCCGATCCAGTTCTACTGGACGGCGCTCCTCGTGTCGCTCGGCCTGCCACTCACCTTCACCACGCTCAAGATCGGCATGGGCATCGTCAGTACGCTCACGATCCCGCTCTGCTACGGCCTCGGCCGCCGGGTCGCCGGGCGCCAGGTAGGGCTGCTGGCCGCGCTGATCTTGGCCATGATCCCCTGGCACATTCAGATCACCCGCATCGGGCTGCGCATCTCCTTGTCGCCCTTCTTCGCCGCCCTCACGCTGCTGCTGCTCTACCGCGCGTTGACCACGGGTGCGCGCAATGACTGGCTTTCCCTGGGTGCGAGCCTCGGGGCCGGGATGTATGGCTATTCGGGCTTCCGCCCGATGGCTTTCGGGGTCGTGTTCGTGGTGATCCTGAAGCTGGCCCTGGACGCGCGGCGCGCGCGGGCGGATGCGGCACCGGAGAGCGGAGGTGGCGAGGGGGCCGTCGACGACGGCGATGGTGCCGGGGCCGGGCAGAGGGCCCCGGTGTTTACCGCCGCTCTCGCCGAGCACATGGCGGCGGCTGCCGGACTGTCGGTCCTCGTTGCCACGCCACTCGCCCGCTATGCGGTGGATCGTCCAGACTTGTTCTGGCAGCGAACGCTCACTCGTGTCACCGATGCCGAGGTGGCGCTCGGGAACCCGGCGTGGAAACAGCTTCTTATTAACTGGAAACAAGCCCTGCTCATGTTCAACTGGACAACGGACAGTGCGTGGTTCCAGAGCCCGCCCGGCCGACCGGCGCTGGAGACGGTGGGCGGGGCGCTTCTCGTGCTGGGCGTGGTCACGGCGCTCTTCCGATTGCGGCAGGGCGACTGGCGGCACGGGGCGCTGCTGGTGGTTGTGCCGACCATGCTCGTGGCCACGGTGATGGCTCTGGCCTTCCCCGGCGAGGTGCCGCACTTGTCGCGCGCCGCCGGCGCGCTGCCGGCGGTGGTTGTGCTGGCCGCGTTGCCGCTGCCGGTGCTGGCGGAGCGGTGGCGGCGCGTGCTCGGATCCGCCGGAAGCCTCGTCTATTTCGCCTTGGCTGTTGCGCTCTTCGTCTTGATGGGGCAGAACACCTGGCAGCGTTACTTCGACGAGTACCGTACGAACTACAACCACTCGACACACCCGACTTCCGAGGGCGCGGCCGTGGCCCGTGGTTTCCTGTCGCTAGGTGGCGAACTGGATCACGTGTATCTGGTCGGGTGGCCGCATGGGTGGGACTACCGCGCCGTTGGGATGCACCTGGGTGACTTCAGTTGGAACGGCCTCCTTTGGGGGTCGGATCCCAGCGGCACGGATGCGGTCGAGCTCGCTGCCGATCACAGCAGCGATCCGGCAGCCAAGCTGTACCTTGTAGGGGGCGATCACGCCTCATCGAACATTGATTACCTGCGCAGTCTGTATCCGAACGCGGTGGTCGCCGAGCACTGGTCGGTGGTGACGGAGAGAGGATTCTGGAGCGTGTTCGTGCCGGCCCGGCAGACGGAGGTTGACGGTGAGTGACGAACAGGCTCGGCCGGCAACGTCAGGAGGAGGGGGGGCAGCGATCGGACACTCGGGCACGCAGTATACCTACGCCCGGGCAGGTGTCGCGCGCATGCCACGGC
>CAYYVH010000184.1:0-8082 GCA_964475075.1 uncultured Anaerolineales bacterium | reverse complement strand
ACAGGAGGCCAGGCCGCCGCGGACCAGACGGAGCACGCAAAGCCCGCCCGCCAGTGCCAACCGGCGTCGATCGGCACGGATGGGCACGGCTCGAGCGGGCTCGATCGCCTTGGCCGTGGCCAGCGCGTCCGCCCGTTGACGCAGGATCAGGGAGCCTGCGGGCGGCTCGCCATCCGCAAAGAAGAGCGCCGTAGCCAGACGGTCCTTCAACCCGAGCGCCTCGTCGGCGCGCAGCGCGACGCGCACCAGCGACATGGGGCGCAGCAGGTACCAGCCCAGGAGGGCCAGTGGCCACGTAGCGGCAGCCGCCAGTGCCAACAGCTGATCGCCCGCGAGGGGCACTACACGAGCCAGCAGGAGCACTACCAGTGCGGCCCCCAACCCAACCCATGCACCGTGCGTCAGCCCCCACACCGTGTCAGACCGGCGGTAGCGCAGAGCGAACCGGCGCAACTCCGCCATCAGCCGCTTAAGGTCGCGCACTGAATCTTCAGGTTCTCTCGTCACGGGGAATACCCTATGCCATCAAACTGGGCTAGGCAAACGGAGGAGCCGAAATGACCCAGGCAGCCCAGGCCCACAGCAGGCCGACCAGCGCGAGCAGCGCGATGACCGCACCGCGGCCGACCCGCCGAATGCGGCTCCCGGCAAGTAGATAGAACACGCCCGCCAGCATGACGTGCACGTAGATCGTCTGGGCCCAGAAGAGGTTAATGTCACTCCCGCCACCACCCATCATCGAGCCCCCGAACACCACCGCCACCATCCCCGCGAAGGGTGAGGTCTGGACGGTCAGGTTTACCGCGGCCGGCCCCGGATCGAAGTCCGGCCTGAAGGCCTTTGCCGCCACCCACAGCAAGAGGACCGGTAGAACGGTCAGGACAGCGACGGTAACGTATGCCATGATGGCCGACCGGGAGGTGCGCTTGAAAAGACTGGAGTAGAACAAGCCGATCGTGAGGAAGAGCAGCCCGCTCACGAACACGGAGAGCTGAACCTGAGCCACCGCCACGGCCGGCACGCCGCCGAACAGGAAGGCCAGGCTGATCACCGGCAGTGCGCTGAAGATGAGGAGCAAGACATACCCCAGCGCCGCCCCGACCTTGCCACGCAGGATCGCCCACGCGGACAGCGGCGTGGCCAGGAGCAGCTCGTACGTCTGGCGCTCCACCTCACTGCTGATCGCGTTCATCGTCAGCGCGGGGGCAATGAAGGCCATGAAGAGCATCTCCAGAACGGCCACCGTGGCGAAAACCGCCTGACCGATCTCGGCCGCCGCACCCGCGTAGACGTTGGCCGGCCCACCGGGACCGTAGCCCCCGTAGTAGGCACTGCGGGACATGTTGCCGATCTGCATCCGGTACAGGAGGTAGGCGAACGCCGTCAGCAGGATCAGGAACGAGGTCAAGGCCGCGAACCCTCGCGGACCGCGGAAGCGCGATCGCACCTCCTTGACCAGCACCGGATTCGGTTCCGGAAGACGGAGCGGTTTGGGCTTGACCTGTATTCTCATTGATGGCTCCTGCGTGGTCGAGACCACGAATTGAGAACGGGACAGGCTATCGGCTATCGGCTATCAGCTATCAGTCAGTTCATCAGACAGTCGAGCGAGTTCTCAACCGCTCCACACTATCGTGCGAATAGACCGTGCCCGGGAAGTGACCATTCTGGGCCGACTGGCTACGATACCGAGAAGCCGATCCTCGAGCTGATAGCTGATAGCCGATAGCCCGACGTCCCAACACACCTCCAGTCAACCATCACTCCTATCCGACCTCACCCTTCGTGATCTGAAGGAACAGATGCTCCAGATCGCGCTTGCGCGGCGAGAACGCTGTCACTGCCACCCCATCACCGACTAACCGGGCCAACACATCCGCCCGGGCATCCTCGCCGCCTTCGAGGCTGAACTCGAGCCAGCCGCCCGCACCCTCGGCCTCCGCCGGACCTTCGGCGCGGGGAAGGACCTGCACTCCGGGCAGCGCCGCCAGCGCCGCGATCGCATCGTCGACCGGAGAGGCTACGTGGAGGCGCACGACCTGACCCGGGCGCAGCGTCTGCTCGATCTCGTCCATGGGGCCGCAAGCCAGCAGGCGACCGCGCTCCATGATCCCCACCGAGTCGCAGATCTCGGCCAGCTCGGCCAGGATGTGGCTGCTGATGACGATCGTCTTGCCCATCGCCTTCAGTTCCAGCAACAGCTCACGGATCTCCAGCCTGGCCCGCGGGTCGAGCCCCGAGGCGGGCTCGTCCAGGAGCAGGACCTGCGGGTCGTGCACCAGGGCGTGGGCGAGACACAACCGCTGCTTCATGCCCCGCGACAGCTGGTGCACGTCCGTGTCCCGCTTGACGGACAGATCCACCAGGTCGAGCAGCTCCTCCACCATGCCGGCCCGGCGCTGCTTTGGGATCCCGTAGCAGCGCGCGAAGAAGTCCAAGTACTCCCACGAGCGCATGTCCTCGTAGACGCCGAAGAAGTCGGGCATGTAGCCTACGAGCCGGTGGACGGCATCGTCAGACCCGTCCGGCATCACGAGCTGGTCATTCAGGCGGATGGAGCCCCGCGACGGCCGGATCAGCCCGGCCAGCAGGCGCAAGGTGGTCGTTTTTCCGGCGCCGTTCGGTCCGATCAGGCCGAACAGCGTGCCGTGTGGCACCCGCAGGCTCAGATCCTCCACCGCCGTCTGGGAACCGAAGCGCTTCGTCAGGTTCTCCGTCTCAACCGCCCAGGTGCTGTCCATGGCCACCGACTCATGCTTTCTCTACGTTTGGCGGAACCTCATCGGGCTCGGGCGTCTCCACGGCTTCCGACTCGGGTGCCTCGAAGGGCTCCTCCTCCGGCTCGCGCAGGAACAGCTTCAACTCCACGCAGGGAGGCCCGGCGCCGGAGAATTGGCCCGGATAGACGCGCTGAGCCACGCCGCCCCCCACCTCGACCCACACCGTCACGCGCCCACTTCCGCGCTCGATCCACCGGTCGGCCTCGGGCAGCTCGACCACTGCGCCGGGATACAGCTTCCCGATCTCAATCATCTCACTGGGCCGAGTCAGTTCCGCACTGACCAGAAGCGGTACGGGCAGCCCCTCCGGCCCTTCCACCTTCAGCCACAAGCGGTCGACATTCTCTCGCCCGAGATCGAGGTGGAACGACACCTGCGCCCCGTACGTGCGACCGTCCAGCAGGAGGCCCGACTCGCCACACAGTCCGATGCTGTCCGCATCACCCGCGGTCACCAATCCTGTGACGTAGTCCGCCGCCGCCTGCGTATCGGGGGCGGATGGGACGCTCCGCAGCGGCAACCGCACGAATCGCAGCGTCTGCACGTGCCGGCGACCACGCGGGCCGGTGACCTGCACATCCAGTGGCGACTGCTTCTCCCACCCGAAGAGATAGCCGCCGTTGATCGAGTGGAGCACGGCTGATGAAGAATCGCTGCCGTATTGGTTGGTGTAAGAACCGTAGTAGTACGGATCGCTGCGATTGTTCTGGCCACCGGCTGAAACGTTCAGCGCAGCCTCGAGAATGCCCGCCCGCAGCTGCCCTTCTCCCTGGTTGTGGGGATCCTTGCCGCTCAGGCGCGACATGTCCAGCTTGATCTGCCGTGCCCTGTTCCGGCGCAGCGCCACGCTATGATCGCGACCGGGGCTCAGGCTGCCGATCCACTGCCAGTCGCCCTGCACGACGGCATGCGCGCCGGATAGAGAGCGCACGAAGGGGCTGCGTATCGTGCCCGTGACCGTTGCCCCATCGACCACCAACTCTCCCGCATCGGCAACCGGAAGGGGCACCACCGCCTCGGCGGCGAACCCGCCTAGCGACCACTGGTCGATGTGGAGATCCTCCACCCCACCACCGAGCCCCTGCCGGGCGTCGAGCGTCCCCGAGGTCAAGCGCACGCCGCCGTACGATGAGCTTCGCATCGGATAGACGAGGGCGTCCCCAACCCCGATGTCGTAGTCACGCGACGCGGGGGAGAAGAGCCCCACGAACGTCCGGACGTGGGCCACGCCCGCGTCCGGCACGACGCGCACCGCCGACAGCTCGTAGACGATCAGATCGCCGCCATGCGTCCAGTAGCCGAACCCGTAGATCGCCCCCGTCGCCGCCAGCGTGAGCACCGGGATCGTGATCCATGCCAGGTCCAGCCGCCGGCGGCGCCGGAGAAACACATAATTCAGCGGACCGACGACGACGATGTAGAAGGCCAGGAGCAGGATCGTCCAGTTAATTGACGGCAGGTCGAACTCGGGCAGGGCGACGACGCCAACGGCCATTCGGCTCGGGTCCGGTTCGTTCGCTTCCCAGACCGAGCCCCGGCGGTCCTTGTCCAACGCGCGCCACATCATGTCGATGTCGGTCCAACCGCGGATGGGCGTACGGGCCGGATCGAATGCCAACGCAACGACCGCTCCCTCACCCACGGACCGGTCCACGACCAGCGGCGCACCACCCTCCGCCGAGGCAAGGCTGACCGTCGCCCCCTCTACTGGCTCCAGGACCGTGATGAGCGCGCCACCCTCACCTGCGTCGCCTGCGGGGCCCGCTGTGCGGGCCAGCTCGCCGAGTGGACTGAGGTCCTGGACGCGGAGTGTTCCCGCCTCCGCCGCCGGTCGCAGCCCCTCGGGCAGGCTATCCAGCACCGCTCCCGCCGCCGGGCCACCGGTGACGATCAGCTCACCCCCTAGCGCCACCCAGGCGTGGAGCGCCGCCCGCTGGGCCTCGCTCAGGCCGGTCAGGTCGGTGCCGGCCAGGATCATCAGGTCGATCGAACCCATGGCCAGGCTCCGCTCCGGCAGGCTTTCCGGCCGCACGCTCAGCGACACGAACTGGCCGCCCGCACCGAGACCCGATAGCCCGGTCAACTTCACCGCGCCATCGCTCAGCACGGCCACCAAACGCTGGTCCCGCGAGTCGCGCAACATCACCTGGCGTTCGGGCATGAGGGCACGCCCGTTGCGCTCCACGTTCACGCGGACGCGTTCCGAATCTGGCAGGACGTAGATTGGTACCCGCTTGCGGGCCCCGCGAGGCAGCTCCACGGGCACACTGAACGAGGCACGGGCGCCGGGCGAGGTGGCCCTGAGGACGATGTCGATACCCGGCCCGTCATTCTGGAGGTCCACCTGGAGCGCCACCCAGCGACCACGATCGAACCAACCGTCGAACGACGGCCAGACATCGATGTGGATTGCCGGCACCTCCTGAGCCGCCGCCGGCGAGGGAGACAGGATCGCGAGGCCGATCACTGCCAGAGGGAGCAAACGCTTCATGGATACCAACCGTCCTTCCGTTGGGCACCCAACGGTGCCTGACGTCTCGGGACGAGGCGCTGCCGGAGCGGGCTCGGGCGACGCCCAGCAGGAAGTATGCCACAGCGCGGTACCCCGGCGAATGACGTTTTGGGTGCGGTTGCCCGACGCCCACCCGACGCTACCCTATTGCCCTCTACGAAGCAGGCGAAGGCGCCGTTTCGCGGGGCACCCGGTGTGTCAGAATCCGTTCAAGAACACCAACCCTCGCGGGGCGTGCCCGGAGCCGAACGGACACGCGGTGTAGCATCCAGGGACTGAACTCGCAACGCTAATTCAGCAGTTCAGGCAGGTAGATCGGCGCGGGCGTCGGCGTAGCCGTCACGGTCGGCGTCGGCGGCCGCGTAGGTGTCCTCGTACCTGTTGGCTGCAGCGTCGGGGTGAACGTCGATCGACGCGTCCGCGTGGGCCTGATCGTTGCCGTGTTGGTCGGCTGGCCAATTGTCGGCGTGTTGGTAGGTGCCGAGGTCGGCGTCATGGTCTCGACCCCGACGCACTTCAGCCAGTACGATTCCCGCGAGACATTCTGGCGCCCACTGCGGAAGCGCCGCCTACCAGCATGAAGAACCGCAACGTCGTGGTTCTCGTCGTAGGCCATCGCCATGCCCATCCAATCCTGCGCGCTGGCGTTCAGGTTCGACCACGCCGGCGGGTTCTGGGTCAGGTCCAACGCCCAGGTATCGTTGTCAGTGTTCTCGCCCGTGGCAAACGCACCGCGCGTGACACCACCGTAGATGATCATGCGGTTGTTGGCCTTGTCGTAGGTCGCACCGTGGAAGAACCGCGCGCTGGGCGACCGGCCACCGGTGGTCACCTTCGACCAACTGGCGTTGCCGAGGTCGGGATCTGATAGGTCCAGCTGGTTGACATCGGCCTTGGTGCGGCTTCCGTCAGTGGACCCTCCGAAGACCAGCATGCGCTTGCCGGCCGTGTCGTAGACCATGCTGTGCCCGAAGACCTGGCCGGGGCCGCCGACGGGTCCGGGCCGCCAGCGGGGGGCGCCCGTCGTCGGGTCGAAGACCAGGAAGCTCGTACCCAGGTTGGCCCCCTTGCAGGCATCCGGATCATACTCCGGCGCGGTGTCGTCCAGGTCCTTCCCGTCGGCACGGCACTTGATGGTGCCGCCGTGGACGACGATGGCGTCGTGGTCCGGGTCGTACGCGCCGGCGTGAAACAGGCGCGGCGTGAAAGCACCACTCGGGGTTATCGACCCCCAGGTGCCGTTCTTGATGTTGTACACCTGAACGTCGTCGTCACCCTCACCGTCGGCGTCGCCGCCGCCGATCCAGTACACTGCCGAGTCGTCGCCCTTGGGCCGATAGGCGCCGATGGCGCCGTAGTGCTCGAGGATACCGGTGGCGCTCACATTGCCCTGCGAGGCTTGGTTGATGTCCGTGTTGGACAGATCCACCTTGCCGAAGAAGGGCACGACATCGTCCGACTGGTCCTTGCCACCGTAGAAGTACCACTGGTGGTTGGTCGTGTCCATGGCCGAGGCAACGTGGAAGTGCCCCTGCCTGGACTGCCCCGGCAGCTTCTCCCAGGTGCATGTCGCCCCTTGAAGTGGCGCCTCTTGCGCCGGTACCGGCGCGCTGGCCCCAGCCATCAGGCCGAACGCCACCGCAAGAGAGCACATCAGAAACACAACAAACCGCCTCACCGCCCACCTCCTCCGTCTCAATTGATCCGAGCGCATTGGTATCTGGCAAACATACGCCGGAAGCAGCGTGACTGCAAGTCGACGCGCTGATCCGATGATACAATGGTCAGTGGACCCAGGAGCACGGACCCGCGAGGATGCTCCCACAACCGAACCGGTTGCCAGGCAACGAGGTTGCGGATGTCCCGCCGCGCATCCTCGACGGCCGTGCCCGGGCTGAGCTTCCGCGTCACCGTCACGTAATACTCGTTCAGGACCTGAGTGCTCAGTCGACCGGCCTGCGACCGCCACAGGTAATTCATCCAGTCGGCCGCCTGGGGTTGCTTCTCGGACTCCGAGGCGTCGCGCGCATAGACGAGCACGTTCGTATCCACGAAGAACTTAGGGCGTGTCAAACTCACCTTAGCGCTCGGTCCAGGAACTTCCCGGTGAAGGAGTCCTGCATCCGGGCCACCTCCTCCGGCGTGCCCTGCGCCACGATGTAGCCGCCGGCATCGCCGCCCTCCGGGCCCAGGTCGAGGATCCTGTCGGCGGCCTTGATTACGTCCAGGTTGTGCTCGATCACGATCACCGTGTTTCCAGCATCAGTAAGGCGGTGGAGCACGTCCAGGAGCTTCTGGATGTCGGCGAAGTGCAGGCCGGTAGTGGGCTCGTCCAGGATGTAGACCGTGTCGCCGGTGGAGACCCGGGCCAGCTCCTTGGCCAGCTTGACCCGCTGCGCCTCGCCGCCCGAAAGCGTGGTGGCGCTCTGGCCCAGCTTGACGTAGCCGAGCCCTACGTCGAACAGCGTCTGGAGGATGCGCTTCACCTTCGGCACGTTGGCGAAGAAGTCCAGCGCCTCCGCCACGTCCAGGTCCAGCACGTCGGCGATCGTCTTGCCCTTGAAGGTTACCTGCAAGGTCTTCCGGTTGAAGCGCGTTCCCTTGCACAAACTGCAGGTCACCCACACGTCGGGCAGGAAGTGCATCTCCACCCGTTTCCGGCCATGTCCCTTGCACGCCTCGCAGTGCCCGCCCTTGACGTTGAAGCTGAACCGCCCCGGCTTGTAGCCGCGCCTCCCGGCCTCGTGTGTCTGGGCGAACAGCCCGCGGCTGTGGGGCATGACCCAGTCC
>CAYYVH010000183.1:0-8093 GCA_964475075.1 uncultured Anaerolineales bacterium | reverse complement strand
CCCGCTGGTCCCGCCGCGGAGCTCTGGCGAGGGATCTCCGCGCTCCCTGCGGGCCCCGCCCCCTTTCCCCCGGCCGGCCCACGGTAGTCCCGCACCAGTTCACCCGCCTCCGGAGCCGCGAAGTAGCGCTCTTCGCCGCCGGCAACCTGCACGAGCAACAAGGTATCCACGTCCGACCCGAGCCCGATCGCGTAAACCGCCAGCCCTGCCGCACGGGCCGCCGCGGCAGCATCCAGCACTTCGTCCGGACCGGTCGACGGCCGCCCGTCGGTGAGAAGCACGATCGCGCCCGCGGCATCAGGCCGACGATTCGCCAGCGCACCGGTAGCTGCCAGCAGCCCGCGGTCGATGCGCGTGCCGTAACCCGTGACCAGCTCGGAAACCGCCCCCTGCGCCGCTGACAGGTCACCCGTCAGGCTCAGCACCACTCTCGCCTCGTCGTCAAAAGCCACCACCGCCACCCGGTCGCGTTCGCTAAGGTTAGCCACGAAGGCCTGCGCCGCCTGACGTGCCGCCTCGATCTTCGTCGGCCCGCCAGCGCTCGTCGGTGCTTCCATGCTGCTTGAGATATCCAACGCCAGCGCCACGTCCAGCGACTGCCGCGTCACGCTGCACACGGTCCGGTAGGCGATCGGCAAGTACACCGGTCGGGGTACTGGCGTGGGGGAGGCAGTCGGTGTTGCCGTCGCCAGCGGCGTCGACGTGGCCGTCGGTGTGGGCGTCGGCGTCGGCAGGGCAATCACCTCGACCTCCGGCACGGGGAATGTCACCCGGCCCGTGCCGTCCCAACCGTCCGTGTAGTCCGCATTCGCTTCCACATTTGTCGGCCAGCGGCCGCCCTCGGTGGGCCGCAGTTGGTAGGTCAGTGATGTTCCGTCGTAGTGCGCATCGGACAGTGACCACGTGAGCGTGCGGCTCGCGGCATCCCAACCCGCCGCAGGCAAGGCGCTGCCCGCGACGTATTCCATGTTCGCGGGGACTACGTCCGACACCTCAGCGTTCTTCAGCAAGTGTTCCGGCTTGACGAACGTCGCCACCCGCTGGTACACCGGCACCGCCGCCGACAGGCCGCTGCCCCAGATGCTCAGGACGTCAAGATCGCTCGTCGCCAGCAAGCCGCTGTCGGCGTTGCCGTTGACAACCACGACCTGGTAGCCGTCGTTCCTCAGCTGCGCCGCCACCTCCTCGGCGTCGTGTTGCTCATCGCAATTCGTGCGTTCGGTCTTCACGCAATACTGCGCACCGATGAGGACTACTACGCCACGCCCCTCAACCAGGTCGAGCTCCCGGGCCGCTTCGGTCAGCGCGTTGCGCTCACTGGACTCACTACCGCCGCCGGCGTTGAGCTGATCGAGACCGGCGATCAGCTTCGACGAGTCCTGTGTCCAGCGGACCTTGAATAATGTGTTCACGTAGTAGCCCATGAGCCCGACTTCATGGCGCGTGAAGTCGGCCAGCGACATCACCTGCCGGGCAGTGTTGAAGGCCGACGAGTTCTTCGTATTGACCAGCAGTAGAACGTGGGACGGCACCTCGACCGAGCCGCACGAGCCGTCGAGTGAGAGCTCCACCTCGACGGTCTCGCCGAGAGGTACTTGCTGCGGAGAGGCGGTCTTGTCACCCTTGACCACGCAGACCTCTCCGGCCCTGACAGGCGCATCATTCCCCGTTGGGGCGAAGACGCTGATCAAGCTGGCCTGGCGGTCCGCAACGAACACCCGGCCGTCCGCCGCAACGCTCACGTCCGACAGATTCCGTGCCTGGGCGTACTCGTTCGGCCGAACGTCGAAGCGCGCTTCTTCCACACCGCGCTCGTCCAGCCGTACGACCTCGCCAAACGAGGTCAGGACGAAGATCGTGCCATCGGGACCCCCGGCAATGCGCCAGCTATCGCTCGGGGACTTGAGCCGGCGAGTTAGGTCGCCGGCACCGTCGCGCACCTGGATCTCATCTCGCAAGACATCGAGCACGTAGATCCGCCCATCGGGGCCCGAGGCAACGTCGGCATAGAGCGCACTGCGGTCAGTG
Organism: uncultured Anaerolineales bacterium; assembly: GCA_964475075.1. Classification (GTDB taxonomy): domain Bacteria; phylum Chloroflexota; class Anaerolineae; order Epilineales; family Epilineaceae; genus CAYYVH01. The sequence goes on along the minus strand of CAYYVH010000183.1, from coordinate 6,065 downwards.
CCTCCGAGGGCCCACGGATCCTTGCGCCCACGCCCGAGGCGTGGATAGGCCAGCACCTCTTGCGCCTCGTTGTCGAGGACCAGGATCAGGTCGTTCACCGGATCGTAGTGCATCTCGTAGACCGCTTGCGCACCTCTTCCCATGCCGCCCTGCGATTCCGAGATGTCCTTCGGCATCGTCGTCGTCCATTGCGGCTCGAGCCAGTCCTCCTCTTCACCCCGCCTGCTGCGCGTCGTGATCGTGAAGTACCCCAGGCACGGCAGGTCGTTAGCGCCGTTGTGGCAGGTGCCGAGCCCAATCACACCATCGGGCGTTCCATCACCGGTGGCGAACTGGAGCGTCACCGAGATGGCCTCAGTGGGGTACGTCTCACGCGGCAACATGTTCTCGTACTCGCCCTCGGGCGAATAGCGATAGACCCGGCGCCACTCCGTGACGTAGACCATTCCACTCGGATGGACATCCACCCGTTGCGGAAACCGGAAGCGGTCCTCATCGAACGCCTCCAACTTCCACATGTCCGAGATCACCCTGAAATCCTCTCCCGCGTACTTAACCACCGCCGGCGCGATCACGGCCCGGGGATCACGGGGGGTATCGGCGCCCTCAACGGTGATCGCCAGCGCGTAGTAGAGCCCGTCCACGGGGTCGACGTAGGGCGAGAAGAACGCGAAGATCCCCTGGGACTGCTGCTGTGAGCTAAGGAACGTGACCTCCCCGTTCTTCACCAGGCAGGGGTACAGCATGATTGTCTCGTCATCGATGGCGGCCATGTCGCGCGCCGAGCAGCCGCGGCTCATGCCGCCGTGACCCGGCCCGCCGGGCCTCCCGGGCCCACCCGTGGTGTTCTGGTACTTCGCGTTCGTGAGATCCATCGTCTTCACGAGCCGCAACAGCGCGCCGGTGGACTGCTCGGGGTCCGGTCGGAAGACCTGAACGCGTGAACCGTTGCGGTCACCCACGTAGACATCACCGGACGGCGCAACAGATACACCGGTCATCTGCCGGAACTTGCCGGCGCCGCTGCCACGTTCTCCAAACGTGAATACCTCAGCCCCATCGGCCGTGAAAGCCCTGATCTGGTTTGTTAATATGTCGGCGACCCACAGCCGGCCGTCCGGTGCGATGGAAAGGCCGGCGGCGTAGATGTCGGGCCAATCCTCGATGAAGTTCCCGTCGAGGTCGTAGACGACTATCCGGTAGCTGTCGGTGTCGGACACGAAGATCCTGCCGCTGCCTTCGTCGATCTCAAGCCGCGCGGGCATTCCGAGGCGCTCGGGACCACTGCCCTCGTTGCCGAACTCCTTCACCCAGGTGCCGTTCGCATCCATGACGGTGATGCGGTTGACGGTGCTGTCGGCAAGGTACACTGTGCCGTCGCTGGCAACGGCAAGGCCGGACGCATGGCCGGCCATCGTATCGAGCGGCCAATCGGACGACGGCCACTGGTCGATGAGCGCGTACTCCAGGGGCGTGGCGGCCAACGCCGCGGCGCCGCCCAGGGACAGAGTGAGTGCAACGGCAAATAGCGCCGCCAGCAGTGCGGCAGCACGATTGGGGAAGCGGTGCGCTGAGGTGGCGTCGCTACTATACATGGGTCTGCTCCTCTGCAGGGGTGATCAACTTCGTGCACGAACGTCGAAGACACCGACTAGGATAGGAGTATGCCAGGGGAATGTGTAGGACTTGTGGAGAACGGGTGAGAATGGCGTGAACGGCGCCGTGCCACGTCCTCCATCCCGCATCACCTGCTTGCCTCGGGGTACCGGTGGCGCTATCCTCATCGGCGAACGGCTCTATCCCAGCAAGCACGCCGGCTCCGCGTCCGCGAGCCCTCCCCGTCAACATCGCCGTCAGTGAGTCCCGGTAGAGTGTGGCGCATTCGTGGCGCGAACGTGGCGCGTACCCTGGTGACACCAATGGCCTGTTGCGGTAAGCTGGTCCCACAGCCCATGACCGACGTGGTCGGGCGGAATCCTCTCGACAGAAAAGGGGGCAGCGTTGATCGCACGGATGCCCGATACCGTTCAGCAGGCCTGGGGCGAGGCCGCGGTTCGCGACTTCACATCATGGATTGTGACTATCCTGAAGGAGCAAACCGTGCCAAGTGACGAATGGGGACAAGTGACCACACGGTTGGGCGGTGTGGAGCAGCGGCTCGACGGCGTGGAGCAGCGGCTCGACGCGGTCGAGAACCGGCTAGTTGTCGTGGAGCATGGCCTCGATGACTTGAAGCTCGACGTGCGCGACCTGAGACGCACGGTAGACGAGCGTTTCGATCGGATTCAAGAGTCCTTCAACGCGTGCTTCGATCGGATGCACGAGTCAAACGACGCACGCTTTGACCAACTCAACGAACGCATCATGGTCCAGACACGATGGACGGTGGGCGTGCTGGCCTTGTTCGGGACGATCATCTCGATCATTGTGGGCATAGGACAATTCGCTCGTTAGTGCGTGTCCGCGGGTTGAAAGCCCGCCGTGGCGCGCCCGGCTAGATTGACCATGCCACGCACCGATGGTATCCTCGTGCCGCCATGAGCCATCGCATCCACATGCACACTCCGGTGCCGCGCACGCCCTGCTGCCCGCCAGGCAGCGGGGCCTCAGTGGTGCGTGCGGGCGGAGCATGTGCAGCGAATCGCCCGTGACATCGTACTAGACAAACGTGCGCGCTAACGCGCCACCGACGCCCTGATGACTGATCAGGGCGCTTTTGTTTTCCCGCCGACATTCGGTGGAAGCGGATACTTAAGGAGGCCAACGATGCGAATGAGCCGACTCTTCGGTCAGACCCTGCGCCGTGCTCCCGCGGACGTCGAGGTCGCCAGCCACCAGCTGCTCGTGCGGGCCGGGTTCATCCGGCAGCTGGCAGCCGGCGTCTTCACCGCCTTGCCACTCGCCCGCCGGTCGCTGGATCGCATCGAGCTCATCCTGCGCGAGGAGATGGCGGCCATCGGCGCGCAGGAGATGACGATGCCGGTCATCCATCCGGCGGAGCTGTGGCAGGAGACCGGGCGCTGGTATGAGATTGGGGCCGAGATGGGCCGCTTCAAGGACCGCACCGGCCGCGACATGGTGCTGGCGATGACGCACGAGGAGGTGGTGGCCGACCTGGTGCGGCACGAGATCCGCTCGTACCGCCAGCTTCCAGCGCTCGTCTACCACATCCAAACCAAGTGGCGTGACGACCCGCGCCCGCGCGCCGGGCTCATCCGTGTGCGCGAGTTCACGATGCTCGACAGCTACAGCCTTGACCTCGACGAGGAGGGACTCGACCGGCAGTACCAGGCGCACTTCGAGGCCTACGAGCGCATATTCCACCGCTGCGGCCTGCCGGTCGTTGCCGTCGAGGCCGACACCGGAGTGATGGGCGGTAGCGCCTCGCACGAGTTCATGGTGCTCACCCCCGTCGGCGAGGACACGCTCGTCCTGTGTGACAAGTGCGGGTACACAGCCAACCGCCAGGTGGCGAAGTTCGCCCGAACGGATCCCGAGCCGGACGAACCCATGCCACTCGAGAAGGTCGCCACACCGGGCGCCAGCACGATCGCCGGCGTGGCCGAGTTTCTGGGAATCGGGGAACAGCAGACGGCCAAAGCTTTCTTCGCCGTCGCCACGGTGCGTGAGGACGGCGTTGATGTGGAGCGGCTGGTGCTCGCCATCGTGCGTGGCGATATGGAGGTCAACGAGACCAAGTTGACCAACGCCGTGAAGGCACGTGAGCTGCGGCCGGCGCAGGAAGATGAGATCCAGGCGGTAGGTGCCGTGCCGGGATACGCATCGCCCGTGGGACTCACACCCGGACCGCGCTTCGCCGTCGTCGTCGACGAGACGGTATCAGCGACGTCCAACCTCGTGGGTGGAGCGAACCACGAAGGCTATCATTTGCGCAATACGTGCTACGGCCGCGACTACGAGGCGACTGTCGTAGGCGATATCGTCTCCGCTCGCGAGGGCGATTCATGCGCTCAATGCGGATCTCCCCTGCGGACAGAGCGGGGCGTGGAGGTCGGGAATATCTTCAAGCTGGGCACCCGATACAGTGACGCTCTCGGTTGCGCCTACCTAGATGCCGACGGTCAGTCCCAGCCCATCGTCATGGGCTCGTACGGCATCGGCGTTGGCCGGACGCTGGCGTGCGTGGCCGAGGTGCACCGCGACGAGCAGGGGCTCATGTGGCCGATCAGCGCGGCGCCCTACGACGTCCACCTCGTTGCGCTTCGCGGCGCGACCGAAGAAGCCGAGGCGCTCTACACCCAACTCCAGGACGAGGGAATCGATGTCCTCTACGACGATCGGGAAGAGCGGCCGGGCGTGAAGTTCAACGACGCCGACCTGATCGGCATCCCGATTCGCCTGACCCTGGGCGAGCGGTCGCTCGCGCAAGGCGGAGCCGAGATGAAGCTGCGCCGCGAGACGGACAGCACTCTCGTGCCGCTAGACAGAGCGGTGGCGACGGTGAAAGCCGCGATTGCAGACCTGTGGTCCGAGCTGGCATGAGACGGACCAGTTGAAATCTTACCGGCAGTGGGTTAGATTATAGGGTGTTCAGCGTGAGAGGAGGATTCACACATGGCCGGTAGTCAAATTGGTGAGGTGACACACTTCTTCGGCAAGATCAACGTCGCCGTCATTGCCCTCACGGCCAAGGTCCACGTGGGCGACACCGTCCCCATCCTCGGCCACTCGACGGACTTCCTTCAAGAGGTCAAGTCGATGCAGATCGAGCATGAGACCGTCGACGAAGCTGGCCCGGGGCAGGAGGTGGCCATCAAGGTCGACCAGCGCGTGCACGCGCACGACAAGGTGTTCACGCCCACGAGCGAGGAAGCAGAGCCCGGCGGCTGAGTCCGCCGGCGCTTCACGCGCCTGCCTAATCGCCAGCCGGCGCCGCCGCGTCCTCGCCCTGCTCCTGGTCCGACCCGCGTTGCCACAGGGCCATGATGACCGCCCCGCAGGAAGTCAGGCCCGTTACGATCAGCATCAACCAACCGACCACGGGCACGAAGAGCAAGGCCTCCAGGGCTAGGCCACCAGCGAACACCTGCCCGCCGGAGGATGCCGGGCGCTCCCACAGCGCCAACACCCGGGTCCCGACGACACCAGCGAGCGTAGCGAATCCGGCGACAGCCAGGAAGAGCAGCCCCAGCAAGAGCAGTACGGCGATGAGTGCCAGTATACCTGCGTTAGTCGAGCCCAGCAGCGCCGCCAGACCGAAGAAGAAGACCCAGTTGACCAGGCCGATAAGGAAAGCACGGCGGGGCGCACGCGCCAGGTGAGCCCGCGATCGCGACAGCAAGCGCGGCCGCAGGGCCTCATATACCACGAACAAAGTGGGCAAGGATACGAGGAACAAGGGAAGGAAGACGAAGGACACGACGAGTGAACTGACGGCCTGTTGAGCCATTTCGCTATACCTCCTGATGAACACGGTGGCTAATTGGAGTGGCCCCCCGCAGCAGGACGCCGTTGCAGGCGAGCCACGCAACAGAAGCGACAGCCGCAGCGAGCACCAGCTGCTCCGGCGGCAGGATTAGTGGCACCTGGACCGGGAGGTCTGTGCCGAAGGACCAGTCGGGAACGTCAGCCAGGCCGGCAAGCCGTGTGACCATGCGCCAGTCTGGAATGGCTTGCAGCTCGGGCAGACGGGCTTGCCGAACCCATTCCCACACGTATGCGAGCATGTCCGGAAGGTTGGCGATCGCTCGGTGCAGCACGTGCGGCAGCGTCTGTAACCCCGCCGCCAGACGCTGTGCCACGGTTGACGGCCAGTCGGACGGGAATGACAGAAGCCGGTCACCAAGCCAGCTGCCGGCCAGGGAGATCATGGAAAGTCCGACGGCAGCCTGAACGGCCGACAGGAAATATACGAGGCTGACCGGCTCGTGGCCATTCGTGGGCCGGTCCTCGGCGAGCTGGGTCATCACCTTAGGCGCGAACCCCTCCGGCACGTCCACCGCCAACCACTCCAGATCCTCGAAGAACGGCTGCAGGGCCTCGAGCCTCTCCCGGCAGACTACACAACCCGCCAGGGGCGCCTGAGCCGCCCCGCGGGGCGCTGG
>CAYYVH010000182.1:0-8247 GCA_964475075.1 uncultured Anaerolineales bacterium | reverse complement strand
GGCACTCCATGAACATACGGCAGCAATTATCTCAATTGTTGCGGTACACTACCGGAAAGTGAGACCCCGTGGCTTTCAAACTCCAGCCGGAAAGCAGGCGAAAGGACACCCCCATCTAAGTCCACTTGGAACTCGAGCCCAACACCAAACAAGAGCTCATCTCTGAGCAGCCTGTTGTTTCTAAACCTCATTTGAGAACCTGAGGCATGTACCTCCAACGTAGGGTCGTAGCGGGAGATATTGTCATGAATGTTGATGGCGTTATAATAATCGTCGCCAACATAGAAGCAGGGGGGGGCCATGCTCCCGAAGTGGTTCTCTTTGATGACACAACCTGTGGTCTTCGTCAAGTGAACCATCCAATAACGCTCTGATGGTGCCCAGCTCGAGAAGTGGTTGTTTGAAATGGACACTTGCTCCGATTGACGGCCGCCCATGTCATAGATATCGGCCAGATCCGCAGCCATGCTTTTTCCGTTGAGTTCAAAGTAACAATCATGGATCGTTAGCGAGCGGCATGCACCATAGTAGACCCCATGTCCCAAGTTGGCCTGGATGAGGCAGTTGCGAATGACCGTTTTCTCGGCTCCCTCCAGTCGAATAGCGGCGAACTTTGTCCATTCGATATAGCATTGGTCAATCGTGATTTGGTTAGGAGCCGAATAGCTACTTCTCTCCAGTTGTATGCCATGTTCATAACACCCGTCGCTCTGGATTGGCGAGTTATCTAGTGCATCTATTCGAACGTCCGATATTCTGCCATTTAATGCATCTTCGACATAAATGGCCGCATAATCTCGCCCCTGGAACCAGCAGTCCTCAACGATGAAGTATTTCATGAGTCTTATATCGATCGCATAAGATCCTTCAGGCCTATCTGTGTTGTCTGATGTGAATTTCAAACGGCGTACTGTGATGTTTCTTGGCACAGGAGTGGGGTAGATTTCCAACGCCTCATCTTCTCTCCTTACTAGGTACCCTTGACACCCATCTCCTATCCGCCACTCGCTGCCTGCAACATTCGTCCTTATGTCGATTTCATCAGAAAGGGTGATTCTGTGATCCTCGAACGCCCGCCGGAAATCCTCTGACAGATCTCCTCTTTCCAATTCACTCTGGTACACCAGAGGTATGCTAAAGGGGAAGAAGCCCAGTCGCAAAGCCGCACCTTCACCTGTGTAACAAATAACGGAGCCATGGTTGGAAGCGCCCACGAGCACAATGCCGCCTTGATCGATGCGAATAGATTCGGTCACCAGATAGATTCCCGAGGGAACAAACACTGTCCCGCCATTGGCCTGCTCGGAGTATTCTGTACAGAGATAATCAGTGGCGACATCGCGAGATGGCAGGGAGTCTATCGCACTCTGGAAAGCCTTGGAGCACTCCTTGGCGGCATCACCAGCATCGGCATTCCACCAAGGTACATAGACGGTGCCACCCGCATGGAAGGCCAAGGTACCCTCTCCCGTGTGTATCTGTTGCCGCGGCGAGGCCACGATGTTCTCCGGCGAATGCACCCTCACTGTCACCCCCGCATCAGGGGCAAGCCGGGCGCCGGGTTGAAACAGCAATAAGATATTACTTGAGATGGGTTCATCTGGGAAGAAATCGAAGGTAACTCTGTAGTCACCTGTGGGGAAGTACACAATCCCCCCACTCGCCAATCTATCAAGGATGGCATCGCGGATCGCCGTCGTGTCGTCCGTAACACCATCCCCCGTGGCTCCGAAGTCTCGTACGTTGGCCACGTCAATGACGCCTCGCAGGGTTCCGTCCTCGCGATGGGCTACGCGCAGGAACTCATTCAGCAGAGTGCCCCATGTGCCTTCGTCGTTGCCGGGTACAGGTAAACGTGCCATGTTAGTCTTCTCCTTTGTGCATTATAGAATGGATAGATGCTGCAACCTTGTCTACGAACACGTCTCTCCCCAGTGTACCACCGCCATCATGATATCCACGACGGTGATGATTCCATCGCCGTTGAGATCGTAGCGAGAATTCCAGTCAGGATCCTCGTCCGTCATACGCCAGCGGCTGGCGATGGCCATGACGTCTTGGATGTCTACGATGCCGTCAGGGACATCGGGGTACACATCTCCGATCGGGACACAGTAGCCGGAGTAGCAGCCCTCGCCGTATTCGCCACTGCCGTAGGCAGTACCCGTGCAAGGCGGTTGTAAAAGGCCTACACCGGTCACGCCCATTGTCTGAAAGCCGGCTACGAAGATCGGGAGTTGCGCGTTCATTTTCAGGAAAGTGCGCCGGGTCATGATGCGGTAAAGTAGAGACATGATTACTTCTCCGTTCTCAAAGCACAGATGATCGAGCGCGGAAAGCGCCGCCCTATGCAAAGCACTTCGTTACACAACATGGCTTCACACAAGCGTAGCTGCCTGACTCTGAGCACATGTTGAACTTTGCTGCCCTCCGTCCAGCGTGCTATCACTCTGTGGTCCGTAAGGCTGTACTGCTCATGGATAGATGGGCTCACTCTCCTTCATCTCCTGTCAGTGAAGTGCAGGCAGATAACATCGCAGACGCGTGATAACGTGTCTGAACCAGAACAGCCCAGGCGATTTGGCAGCCGTTCGCTGCATGACCAAGCCAGACGACGGGGCACAGTCGCTACGCTACGCCCGCTGACCTCGGAAACGGCTTGTGCAACCGCCTCACGAGCGCACCGCATGCTGCGGCCCCGTGCCGATGGCCATGCGGAACCGACTGCAGCCTCGCCCAGGTCCAGTTCCGTCACACGTGCGAGCGGCCTGGGCTCGCGCGGCTGAGGCTCCACGGCTTGTGCAACCGTGGTCAGCCGGTCGAGCCGGCGTCTCGTCACGCGCGCGGTGTGGGAAGTGCGGGTCAAGACAACTATACCACACCTTGGCGAGCCTGTCTACTCGGAACCGACAGGGATCCAAACATTATGTCTTGTAAAAGTGTCAGGAGATGAACTCACTCTCCATTAGTATGCTCACCAAGGCTTTGTTACTGTAGTCACCACCAGATGGATAAGAAGCATACTTGCTTTTCTTTTTTCCTCCGCCGAGCATGGCCCTCACCCCTCCCCTCTCCCAAATTTAGGAGAGGGGAGGGAGTCGGGGGAGAGCCATCACGATGTTTCGCTTCGTGTGGCCCCCGCGTTATGGCCGGTCCCACCGCCGGCAGCGGGCGTCGGAGTCGGTCACGGAGCACCCGAAGTTGTTGCCCACCATCACCAGGTCGAAGATGTCCACCACCCCGTCCCCGTTGATGTCGGCTCGGGCGTCGAAGCCGGGTTGACCCGTGCCAAACCCAAAGGACGCACTGGCGATGGCGCCGTCGGTGATGTCGATGCCGTCGTCGTTGTTGCAATCGCCGCCCAGCAACGTCACGTTGGGCAACGCCAGCGTGCCACCGCCGGCCACCGTGAAGGTGCGCTCTCCCGCCCGCAGGTAGCTGGTCTTCTTCACGTCCACCTCGTAGTCCCCGGCCGTCAACGCCGCCAGCTCGAAGCTGCCGTCCGGCAGGGTCAGCACCAGATGCCCGCCTGGCTCCGCCCCCACCTCGGCGCCGCTGTGGTTCAGTCGGCCGTCCAGCAGCACCTGGCCGCTCAAGGCGCCGGCCTCCTGGCCTGGCTCGAAGCACTCGTCGACCTCGAAGGTGGCGTCCCGGAACTCGGCAGTGATGGGCGCGCCGGGCGCCGGCGGTTCCGGCTTCTCCGACAGCTTCACCTGGTCGAACTGGACCGTGGTCGTGCCGGTCGCCTTGGGTCGGAAGTAGACGGTGGCCAGCACCCCGAAGTCGAAGGCCGGCGTCGCCGGGTCCTTGAGGCTCACGGCGTAGTCGATGAACCCGCCAACGTTGTCGGCCGAGTTGAGGCCCAGTATTCCCTGGGCCGGGTCCAGGAACGGTCCCGGCTCGATCTCAAACGCCGGGTCTCCGGCCGCGTCCACCACCTCCAGCATGGCCGGGTCAAAGGTCAGGTACACCTCGGCGCCGTACAGGTTGGCCACGTCGGAGACGACGATGTCCATGCGGAAGATGTCGTCCAGGCAGACCGGACCCTCCGGTGGGTCCAACGTCACCGACGGGCCGCACGGTGGGCCGGCCAGGCTGCCCCGGCGGAAGTACAGCCAGTCGTCGTCGGAGTCGTCCACGCGGGCCAGGCTGTAGTGCTGGGCCCACGGGCTGAAGGGCGGGTCGGCCTTGATGCGCAGGCCCCAGAAGCCCGCCGTCGGGTTGGCCACCGTCCAGGTGTGATCGAACATGGGACCTTCAGGCCCGACCAGCGGGATCACCACGCCGTTGGGGTCTATCCACTCCATGCCGGCATGGCCATCGCCGTTTGGCCACTCACCCCAGGTGTGCACTGCCAGCCGCGGCGTGTCGGCCAGCACATTGAAGTACCAGATGGTGGTGGCGAACTCGGGTCCTACCTCGGTCCAGCGCTCGTCGAAGCCCAACTCCGGGTTGCTCTCGGCGCCGTGGTTCTCGCCGGGACCGGGGCTCACACCGCCGGACCAGTCGTCGCCGTCGTCGGGGACGCGCAGCCACTTGGCGCCCCAGCTCATGAGCCGGAAGTGGACCATCCCCTCCTGCCGCGCCCGCACGCGGATGACGTAGATGTCCCCGGCTGTCGTGGGCACGTTCATGGCGCCGGTGGCGCCGTCGGCCACGGGGGTGCTGCCCAGGGGCGTGCCGCCGATGTCCTCGACCGACAGTTCCATGCCCCCGCCGTGGGCGTAGAGCCGGACCGTCAGGCTGCTGCTGGCGGCCAGGGCCTGGAACTCCATCTCCCCGTCCCACAGGTCCCACATGGGCGGGTGGATGTCGCCGGGCATGAAGTGGTCGCAGCGGTCGGGACACGGTCCGACGGTGAGGCCGCCGGGCAAGCTGTCGCTGCCGACGCCGGCCTGCTCCACCCGCAGGTCGTAGGTGCGGCCCGTCTCAAGCCCCAGGGGGATCTCGAAGGTCATGCGGGTGCCGTCCTCGTTGGGCGTCACCTCCCGCGCCAGAGCCCCACCGACGAAGAGCCGGGTGCCTACGGCCAGGTTCTCGCCGAAGAGGGTCAGGGTGGTCTCCTCGTCGATGCCACACACGGGGGAGACCCCGGTGATGACCGGCGCACAGGCCACGGTGCCCACGATGCGCCCCAGGTCACCGGCCAGGTCCAGGTCCGGGTCACCCCATTGGAAAGCCCGCCCACCGGTGGCAGTGGCCAGGTCCTCGGCCAGTCGCAGGATGGCGGGGAACTCCTCTTGACCCAGCGGCGGCATCAACAGCGGTGCCACGGCCACGTGGCTCAGTTGTGCGGCGGCAATGGCCGCATCAATGGCATCCCGATCCGTGCCCGGCCTCATTGGTGGCTGGCTAACCGAGAACGTCTTCACGATGGCCGCATCAATGGCATCCCGATCCGCACCCGGATCCGCCACGGGGTTGCCGTCCTCAGGCCCCTGATTGCTGATGGGCACGACGAGCCGGGTGGACCCCTCTTGCCAGTCGTAGTGGCCGGCCACGTCCATCACGGCGGGACCCCAGTCGGCCGGATGGTTGACCGAACTGGTGGGGAATTCGTCGCGCACGCTGGCGTTGGCGCAGGCTCTCTTCTGGCTGATCCCGATCACCTGGTGGCGTACCTCCAGCCCCTGGGTCTCCAGTGCACTCACCACGTCGGGAATGAGCCCGCATGCGGTGTCCAGGTACTCGTCCATGTCGGGCGCCGTGTCCAGGAGAAAGACCAGGTCCACGTTGTCGGCTGCTTCGCACAGGAGTTGCTGGACGTGGATGGTGATCTGATCTTCGCCCGTCATCTGCCCGCTATCCGTCGCCCTCAGCGTGACGACGTAGGTCCCTGGCTCCAACTCGCTCAGGGCAATCTCCTTCCCAAATCCCAGCGGATCATCATCCACCAACCACTGCAGGCGATCACCGGGAAGCGTTCCATCCTCGGCGTCATACCCGCCGCCCATGAGGATGATCTGAATGCCTGGGGCGAAGACCGCGCCATCATGAGGGTTGTCGATGTGAGCGATGGGCGCGTGGGGCTGGACGGTGAAGGGCTCATCGGATGTGTCGGAGCCGGTGTTGACTCCGTCGTTGGCGATCACGCGCATCAGTGCCTGGCTACTGCCTGGCAGACCGAGGGTGTCACTGATCGTCAGCGTCGTGGTCGGGACGTTCGTAGCCACAACCTGCCAAGTCTCCCCCAGGTCGGAGCTGTACTGGACGGTGTACTTGAGGATGTCGTTGTCCTCGTCCTCGCCCTCCCATTTGACGATCAGTTCATCTGTGACGACCTCTCCACCGTTGGGGGCGAGTATCTGGACCTGTGGCGGATTGGGGCTTACGTCCTCGCTGTCTTTCAGTTCCGTGTTATGGAACAGCAGCACCTCAACCGCGTCCCCGGGGAACGGCGCCGTCAATAGGAACTGCCGGTGATCACCGCCTTCGTTGGCATCCGGCGGGTCGAAGGGATGCGAGGCCAACACCGCGCCGCTGGCATCCCGCAGCTCCAGGCGATACGCAGCCTCTGGCTGCAACATGCTCAACTGCCTCTCGCCCAGCTTGCGCAGCTTCCGCTCACCAACCCCACCCTGGGGCAAGCGGTACATATCGTACAGGGAGGCCGCACTGGTGTTCTCGGTGATGATGCCCGTGACGACCAGGACTTCCGGTGACTGCGTCAGTGCATCAGGGGTGAGTGCCCCAGCCGCCGCCATCTTCCGACTGGACGACGCAGCCAGGCGGTTATAGAGTGCCTCCCACGTGTAGTCCGACACCCACTGGGGGCCGCCATAACTCATGAAGTCCCGCGCCTCGTCGGGCCGGATGACCGACATGGCGCCAGGATCGAAGCCATAATGGCGGTCAGGACCGACATTGTCGATCTGGCAGGGCGGGTATGGATAGCCGGTATCAATGTCCGCCGGCCCGCCGCAGTCAACATGCCTGCGGTCGTGGTTATGGGCCATCTCATGAGCCAGGATAGCGCCGCCTCGGGGAGTGAAGTAGGAAACACCACCGGAGTCGGCCGGATCGGTCAGCATCTTGACGAAAAGCGCCGAAGCCCAGTCGTAAGTGGCATAACCCAGCAGCGTACCCGTGTCGGTGTCGGGATGGACCATACCCACGTAGTGCGAGTCGCAGTCATCGGGGTCGTTGGTGAAGACGTCTCGCAGAACGAGCGAGGCGATGATCTTCCAATCGTCGTCGGGCAATTCATACGGGCCATCGCACGGGTACGGGAAAGGGCCCCACCAGCAGAGTTCGACTTCTGCGTCGTCATTGCTCTGGTAGTAGACCTGGACGTCCGGGACAGGCCAGAGGCGCCTCATCAGATCGACGATATCCCAGAAGCCCGAGGAGTGGATGTCGTATCGCGAGGCATGGGTGCGGATCGGCACCATGACCGGGCAGGCGGGCGGCCTGGAGTGGAAGGTGACCGTCTTGGAGAAGGTGTTGTTACCCGTGTTCGACTCCGGGATGGTACCGCTGGGGTTAATCTCGACCTGGAGCTCGACGGCGCCGGAACGCCAGCTTGTCGGGACCCAGAAGTTGATCGTGTCGTTGAGCGACGGGCGATAGATGCCACGGTTGGTCACGTAGACGGTGGGGTCTATCGGACTCACAGGAGAGCCGGGCAACTCCGCTCCATCACGAAAGCCGCGCAGCCACGCCGTTACGTTAGGAGTATCGGCGGTGTCCACAGTGGGGTAGGCGCGCACGAAGGTCGTCTTCTCCACCACCAGGGGGACGTCGGGCGTAGCCGGGTCGATGTTCTGGACACCCTGGGTAATCTCCATGTCGAAGATGGTCAGGTCCACGCGGACCTCACTGGCGCCAATGGGCAGGCGCCACAGGCGGCCGTCGCTGCCCCAGTAAACGTGGGTGGCGGTCAGATTGAGCCCGGTGGGCCCGAACAGCCCCAGGGCCAGGTTCTCGACCGCGCCTCCGCCCTTGGGCGCCTTGCGCAGCCGGCCATCGTGGCCGGCGGTGGTGTCCAGCCAGTAGACATCCGTCCCGTCCACGGCTATGTCCTGGGCCATGTAGAGCGGGTCTGCGCCAACGAAGTCGGACACGGCGCCGCCGGCCTTGGGCATGCGCCGCGCCTTGCCGCTGCCCACTTCCGTCCAGTAGACGTGGGTATCGTCTACAGCGATACACCAGGGATTGTCCAGGCCGCCGTCGCTCAGCAGGGCATCCACAGCCCCGCCGGCCTTGGGTACGCGCCGGATGGCGGCGCCAACCATCTAGCCGCTGGAT
>CAYYVH010000181.1:0-8249 GCA_964475075.1 uncultured Anaerolineales bacterium | reverse complement strand
GACCCGGAAGTGTCGACAGGTGCACCCGCAACATCAAGAACATTCAACCTTCGGGAGGCGCGTCGTAGAGTGTGGGTGCACGGAGGCGACCCCGAGCGACTCTGCGCGTACGCGGCTGGGTGGCTGGGCGCGTTTCCGCGCCCCCAGGGGGGCCCCCCCCGCCATTGCGGCGGCACCGGCGGCGACGGCAATCAATGGTGCTACCATAGGTCAGTGTCCTTTCTCATTTCGGGGGGCCGGCCACTTTGAACTCGTCAAAGGGATCGAGCTGCTGCGCGTGCTCGCGCCGGCGGTCGTTCTCGGCCATGATCTTCCGGGCGGCGGAGCGGATCGCTGGGCCGTAGGCTTGCACGCGCGCCCGGCCACCCACCAGAAACGCCACCGTCAGGGCCAGGTCGCTGCATGCATTGAACGCCTTGATGCGCTCCTCGGGAATGCCATCGCCGCAGCGCCAGGCGTCGATGATGACGGCCAACGCGGGCACCAAGGCCGCCCGGTGGTTCAGGTAAAACGCATTTGCCGGCCACTCCAGCAGGACGGCTTCGAGGCAGTCGGTCAGGTAATCCGGCGAGGTGGCGTCCCCGTCCACGATGTGGTCCCAGACAAAGGCGAGGTCCTGCGCCTGCGTGAGCCACTCCAACGCCTCGGGGGCGTCCACGAGCATTTCGCCAACGAGATAATGCCAGTGTGAGATGGCGACCCGCTCCGCGTCGCTGAGTCGCTCGCAGTCCGCAGGGTCAGAGTTCGGGCCTGCGACCGACGCTTCCCACCCAGACTCCCCCGGGGTGCTTCTGGTGGGATACTCTAAGGGCCGCATGTCGTTTTGTGATGTCGTGGCAACCATATTGGTTTTGGTGATGGTTCTCAGATTGTTCAGGTCTCGCAAATGACTCGATACTGCCAATGATAAATGATCGGTGGACCTACGTCGGTCATGATGATATTGGCCTCCGTTGCGGCGAGCGACGGGTCGCGCGTTGCGCACAGTACATGTGGCGCAAGCAGAACACGCACGGTGGTCGTCTCGGATCCCGGCAGAAGCATCGGGAACACGGCCGGCGTGGACCACGTGCCGCCGCTTTCCACCGTGAAGGCATCCAGAATGTCGCCGACAGCGTATCCTCCAGTGAACCCGACAGCTCCCGTCACCGCCAGCTTCATCTCGGCCCGCACCACCTTCGGTTGCCGGCCCAGGCCGTGGACGAACGGCACGGCCGCATAGGTGGTGCCGGCGTCGGTCCAATCGCTCACGTAACGCGGCGCCGGCCAGTCGATCCAGATCGCTCCGAAATCGGCCGTCGCATTGTCCACCGCCCCGACCAACAACTTGCTGGTCCAGGCAAAGTTCGTCTTGCTCGGCGCCGCGCCGCTGGTGCTGAGCATGGCCCGGGTGTCCGTGCCGTCGCTCACGAGGTAGATGTAGTATTTGGTGCTCGCCTCGGTTCCCGTATCCAGCCCGCCGGCCCCAAGCGTCGTGATGTATGCGGTCTCGTCCACCTCATAGGCCCGGTGATACACGCCGGTGCCAGGGTCAGTCATGATGACCGAGTCAGCCACCACCCGCACGCTGGAGACGCTGGTGACCGTGATGTCCACGATGGTGGCCATGCCCTTGGGCGGCACTTGGTTCAAGGCCGCCCCGGCGCTGCACAGGACCCACTTGTCGAGCGTCGTGTGATAGGCCAGCAACGCGGGCGTGTTCGCCACGATGGCGGACGGCCCCAGCGGTGAACCATCCGGGCCGGTGATGGACTTCGCGCCGAGACCGTCCAAATCGAACGTAGCCGCTCCGGTATTACTGTTCGCCGGCAGCAACCAGACCCAAAGCCCGTCCACCAACGCTGGCTGCGCCACGGAATTGCTGCTGCCCACGTAGGCAACGGCGCTGCCGCTGTCCAGGGCGGTGATGAACGCACCCGCACCCGTCTTGGCGGGCGTCACGGCGCCCGGGTCGATGTCGGAGTCCTCGACCGTGCCAGTGAGGCTCGCGGTTGGGTTGGCGCCCAGCCGCAGTTCCGTCCGATCCACCAGGGTTTCGTCCGGGTAGGTCGTTCCAGGGATGATGCTCAGGGATAAGGCCATGATCGTGTCTGTCAGTCTCTGCGTTCTTGGGTAGGGCGCTGGCCGGTGCGGTAATCCACGCCCACGCTGTTCACGGACATCCGGCCTTGAGTGGTCCCCACCTCGACCATCAGCCAGCGGCCGCGGCGATGAACGCTGGTATCGACCTTCAGCTCGGCCAGCTTGTCGGGGTCCAACCCGTTGCTGCCCGGCTCCAGGCCGCCGGCCGGGATGGTCAGGTGATAATCCTCGCGCCACGGTGCCGCGTGATTGTCCCCGCTGTTGTCGTGCTGGTAATCGGCCGTTCCAGCCGGCCGGATGAACTTCGAGTTGTCGCGGGTCACGTCCGTCCAGGCCGTGGCCAGCCAATCGGTTTGGTCATCCGTCCGCGTGCGCACGGTCACGGAGGGGTTCCAGGTCAGCAACGCACAGCTCATGGCGCCGAACCGCTTGTCCAACGGATCGCCACCGCCCAGACCCCGCGTCCGCACACGCGACTCGATCTGCTCCTGACTCAGCGTAATGTTGTAGCTCGTTGCCATGATCGCTCGCTTACATCACCCCGGTTTGCACGCTCAGCACGTCGTCAAACGACCCTTCCTCGTAGAGCATCACCGGGCCAACACTGTGAGTAAACCCCAACCGCCGCTCGCCGTTCCAGGTAAAACGGACCCAATCGACGATCTGCAGCGCGTTCGACTGGTCGTAACCCGACCACGCCTGCTGTTGGGTGTCATAAACCCAGACCTCGAAATCGGCTGACCCGACCGGCACGGCGTAATAGACCCGGTTCCCCCAAGTGTCGGCGCAGGCTTCGTTCGCTCGCGCCCAGTTCACCCGGGCCACCCGATCTTGCATGGGCTGACTCACCGGCACGCTCAACCCCAGATTCCGCCCCTCGGCGGTGGCCCGCACGCTCATCACGCCGCGACGCGGGCTGAGAAACCACACATCCCCGCCCACCTGAACGAACGACCTCGCCGAGGCACACCCGAACTCGGTGGTCAACACCTCCGCCCGGGCGGTCGCGGCCACCTGAGAGTTGTCGCCATAAATGCCGCTGAGCACGTGAATGCTGCCCTGCTTGGCCGCCAGCAGCGTGGTGTCGTTGAGCGGAAACAGTCCCACCAACCGGTCTTGCGACCCGACGTTCACCTTGAAGTAATTCTTCAAGGCGTTGTCACCGTAAAGCGCGTCCCGGGCCGTCCCCACGTTACCCACCCAAACCGAATCGCGCTCCGCCGGATCGGTCGAGGCGCTGACAATGCAGAGTCGGTTCTGGAAGTAGATGGCCGCATTGCCGGCGGGCGCCCGGGTCAGGCCGGTCGGGGCCGTGGGAACGCTGGTGAAACCGACCGACCAGTTGTGCAGGTAGAGCGGGTCCCGGTCGTTGAACAGCATCACCATGCCGCTGTGGGTCTGCACCATGTCCACCTGGGTGTCGTCGGCAATGATCACCGACTGATCCACCTCCACCGTGCGCGATTGGTTCCCCGAACACGCCCGCGTAATGGCCAGGTGACCGTCGGGGAACTTGTACAGCGTCACAATCCATTCCTGATTCGTTTCCGGATCCACGTAAACCCGGGAACGGATGGCCGTGCCCAAGTTGTCGCTGCTGGCGCCCCCGGTCGTATAGGCCATGCCTCTGGTGGCGACGCCTTGCGTCGGCACGCCGTCGCCCCAGGGCATCATCCGAATGCCGCGGCGACTCTCCGCCGACCCGTCGGTGAACCGCATGTTCACGGCCTCGGCGCAGGCCCCGGCTTCGAGGGCGCCGGGTTGATGCCGCGCATCCACACCGCGCCAGCGGGTGTCCCCGTCCCAGTGAACCGGGTCGTCCAGTCGGCTGTATGTGCGGTAGGCTGCCATGGGTCAGGTTACAGTGTCCGGTATCCGGCTCGCGCCCATTCGCTGCCGCCGCAGGTAAACTCCACCGTTTCTGGCGTGCCGGGTGGCCGCACTCGAATCCGGGTGATACAGTCTGCGAGTTCTGTTCATTCCCACTTGCACACAAGGAAGCTGTAGATGTTCAGCGGTAGCGCTGAACACGGCCAGCACAGAGCAACATGATCAAGGTCTCCGTAGGTGGCCTCGTCCACCGTGATGCTCGCACCTGGATCATACTCAAAGCGGTTCGCGCCATAGTCTAGGAGAAAAGATTCCACGTTGAGCATGCTCCTGGTTTGCAATGCGGCAACCAGAGTCTCTTCTGACACAGCCACCGAGTTGTATGCTGATGATGCAGAAACAACAGCGTCTACATACATGCTGCCACCACTCTTTCGGAGTGAGATGATCAGGGGAACTGGATATGCGTCCGTGGCGGGAGATCCATTGACTCCGCCGACCGTGGCGAAGTAGGTTCCAGAACCGCGCGTCCAGGCTGCCGAAGTCAGAGAACCGGCTTGGACGCGCTCGAGCTCTGTGTAGGCGGTCGAAAATGATGCCCGCATCTCAGAAGAAGTCGAGGAAACGCCCAATGTTCTACCGCCGCCATAGCCGGCCACGTAACCGACCCAGTGACCGGTAGGCGTGGTCAACCGGCCGCCGGCAGAACTGCACATACCAAGACAGAATCCTGGTGCTGGCACAGTAACATCGACTTCCGTGCTCACATCAGCCCGGATCGCGATTGCCAAATGGGTCCAACTGGTTCCCATCAGCAATGGCCGGGTGATCTCAGTGTTGTTCAACTCGACAGCCTTGTCGTTGCCGCCAGTTGCCGGTGCGTATACTTTCTCGATTGTTGTTGCGCTCATAATCCGTCTGTGATTGTCCACCCCACCGAAAAGCCGGTGCCTCCGTTGTCCGGGACGCTGCCGATCGAATAGCTTTCAAACGAGTCACCCACGACATCCAGCTCAGGCACCACCTGCCACTCGCTGCCAACAGTGAAGCCCGTGCCTTGGTTGAAGTTGCCCGTTTGCCCTGCGGTGTAGTCCTCGAACGAGTCACCCACGACATCCAGTTCAGGCACCACCTGCCACGCTCCGTTCCAGCCATTGCCGGCTTCAAATGGACCCGCATAACCGACAGCATAGCACTCAAACGAGTCTCCGGCGTCAACGCCGTCCACCGCGCACGCGCCGTAAGTTTTGATCGTCCAGGGGCCTGCAAACCCGGTGCCTCCGTTGTCCGGGACGCTGCCGATCGAATAGCTTTCAAACGAGTCAACCACGACATCCAGCTCAGGCACCACCTGCCACTCACTGCCAACAGTGAAGCCCGTGCCTTGGTTGAAGTTGCCCGTTTGCCCTGCGGTGTAGTCCTCGAACGAGTCACCCACGACATCCGGCTCAGGAACCACCTGCCATTCGCTGCCAACGGTGAAGCCCGTGCCTTGGTTGAAGTTGTTCGTTTGCCCTGCGGGATAGTCCTCGAAGGAATCACCAAGCACATCAGGTTTCTGTGCCGGCGGGATTCCCCATCCAGCTTCTTCCGCTCCCTCGGGCGAGTAGGTGGCCGTGGCGTCCCAAATCTCTCCCGTCAGCTTCGGGCAGCGGACCTGATACCAGACCCACGGGCTCTCCTCAGCGAGGCCCCGCAGGTAAATGCGGTCGTCCATCTCCCAAATATCGACGTTCGCCGCCCGACTCGGGCGGCGCGGGTCAATGGCGCTGATCGCCCGGACCTGGCCAATGGCAGGACGTCCCACCTGAACTTTCGGCAGATAAGTCCACTCGTCCGGCAGTACACCCCAGTAATCGGTGTCCGTGGGGGCGTTCCCGGTCGAGGCCGTGTGACAGGCATACCGCGCGTCGCCGTAGAGCGCCACGTCCCCGGCCGTGTAGGCCGTTACGGGATTGTAATCGGACGGGGCCTTGGACGGCCAATCGGCCAGGCGCAGCCAATACGCGGCGTTGGTGACGTAATCCGTCCCGTCCCACGTTGCCGGGACGTTGCCGATCGTCGCGACCAAGGCCACGTAATGGCTGTTGCTGGGGCGGAACCACACCTCCGCCGTGGCCGGGTAGCTGTCCGTGGACGAATATTCCGGCCGCAGACTCAACCGCTCGCAGCGCATGGTGTCGGGCCACCAATACTCGGGCCACGCCCAGTTCAGGGCCTCACTGATGGCGTCCCGGCAGCGCCGCCACTCGTCCGTGCTGAGCCGAGTCGGGTCCAGGCCCGCACGGTCACAGGTGGCTCGAAGCAGATTGTCGTAGGATACCCGTCGCATGGTATGCGTCGTTTACCGAGTCCACACCCGGGGCAACACCGCGTGGTTTCCGCCCCGCAATGTTTGGAACCGCCGATCATCCAACATGCCCTGCGCCCGGCGTTCGAGGGCGGCGTCCTTGTCGTGCTGACCATCGCCGGCCAGCAACAGGCCGGCGGCGTATTCGGCTACTGGCCGGTCAATATCCGCCGGCAAATCGAGCCGCCGCCACTTGTCGGGCGCGCTGGCCGGGCTTTCGCCCGCTGCCGTGGCGACCGTCGCGTAGTAAAAATCGCCTTGATAGTAGCACTGGGTTGCCATGCTCGTTCGTCTTATCGTTCAACTCGTCGGGGGCTTCTCAGCCAAACCGCGGGCCTTGCGTTCCCCGTCTTTCTCGCCGTACCGCCGCACCCACCAGTAACCTGCCACACCAGCCAAGCCGCCGAACAGCACCAACCGCTCGTGACCGGCCAGAACCGACGGCGCCGCGATCATCACCACGCCCGCCACCGCGGCGGCCATCTGCACGCTGCGACTCGCCCCGAGGGCGACAAACACCACCGGATGGAACATGCTCACCGACAGGAGCAGCAACCCGATGCCCACCCACATCACCGGCCGCATGGCGGACATGCGGGCGGCGATTTCCCGGCCCATGTCCTTCTGAGCCGCGCCAATGCTCTGCCCCACCGTTTCACCGGACGACTGCCGCAACGTCACCGGCCGGGTGGTGAGGATCTCAACCGGCAGATTGCTGGACGTCACGGGGTCCCGGGGCCGGATGATGCTGCCGGCCGGCAACACCAACTCCACGCTGTTGGTGAGCGACCGTGTTTGCTCGCTGGCCGCGGCGGGATTCTGCGGTTGCGCAATCTCGATGCCTGGTCCGGCCAGCGCCCGGCCACCGCGCAGCGGGGTCTGCGCACAACCGCCCACGAACACCAGCAACGCCACGAAAGCCACGAACAGCAGCAGCACCTTCCAGTTCTCTCGAAAGACCTCCATCACGCTTTGGCCGGGTGGTTTGGGCATGGGCATGGGGGTTACGGGCTGGGGTCGGGGAATCTCCGGGCTTGGAGCTGTTCGAGCGTCGTCTTGATGGCGCTGATGTCGCTCTCAATGCGCGCCAGGCTCACACGGTTGACGGTGATGGTAACCATCGACTGCTCGGTCCTGGACTGAAACTTACTGTCCTGCTCTTGGTGGGTCTGGAACGTGTCCTTCCGCAGGTAAAGCTGGTCCACCTCGGCCAGCAACCTGCCTTGCAGATAGAACACGCTCAACAGAATGATGATGCTCACGGACGCATACACCAGCCGGCTGTTCAAGAGATCGAAGATCTGGCCAGCCCCGCCGATGCCGGCCGCATTCGGTGTGGGTGAGGGCTGGTTGTCGCGAATGGTGCTCATTGTGACTCACATCAGAGGCTCGCCGCGCAGGGCGGTCACCGTCTCCTCGACCACCTCAAGCCTGGCCAGCAGTTCGGCCAACACATCCTCGGTCTTCGGCACCTTCCCGAGCTTCTCATCATCTTCCCGATTGGCCTTCTTAGTCTTGGCCATGCCGTCTTTGATCTTGGTCTCGTTCAGCCGCTGCTTCAGCGCGGCGAGCTTCCCTTCAATCTCAGCCTTGCCATGCTCTGGGCTGCCTGTAATTGGCTGCATGACTGGCAGACCGTCCACTGGAGTGAACGTATATTTCGCTCCGGTCGGGTCCACCAGCACCACCCCGGCCGCCGGCTCGGTTGTCTCGATGCGTGTGGACGTAATGCCATCCGGGAAGTCCTGCGGCACAGGCAGGGCCGGTGGTGGGGCCGGCTTGAAGGTCCGATGAAGAACGCTATTCCCGTTCCGCACGACCCGCTCTTCCGTGTCCACAACGTAGCCGACAGGGACGGGATCGTCAGTGCCTTGGAGGTAGATGCCCAGATCGTTCAAAGAAGATTCTGGCGTGGCCTCAGACCAAGCCACGCGCTGGCCATTGACTACGGCACTTCCTCTTTCTTGGAGCGGCCGTGGTGTAGTTG
>CAYYVH010000180.1:0-8294 GCA_964475075.1 uncultured Anaerolineales bacterium | reverse complement strand
ATCGCGATCGCCACGGTCGCTCCGACCCTTGCGGCGACGGCGGCTCCGGCCCTGACGCCGGTGGCGTCCGTGGCACCGCCGACCACCGTCCGCCCCGCGATGGCCACACTGGTGGCTACAGGGACAGCGACCGTGCCTGCCAGCCCGTCACCGCCGGGAGCGACCTTACCACGAGTCCTGGCCACATCCACCTTACAGCCGGTGGCCGTGACACCGGCCTCACCGGTCCCGCCCACCCCTTCGGCCAAGCCTCCTCCGGCGCCGGTGGCGCGCGTCTTGCCGGCCGACCTCTATTACCTGGCCGGCGAGGGCCCGCGGCTGTGGCGGTTGCCTGCCTCGGGGGAAGCCCCCGAGATAATCGCGGGTGAATCCGAGCCGATAGACGAATTCGCCGTCTCCCCGGCCGGCCTGGTAGCCTATTTGAGCGGTGGCGCCCTCAGGTTGGCGGTGCCTGGTGTGGAGCCGGTGACCGTCGCCGAATTCGGAGCGGAATCTCCCGTGTGGTCCCGGGACGGGGGACAGCTGGCCTACGCAGCGAACGGGGTGCGGCTCTACGATATGGTTGGCGGCCGCCGTACGCAGCTTACGACTGACGGCGTGCCGGTGGCCTGGTCACGGGACGGCACCTGGCTGTTGGCCCGCGGCGAGAACGACGTGCCGGAGGTGGTTCATGTCGCCTCGGGCGCGCGGACCCGGCTGCCGGTCGGATCGGCCGAAGAGGGAGGTTGGCTGAGCGACCGCGACGTCGTATGGTTGGCCGGGCCGGGGCTGAGGCTGGTTACGGTTCGCGATACGGTTCTCCTGACAACGATCTTGGACGACCAGGTCCGGGCGTCCGAGGTGTTCGTGCGGCCGGACCTGCAGTTGCTGCTGTTGGTCGGCACCGACGCCGGTTCCACGGCGCACGTGGTCGATCTCACCGCCACCACCCTCACCGCGCGACCATTCGGCCCGCCCGTGTGGCTGGCGGCCGACGTTGACTTCGCTTGGGCTCCCGATGGCCGCCATAGCGCGTTGGCGGGCCCCGACGGCGTGGCGCTCCTGGATCCGGCCACCGGCGCCCGCGTGCCCCTTATCGCGGCGCCGGCATCCCGGCCGCAGTGGGTTCTGACCGCGAGGTAAACGTTCCTCATGACCGTTGTAGGGTCGATCGCACGGGCCCTGCCGCCGCCGTCGACAATGCCCGCACCGACGGCCTTGGTCAGCGCCACCGCTGATCAGGAGCGGCCTCCGGGGGCGCCGCTGCCGGCCGGCGACTGGCGCACGTTGGTGCGTGCGCCGGGCCTGCCGGACATGGACCCGGTCCAGGAGCTGGGCGTGGCCACGCCCTGGCCCGACGTTGTTCCCGGTCCATCTCGTCTCTGTCCGACGCGCGGCGCTGGGCGAAGGCGAGCTGACCTTCCGTTTCTTCGATGTGGCGACTATCGGGCCGGCCCAACCCGAGCCGGCATTCGACGCAGTCGTGACGCTGGATCCGGACGCGTCAGAGCTCGGTATGGCCAGAATCCTCCTGGGCCAGGAAGACCAGTCCACCGCGGGGGTGGATGCATACCCTGCGATAGCGACGGCCACCAAGGCCGCACCATAGAATCAGGGAGCGGGACTACGCCGGTCGTTGCGCACGCATGCACGTCCTCGGAGCGGGTCGGAGTGCGAAGTATTGACCGGTGTTGTTGCGCTCGGTACAATTCGCAGCCCGACCCGTGACCGGAGGAACATATGGATACGGTAGCAGATATCATGACCGCGCCGGTCGTCAGCATCCGCGCCGATTCCGACGCAGCGAAGGCCCTCGACCTGATGCGTGAGAGGGGCGTCTCGAGCCTCCTGGTGCTGTCGGTGCACCAAGGGGATTCCTACGGCTTCTTCAGCCAGACTGATGCCGTTGAGAAGATCGTCGCACCACAGGTCGATCCGGCTTCGATCGCGGTGGGCGAGGTGATGAACCGGCTCGTGATCACCGTGTCGCCTCAGACAAGCGTCCAGGACTGCGCACTGCTCATGCACAAGGCCCACATCCGGCGTGTGCTCGTTCACGATGGGGAGGAGATCGTGGGTATTGTGAGCGCGTCGGACGTGCTCGGAATGAGCAGCCGTCGACCTCGGTGACACCGCAGCGCGAAGGGTCCTCTCGCGGGTCTGTGTTCCGTGTGTGTGGCAAGGAGGTGAGCCGAGGATGAGGGTGCGTGTTGGCATTAACGGGTTCGGGCGGATTGGACGGCAGGTGGTCAAGGCCATCCACGAGCGCTACTGGGATGTGCTCGAGGTCAAGGTTGTCGGCGTCACCGACCCCTTTATCACCGAGAACCGGGCCATGCTGCTGAAGCATGACTCCGTGCAGGGCGCGTTTGACGCGAATATCGAAGCCGTGGTGGAAGGGCGCACCAATGCCATTAGAGTCGACGACCGCCTGATCGACGTAGTCGGCCGAAATCCCTATGGCCCGGTGCCGCTGTGGCGCCAGTGGGGTGTGGACCTCGTCCTGGAAGCCACAGGCTACTTCAGGAAGCGCGAAGATGCCCGCAAACACCTCCTGGCCGGGGCGGGGCGCGTCATCATCACAGCGCCCGGCAAGAAGCCCGATGTCACGCTCGTGCTCGGCGTGAACGAGGAGCAGTTCGATCCCGAGCGGCACTTCATCGTGTCCAATGCCAGCTGCACCACCAACGCCCTCGCCCCCCCCGCCAAGGTCATCTACGAGGCGTTTGGCATCCAGTACGGGCTCCTGTCGACGATTCACAGCTACACCTCGTCGCAGGTGCTCCTGGACCACGCGGGCAAGGACCCGCGGCGTTCCCGGGCGGCGGCGCTGAACATCGTGCCGACGACCACCGGGGCTGCCAAGGCGGTCGGCCTGGTCATTCCGGAGTTGGCAGGGCGCTTCCACGGCTCCTCGCTGCGCGTACCGACGCCCTCCGTTTCCCTCGCCGACTTCACTGCCCTCGTCGACCGTCCACCCGCCAGCGCCGGAGAGGTGAACGAAGCGCTCCGCGACGCATCGCGGTCCATGCCGGGGGTGCTGGGCGTGGTGGATGTGCCGCTGGTTAGCGTGGATTTCACCGGCGATCGCCACTCGAGCATCGTCGACGCGCCGGCGACGATTGTGCAAGGAGACTTGGTCAAGACGTTTCTCTGGTATGACAACGAGTGGGGCTACGCCAACCGGGTGGTGGACATGGCGTTCTACATTTCAACGCGCGTCGGGGGGCGCTCCCACGACCAGGCGTTGGCCGAGATGAGGGAGCGAATTCCCGAAGCGGACGTGGCAGAGGAGGTGCTGGCGTGAGTCGGCGGGCACGGGTTGCCATCCATGGGTTCGGCCGCACCGGCCGCCAGGCGTTCAAGGCTATCTGGAAGCACCGCCGGAACGAGCTCGAGCTCGCAGCCATCGGCTTGGAGGTTCCGGAGGACGCGGCGGCGGCGGCGCATCTGCTGCGCCATGACTCAAACTACGGGCTGTTCAGCGCGGACGTGGCAGTTGCCGATAGCCGACTGCGGGTGGACGGAGAATCGATTCCGCTGGTTTCGGCGCCCTCGCCGGCAGGGCTGCCGTGGAAGGACCTGGGGATCGACATCGTCATCGAGTCTACCGGCGCCTATGTCGAGGGCCAGCTGGCGGCGGGACATCTGGAGGCCGGAGCGGGAAAGGTCATCGTAACCGCGCCCAGTGACGGTGCGGATTTCACGATGATCTTCGGGGTGAACGAGCAGGACTACGACCCGGGCAGCCACCATGTGATCTCCACGGGGTCCGATACGACGAACGCCCTGGCACCCGTGGTCGAGGTAATGCGCAAGTCCTTCGACGTGCGTAATGCCATCATGACGGCCGTGCGGGCCTATACGACCGCGCAGAAGCTCCTTGACTCGACCGATGACGATCTGCGGCGCGCTCGCGCCGCGCCGACTAGCATCGTGCCTACGACCACCCGCGCGGCCAAGGCTATCGCGCAGGTGTTCCCGGACATGGCGCTGCGCGTGAGCGGCTACGCATTGCGTGTGCCGGTGCCGACGGTATCCATGCTGGAGCTCACTACGCAGCTGGGCGCTGCGGCCTCGGTGACGGAGGTGAACGACGCCTTCCGTGAAGCGGCGGAAGGTCCACTGGGCCGGGTTCTCGGGGTCTCAGATGAGCCGCTGGTGTCAACGGACTTCCGCGGCAACACCTTCTCCGCCGTTGTGGACATTCCTTTCACGATGGCCATCGGTCCCCTGGCGCGGGTCAGTGCGTGGTACGACAACGAGTGGGGCTACTCGAGCCGGGTGGCCGACGCGGCAGCGCTGCTTGCCACTACGGATTAGGTGAAACGGATCCGCGGATCAGTATGAAGGCGAGCGAACTCGATCGGCTCCCTACGCTGGACGATTTCGACCCGGCCGGCAGGCGCGTACTGGTGCGGGTGGACTTCAACGTTCCGTTGGCCGAGGGGCGGGTGGCCGATGATACCCGTATCCGGGCGGCGCTGCCCACGATCCAGGAGCTTCTGGCGGGGGGAGCGCGCCTCGTCCTCATGAGCCATTTGGGGCGGCCGAAGGGGGTCGATGATGCCCTGCGAATGGCCCCGGTGGGTGAGCGACTGGCGGAGTTGCTGGGGCAGCCGGTGCGCACGCAGGCCCACGTGACCGGGCCGGAGGTCCAGGCGGTCGTTGTCACGATGGGTCCGGGCGAAGTGGTCCTCCTCGAGAACCTGCGCTTCGACCCCGGCGAGAAGGCGAACGATCCTGCCTTCTCCTGTGCCTTGGCGGCACTGGCTGATGTCTTCGTCAACGACGCCTTCGGCACAGCCCACCGAGCGGCTGCCTCGACGGTGGGTGTCGCGGGCCACCTGCCCGCCTATGCCGGTCGGCTGATGGCCCGGGAGCTCGAGGTCTTGGGTCGTACCCTCGCGGAGCCGGCCCGACCCTTCGCTGTCCTGCTGGGGGGGGCGAAGATCAGCGATAAGCTAGGCGTGATCGAGGCTTTGGCCCCGCGGGCGGACGTGATCCTGATCGGCGGTGGAATGGCCAACACGTTCCTGGCCGCGGAAGGTGTTCCCATGGGCGATTCCCTGGTGGAGGCGGACCGGCTGCCAGACGCGAGTCACATGCGCCAGACGGCGGGTGCGAAGCTCGTTCTACCCGCGGACCTTGTTGTAGCCGATGCCTTCGACGCGGCTGCCGCCGCGCAGACCATCGACGCGCGCCAGGGCGTGCCCGACGGCTGGCGCGCGCTGGACATCGGCCCAGCCACGGTGGCCGCTTTCGCATCGCGCCTGCGGCAGGCCCGCACGGTTGTCTGGAACGGCCCGATGGGCGTATTCGAGCTCGCGCCGTTCGCCAGGGGGACGTTCGAGGTCGCGCGTGCTGTTGCCTCGCTGGAGGAGGCCACGACCATCGTGGGCGGGGGTGACTCGGCTGCGGCGGTGCGTGCGGCGGGACTGGCCGAGCAGATCGACTGGGTATCCACGGGTGGTGGCGCGACGCTGCAATTCCTGGAAGGTAGATCACTGCCGGCAGTCGCGGCGCTAGTACTGCTGGGCCGAAGTGACGTGCCGGTGTTGCAGTAGGGGCGACCCGGCGGGTCGCCCCGAACCGGCGGATGACGCCCGCCGTGCCGTCCGCCGGTGCCTTGGTGTACCGCTCGAACGCCTCTTACGTCTCGTCAGGCGGCGGCTCGGAGACGTGTGCTGCCGCCCACACCTCCAGGAAAAACGACAGCTCCCTGACCGCCAAGAGGAGCTTCGAGTCCCGGTGCACGATCCGACGGATCTCGGCGCTGAGGTCCTCTTTCTGCGATAGCAGCTCGGCCGTTATCGCCAGCTCGGCGATCGCTTCGTCGCCCGCGCCGGTGTCGCCGCCATCGGATCGGTCGAGGGCAGCGTACGCTCGGCGCAAAGCGCCAGCAACCCCGGGTGGCAGCCCCCCGGGCGTTGCCCTCATGGCGTCGGCCAGGGGGCGTGCGGATGTGGTCCACCTGCGCACAGTGTTCAGGCTCTTGCGTGCGTCGACAATCATGTCGACAACATCTGTCCACTCGTCCATCAGCCTACCGGTTGCTGCTGTCCACCGCCGGCCATGTGCCGGGGAGTCCACACGTTCCGGGCGTGATTCAATAATTCAATAACGGGGTCGCCTTCACGGGGGCGCAGTGCGCTATTCCACGGTGACCAGCGCGAGGCGAGGTGCCTCGTCGTTGGTGCCGATCGTCGCTGCAAACCGGTCGCCGACCGGCGACCAGGTCGGCCCGGGCTCCCAGACGACGTGGTCAGCGACCCGGGTCGGGCCAGCCCGACCATCGCCGGACGTGATCCACAGAGCACCTTCACCATCACTGAACAGGATCCAGCGGCCGTCGGGCGACCAGGTGTATTGGACTACTTGGGCCTCGCCATCACTCAGAGCGACGGACGTGTCGCTCTCCACGTGCCACACCGCGAGGCCCGTTTCCTTACGATAGGCGGACCGTTCGCTATCGGGTGCCCACACGGGATCCGTCACCGGGTCGATCCGTCGTGCCTGGCCGCCCCGGACGTCGTAGAGCCAGCTGGCCCAAAGCACGGCCTCGCCGGCACCACCCTCGGGCAAGCTGTACTCGGGATGGATGACGTACGCACCGTCGGGCGATACCCACGCCGAACCATCCAGCGGGAGCCAACGGTTCGGCGGTATGCCGATCAGCGCGTGCAGCGGCTCGGCCCGCGTGGTCTCGGGGTCCACGACGCGGTGCTCGAAAGCCGGCGCACCCTCGTATGTCAGCCGCGTGGCGCCTGACAGGAACACCCGACCGTCCACCAACCAGCGGGGAGGTGGCATGCGCCCACCACTGATGCTGGGAGCCGCGGCGAACTTCTGCGCCGTGGCGCTCTCGACATCGATGACGAAGAACTCACCGCCGGTAACGGAGAGTGCCAGTGCCCCACTGTCGCCACGCCATGACCAGCTGGCGAATCCTCGGTCGGGTCGCCCGGTCACCTGACGGGCTGCCGCGGAGCTGTCCACCAGCCAGCTGTCGTCGGGTCCGTTGACGAAGACCGTCCGGCCGTCCGGCGATACCGAAACCTCCTGCGGCTGGCCCTCCAACCCCGAGACCTCG
Source organism: uncultured Anaerolineales bacterium (assembly GCA_964475075.1). Classification (GTDB taxonomy): domain Bacteria; phylum Chloroflexota; class Anaerolineae; order Epilineales; family Epilineaceae; genus CAYYVH01. The sequence goes on along the minus strand of CAYYVH010000180.1, from coordinate 1,222 downwards.
GCAACGCGCTGGCCATCCGAGGATACGATCGTGCCGTCCTGGCGTGCCAGTACGAGCGTTCCGTCGGGTAGCCAGTCCGCCATCATTGCCCCTTGCACGGGGCCCTCTAGGTCACCGCTGTCCCATAGGCTGCGCCCGGCATCCGTGTCTACGGTCCACAGGTGGCCCACCGGGCCCAGCGTGCTGCTCTCACGTACGACCACGAAAGCGACCATCGAGCTGCCGTCGGGTGACCACGGACCGGGCCTCACGTCCTGGCCGGCATCGAAGTCCACCACCTGTCTGGTGAAGGAGATCTCCATGGCCGGGGCGATCTCCGTCATCGCCACGTCAGCCGTCCCTGTTCCCGCCAAACCGGGACGCAAGTCGCCGGCCGTCGCCGTGGCCAGGGGCGGCGTGGGGGGCGGCACGGTTGGTGTTGCCGTCGGCTGGCGACAACCCGACAACACGATGAGTGCGCACAGACCAGCCGCGAGGATGAGGGCGGGGCAGCGTGTGCCAAGTCGCCCGGAGCGACCACAGCCCACCGCAAAACGGGAAGGGCCGCACCTCTTGGCGCGGCCCTCCACACTACTCGACCAGACGAAACGTCTCATTGTCAACAGATGAAGGTGCAGTGTCTCCTACTTGCCCATCGCCCGCAGCGCCTCGTAGGCCGGTCGCGGCGACCAGTCGGCCCGCACCAGGCTGAAGGCGGCCTTCTCGTCCTGCGGACCCGCTACGGGGGCGAAGTTGAGGTTCCAGACGAACATCGGCCCCACCCAGCCCCAGCTTCGGGCCAGGTTGAACGCGTCCACCAGATATTGGGCCTGTTCCGCCTCGCTGTTCTGGGCCGCATACTCGTAGCCGCCGGCCGGCCCGGCGCCCGTGTTCTCAGTGGAGGCCCAGCCGAACTCGGTCACCCAGACTCGCCGGCCCGTCACCGCGCGGTAGCTCTCCATGGTGCTCCGGAAGTAGAACGATCGGTGGCCCTTGAACTGGGGCTCGGCGGGCGTTGTCCAGCCCGCGCGGACCGTGGCCGGGTTGTTGTAGCCCGACGGATGTGCGCCGATGCCGTCGGAGCAGCCGTTGACGCCGTTGGCGACCATCTGCCTCAAGTAGACCACGTCATCGATGGCGCGGGCACCGTCGCTCGCGCCCGTGGGGGTGGGGGCGCCGCTGATTACCATTCTGCACGCGTCCGTGCGGGGCGTCGTCGCCGAAGGTTCCGATGACCGTGTCG
>CAYYVH010000179.1:0-8312 GCA_964475075.1 uncultured Anaerolineales bacterium | reverse complement strand
GAAAATCAGAATCGGTGGTGTGAGGTGTGCGCGGCCGTCGCCCGACGTGCGTTCGAACGGACGACCCGGTGGGCCGCCCCCGCAGGTTGCCCCGTTGCGCCTCGCCGCTAACGCGGCATCAGTGATCAGTGGTTCCCAGAGATGGGGGACGAAACCACCACCCGAAACCCGACGTCGTCGTGCCGGGCGTTTGGAGGGTCCCCGTTGCGGCACGCCGCGCGGGCGCTGACTCGGGGGTCGACCCAGGACCCGCCCCGCACCACCCGGCGGGCGTCCTCCGGTTCCGGATTCTCTCGACCGTCGTCCGGCTCGTACGGATACGGCCTGTAGATGCTGCTTGTCCACTCCAATGCGTTCCCCGTCATGTCCACAAGACCCTCTGGCGTCTCACCGCCCGGGAACACACCGATGGGCGTAGTCTGGCGGACGTGTGTCTCGAACGTGTTGCACGATGCGGCGTCGAAGTCGTTGCCGTAGGCGCACCGCCTTCCCCGTTTTCCGCGTGCGGCCGCTTCCCATTCGGCTTCGGTCGGCAAACGGAAGACGGCACCCGACTGGGCGGACAGCCAAGCGCAGTAGGCGCGAGCCTCGTGCCAACATATGCCGACCACCGGTTGCGCTGCGCCGTTGAAGATTCGGTCGTCCCAGAATCGCGGCTGCGTCTGCCTGCCCGGCGGATTCCACTGCTCGAGCAGACGCTCGAACTCGTCGTCGCTCATGCGCGCGATTGCCTCCCAATCGTCCACCTGCTTGGACGTTATGCGGTTGTCCGTGTGCAACTGCCGGATGCGCTCGAAGTTTGCCTGGCACCACTGTCGCCACTCGCGGTCATCCTCCTTCGGCCCCTCCGCCGTGCCCTCTCCACGCCGCCACGCCTTCGCCGCCGCCGTGTCCCACCAACGATCAGCGTCGTATCCGCCGGCTTCCATGAAAAGCGACCACTCGGCGTTCGTCACCGGGAATTTACCGATTTGGAACGGTGCGAGCTCGACTTCGTGCACCGGCTCCTCGTCATCATAGAGCCCGTCTGCACTGCCGATCGTGTACTTGCCGCCGCGGATGTCCACGAGTGGCGGCAGGAGGTACTCGCCGTGCTGACCCGTCCGCCGTTCGAAGCGGGGATCGCCGAGTTCGCCCTGGGCGAGCCCGGCAGCGATGCGCGCCCGCAGGTCGGCCTTGGCATCCTGTGCGCGGTCGATCAACGCCTGCTGGACGTCGGCCTTCAGAGCAGCTGGGACGCCAACATCCGCCTGCGCGGCGCAGCGGGCCGCCAAGGGCAGGTTGACGCCCATCAGTGTGCGGACGAAAGCGGCGGGGTCGCCGGCCATCGCCGCGGCCAGTACCGTCGTCTCCTCCCATCCGGTCGCCGCCAGAGTCGGCAATGGATCGGAATCGGCCAGCTGCGCCAGGGTCTCGTCAAGGCGTGGCGATACGCGCTCCGCCCGCCATTCCGTGCGCACCAGCTGGGGATCCGGTTCCGCCGCGAGCCTGCGGGCAGCGAAGTACTCCTGGAGCAACTGGTGGAAGAACAGTACCTCGTTTCTCTTGCGGTCCTCGTCGAGTACGTTCAGGGCTGTCCCCGCCCGAAGGATGTCCTTCGCGCGGTCGTGGTGGACCATCCCGCATGCTTCGCCATAGCCCACTCGAACTTGCGACGCGTCGCCCTTCATCCCACTGTACTGCATGTCGAACGCCAGGCTCGCCAGCAAGGGAATCAAGCAGCCATCGTCCGGCAGGTCGTGCGCGCTTCGCCAGCCGTCGACGTTGTTCAGCCGCCAGTGATCGCGCTCCGTCAAGAGTTCGTCCGGCTCGAACAACCTGTTGCCGCGCTCGATCTCGCGCAGCAGAGCGCGGCGGACGAATCCGGTGAACAGCTCGACCTGGCCTTCGGGGATCCGCCCCGTCGACCGTACTTCGTCGCACAGGAGCTTCAAGAAGAAGGGCACGCGGAACAGATCGAGCTGCGGCGACCCATCCAACTTCCGCCAGATCTCGTTGGTGTTTTCGGGGGCGTAGGCCGCGATGAACTTGCGCATGCGCTCGCGGCTGAGCCGCTCGATGCGAACTTGGGGCACCGGGAGGTCGGGCCCGCTGAGCACGGCGCTGAAATCGAGGCTGCGACACGAGAAGACGACGCGATTACCCGGCCAGAGACGCACAACGTTCTGCAGGAACTGCTGCCAGAGGCGAACGCGGTCACAGTAGTCGGCGTAGGCGCGGTGTGGCATCTCATTGAGCGCATCCAGCAGCAGGACCAGCCGCCCTTCCCTGAGCAGATCATCCAGCGGTCCGAGCTGCCGGTAGCGTGTTTGCCACTGTTCGCGCAACCACTCCTCGGGCGGTGGCAGCTTCCCGCCCAGCGTGTCGGGCCGGTAGAAGTTGAGGGGCAGGAAGAAGGTTACGGTGTCAGGACCGCCTCGCAGGGCGTCGACCGCGATGTCCAACTCGAGGCGCCTGAGCAGCGTGCTCTTCCCGGACCCCGGCGGACCGAGCAGGATGAGCGCTGGGTCGGGCACCTTGTCCAAAACGGACCGCAGGTCATCGAACCGCCCGGCCTCCGGCCAGCGCAGTCCTTCTGCCGTGGGTCCCTGATCGATCATCATGACGAGCCTGACGAAGCGCTTGTCCAGCTCGTACCGCGGCTGTGACCACTCGGCGATGCGGCACAGGCGATACTCCCCCAGGTTGCGGGGCGAGTGTTGGGTTATCTGCTGGATGGTCTCCGGCGAGAGTACGGCTGTCGGGCCATCCTTGGCCACCGCCTCGTGGAGCGACTGGAGCGCTGCGGGAAGCAGGAGATCGTCGGCGTACTCGCTAACCATCACGCGCTCGAGCCACGGCGCCTCGTAGCTCTCGAGCCGCCGCTGGAGCGGGTCTACGCGCTCCGGCCACTCCGCGCCCTTCAGCTTGGTGGCACTGTCCAGCAGGTTCAGGACGGCTTGCCGGCCGGTGGGGGCATGGCGCTGGCCCAGTAACACGACGAGCATGCGGATGGTGAAGCCACGGGCCGATCCCCCCCAGTCGATCTCGCCCCGCAACTCGGGGGCGTCAGCCAGTATGGGTCCCAGCCATTTCTGGCGGGACCGCTCGGTCTCCAATAGCGGCCAAAGCAGAGCGGCCAGGTCCTCGATCAGGCTCTGCGTAGCACCGGCCATGGAATCAGCTCCTCAGCCGTCGGTGAATATCCGGCGCGTCCGCCTTCAGGTCCTTCAGCACGGCGATCATGCTGGTGCCGGCGTTGCGCAGGTAGCGCCGGCCGCTGCCGGGCTCCGCCAGCATCCCGCCGCTGTGGTGGATGGCGATCACCTCGAAGTCGTCGGTGAACACCGGCGAGCCGGACGATCCGGGCATCGTGCTGGTGTAGTACTGCACAACCTTCCCGTCGGCATACGCCACGAAGTTATTCTGCATGGAGATCTTCTTGAAGTGCCCGCCTGGGTGCTGGATGATCGTGACGCGGTCGTCCCGCTGCGCCGGCTGCGCCCGCAGGCGTAGCGGCTGGCCGAAGTCCGGCGGGTCCTTCAGCTGCACGACTGTGAAATCGAGCTCCTCCTTGTCATTGGTATAGAACTGCCCGTCGGCGAGCGCGCCAACCGTCAACGGCTCGCAGGCCTTTCCGTCGGGGTCGAGCTGGTAGTTGAACATGTACTCGGCGGTCCGCGCCACTTCCTCTGAATCGATCACGTGGTTGTTCGTCATCAGCAGGTCGGGCGCGATCATGAAACCGGACCCGGCACCGTCGGCGAGGCCGACCCGCACGACCGCCCTGGCTGCTTCCCGGGCGTGATCGAGCATGTTGACGTGGCGCAGCGTGTCCTCGCCGATAATCCGCTCGTGCACGTCCTTGACCGTTTCAGCACCGCGCCACTTGACGATGGGCCGGGACGGGGATGCCAGCACATCGAGCGCATAGCGCTCGAAGAGCGAGGCGATGAAGTCCGCCTCCTCATCCCCGGTGAAGGGTTGGATGTAGTTGAGGAACACGCCCAGCGATTCCTTGCCGTAGACCACTTGCCCGAAGTCGGCGAGAAAGCGGATGACCTCGACCGCCACACCCCGTGGTGCGCCATCGAGGTCTAGACCGCCCAGGATCGTATCTGCCCTTGCTTCGCCTTCCAGGGCACCGGCGACCAGCCGGTGCCGGTCGCGCACGTTGGCGAAGTCGGGCAGGCCCTGCACGATCTTCACCAGCCGCTGGAAATCCGGTCGCTCGAGCTGCACGGTCATGGCGTTGATCCTCCGATGGTGATCGACCGACTCTGCCGCTTGCTTTAGCCCAATGTCGATAGCCGGCTATCCGCCCCAGCCAGCCAAACCCAGAAAACTCGAATCGCGCTACGCGCGATGGGGGCGCTGCGCGCCCCTTTGCCGCTGACGCGGCATCAGTGATCAGTGGTTCACGGAGATGGGGGACGAAACCACCACCCGAAACCCGATGAAGTTGCTCCGGTCGATCGGAGGGGACCCGTCGCGGTACGCCGCGCGGGCGAGGTCAGGGAAGTAGCGCCAGGACCCGCCCCGCACCACCCGGTGGGAGTCCCCCTCGATCGTCGTGCGTGCTGGCCGGTCGTACTCGTTCACGCACCACTCCCACACGTTCCCGCTCATGTCCACTGCCCCGACTGGCGATGCACCGCGAGGGTACATCCCCACTGCCGTCGTGCGGCTGAGCCCGCTCTCATCCGTGTTGGCGAACCTCGAATCCCACTGCGGGCCCCACGGGTACCTGTTGGCCGGATCCCCGCCCGTGGCGGCCTGCTGCCATTCCCATTCCGTCGGCAGGCGGATCTCACACCCCAGCTTGGCCGACAGCCAGCGGCAGAACGCGACTGCATCGTACCACGACACCTTCTCCGCGGGACGGTTGGCCACCCGTCGGTACTGCTGGCCGGGCTGCTCTTCACGTTTCGCGGGCTCGTCCCACCAGGTGGGGTCCGCGTACCCGTCCGCCGCTTCCAGAAAGGCGCGGTATTGAATGTACGTGATCGGGTACATCGCGATTTTGAACGGCTGGACGGAAAACGTGCCGTGGCCCCTCTCCAACGTGATCTTGCCGGCAGGCACATCGCTCCACGCGATGTCCGGCACGCCGTCCTTGTTCAGGCCAACGCCCGGGCGTGTGTCGCCGATCTCCGCCAGACGATCGCCGATGATCCAGCGGCGCTGGTGGGTGGTCGCCGGGTCGTTGATCTCATCCATCAGCCGCTCGAGCTCCGGCCGGACGAACGCTTGCTCCACCTCATCCAGGTCCGGCTGCAGTCGTTCCATCATCGCATGCACGGACACGAGCCGCTCGTGCGGCCAGAGGTGTGATTCCGCGCGCTCACTCAGCTTCCACTCGCGCGCCGCAAGCCGGAGCTGCCGTAGCAGGTGCAGGTCCTCGCGCGTGTCCCCGATCCAACCCGCGAGTCGCGGCCAAGCCTCCAGCAGTGCCTCGTGGGCCGCCTCAACCACCGGCTCGTCGCCCTCAGCGCGGCTTGTGACCAGCAGCCGGGCATCCACGAGAGCGGTGATAAACTCCCCGGCCGTATCCGATGCCGCAGCACGCCCGATCTTCGCCCGTTGGCGGGTCACCACCCCGCGCTCGTCCACCTCGACCAGCTCGCGGAAGACGGTGGGCAGCTCAGCTTGGACGTCGGCCTCGAGCGCGGCGAACGTGTCCTCCGCCCGCTTGGCGATCGCGCCCTTCACCCCGCCGAAGCGCTCGTAGGCGGCGTGCGTCAAGAGGCCATTTGGCTCCCGCGCCTCGTACAGCTCGGCCAGAGCGAAGGCCATCAGGGCCAACGCGCCCGGCTCCTTGCCGGTGTCCTCCAGAATGCGTAGTGCCAGGCCATCCTCGAGGGTGAGACCGGCGCGTGCCGCCGGGCCGGTGATCATCTCGAACAGCGCGCCGAACTCGGGCGCCGCCAGCGGGTACGAGCCGGCCCGCATCAGCGCGGTCAGCTTCGGCCACTCCAGGCACCGGGCGTAGAAATCCGCCCGGATTGTTGCCACGATGCGCAGGCGCTCGGCTTCCGCCGCCGCGGCCAGCATCTCGATGAACGGCCCGCGGTGCTCGGGGCCGGCTAGCGTGAACAACTCCTCGAACTGGTCGACGAACAGCAGTAGTTGAGCCCAATCGGGCTCGCCCTCCAGGATCGACCCGGCCAGCTCGTCCAACGCCGCAGGGGTCGCGGCAAGCTGCCCCGCGAGTTCCAGCGCCGATCGTGGCTCGTTCTCGAGCTGCGCTCGCAGCCTGTCGGCCAGGACCACGAAGGGGTTCGGTCCCAGCTCGCCCGGCGTGATGCGGACGCACAGCCAGTCCTTGCTGCCCTCGATCTCGTTGGCGTGCAGGCGCGGCAGCAGCCCGGCCGCGACCAGCGACGACTTGCCCGCGCCGGAGGCGCCGACGACGACAATGAAGCGCCGGTGCGGCTCGGCCAACTTCGCCACCAGGTCGTCGGTTTCGCGGCCACGGCCGAAGAAGATCGACGCGTCATCCGCGTCGAATGCCCGCAGCCCCGGGAAGGGCGGCCCCTCCCACAAGGGCGGCTCGGATGGCACGGGTGCACCGTCCCCTGTCGGCGGCCGCGGGGCGGCGTCGATCAGGCGCTTGATCAGCGCCCGCAGGTGGTTCTTGAACACGCGCTCGAAATCGCCCGCCGCTGCGTAGGTGTTGTACCCACGGCGAATCGTGCCGTCCGGGTCGCGGAAGCCCTCGAAGAACGCCTCGACGCGCTGCCACTGCTCGTACTTCTGCATGAACTCGGCATCCGCCGGGGAGAAGCGCGGCTCCTCCGCCCGCCGGTACACCAGCACCTCGGGTTTCCCGTGATCGCCGTGTCCCCGAATCGCGTCCTCGTACTCCCACTCGGCGCCCGAGACGTACGGGCTGCCGTCGGGCTTGGTGTATTCACGGGGCAGGGGGGTGCCCATGCGTGCCCAGAAGATGACGACGACGATATCGCACTCCGATGGCTTCGCCAGCCCTTCGTCGATCGCCGCCTGGGGCGTCATCGTCGCCAGCAGCGGCGTGTTTCCGGACGGGTCGTCCCAGGCGACGGGCTCAAGGGTCATCTGACCGCGGAGCAGGGGGTCATACGCCAGGTCGTGGAGCACCTTCCGGGCCAGGGCGCGCTCGGCGGAAACGTCGCTCGGCGAGGCGAGGAAGACGCGGAGGTGCAGGGGCGCGCGGCGCGGCCGGGGCGTGGTGTCCGGTGCTGCCTGATCCGGGGGCGGAGGTTCGGCGGGTGGCTCCGGCCGCGGGTTGAGAATGGGCTCGAGCCTCTTGATGCGGTCCTGGCGGTCGACGCCCACATGCTCGCCCTCATGCAGGACCTCGAGTAGCGCCCACAACGCCTGCTTGCCCGGCTCGATCTCGCCGTAGTCCGCCAACGTGCCGATCAGTCCGAGGACGAATAGCTGAACCGGCCCGGTCCATTTGATGTTCCGCAGCACGGGGGCACCGAGGCCCAGCGCGAGTTGCAGCAACCCCCGCCGCGCTTTTTCGTCTTCCATCAGCGGCGCGAGCAGATCGAGCAGCTCCGACTGGGTGGCGGTGTCCAGGTTTAGCTTCATGTCGGCCCGCTGTCAACGGTCTCGGCCCGGCGGCGTGCGCTTGTGCGGTGACGCAAGCCGGTGCCGGTCTGCGCGCGGCGTATTATGCCGATGTCTCCAGCCGGAGCCAACCGCGTGCGCCCACGCTCGGCACCTTCGTGCGATGTAGGCGCGGCCTTCGAGCTGCCTACAGCGCCCTCACGAAGTGCCAGAAGCCGCTGCCGGCACCGGCCGGTTGTTGGGCGCCCCGACGTGCAGGCGTGGCTTCCTTGTCTGCACTGCGCAGCTGGGGTTCCGCCTTGCCCAGTACGAGCCCGGCAGCACGAATGGCCGTGTTCAATACCGTCGGCAGCCCCGCACCAACGCCGAACGCCCACCAGGGGGCGGTTACGCCTGGGGCGATGGTCGCCACATAACCCCCCAGCACGGCGTAGATCGCTGAGATCAGGAAGTACCACGGCTGGAACTCGACAGCGCTCTTCCTGAGCGTGTAGAGCCGCACGACCTCGGGCGCAAGAGCGCCGATCACGCCTGCCACGAAGATGTTGGTGTCCACTGCTTGCGACTCCTCATTTACCCGATGGAGATGCCACAATCGGAAGATCGGAACGCCATGATACATGGGAGCGGCAGCGGTGTCGATCCGGGCGAGGCCGTGCGTCAACTAATCGCCAGCCGCCGCGCTCTTGGTGGCCCCGGCCGAGGTCTCAGCCTTGAGCTTTGGGCGTGTCAACAAATAATCCCGGCAATTCGGCCACCGCTGCATCCGGCAGGGC
>CAYYVH010000178.1:0-8329 GCA_964475075.1 uncultured Anaerolineales bacterium | reverse complement strand
ACGCCCGGATCCGTTCCATCTTCGTCTCGCGGAGGTATCGCCATGCGTCGCACCGTCTTCCTCGTGTTGCTCGATACCGTGCTTCTCCTGAGCGTCGCATCCTTGCTCCCGCGGGGTGCCCGGACCCAGGTGCCGGGCGAGCCGGTGGTGGCGCCGGTGATGGATGCAAGCCAGTACACGCTGGGGGAGTTGGTCGAAGGCAACGTGCCGCTGTCGCGGTTCGGGCCTGACGTGCTGCCCGATGCGCCTGAGGGGATCACCGCCGAGGGGATACCGGTCCCAGAGGGCTACAGCGTGGACTTCCGCAGCTATCCGTCGCCGGAGGAGGTCAATGCCTTTCTGGAAGAGCTGGAGGCTGACTATCCCGAGCTGGTGGAGGTCTACGAGATCGGGACCAGCTGGCAGGGTCGCGCGATCCATGCCGTTCGCGTGGCCAACGAGGCGGCGCCGCGTGACCCTGCCGACCGGCCGGCGATGTACATCGACGGGCAGCACCATGCGCGGGAGATGATCGGCAACCAGACCGCGCTCTACACCCTGTGGTGGCTGGTCAACTTCTACGGCGAGGACCCCCTGGTGACCTACCTCGTGGACACGCGCGCAGTCTATTTCGTGCCCAGCGTGAACGTCGACGGCAATCACATCGTTCTGAACGACTATCAGGATATGCGCCGGACGGCCAACCCGGCCTGCTGCGACGATGACCTGAATGCGGAGAATGAGCCCGTGCCCGATGGGCAGTTCGACGAGGACTACTCGGTGGGCTTCGGGTACGGCGCCGATGAGGTGTTCCTCTATCACTTCGACCAGGAGTGGGCCGACCAGCATCCGGGCAACCCGTTCCAGCGGGGCTGGTGGGAGCATCAGGAACGGGACCGGGAGCACGTCGGGCGCTTCACGGGCGCGCTGGGCGGTACCCGCGAGCTGATTCCACGGTTCGACATGGACGGCGACGGGCTGCAGGACGAGGACGAGATCGGCGGCGTGGACGCTAATCGGAACTACGACTCGCACTGGGAGACCGGGGACAATAATACCGGCTGGGCAACCTACCATGGGCCCGAGGTCTTCTCCGAGCCCGAGACGCGGGCCGTGCGCGATTTTCTGGCCGGAACCGCGCACCTGGCAACGGGGCTCTCTTACCACTCGGGTGTGGACGTGAACCTCCACCCCTGGGGTTGGTCCCGCGATGCCGAACTCCCCGACGCCCGGACGTTCGAGCTCCTGTCGCGCAAGGCCAGCGAACTGACCGAGGTCAATGGCTTCCCCGGCTCGCCCCACACCTGGACCGCAAGGGGTCTCTATCCGGGCTCGGGCAGCACAATGGACTACCTTTACGAGAAGCGCGGCATCTACGCCTGGTCGCCGGAGGTGTACGGCGGGAGCATGATGACCCGTATCGAGCGGCTGGGCGCGACGGGCACCTTCACCGTGGGCCAGAGCGTTGGCTTCGGCTTCAACCCCCCACCTGACACGATCCCGGCCACCACCGACCGCTGGAACCGCTGGGCGCTCTACCTGCTGGCGGCCACACCGAACATCGAGCTGAACTCGATCGCCGTCCAGGGCGACGACCTCGTGATCACCCTGGGCAACGACGGAATCCTGGCCGTGGACGTCACCCTTTCCCTCGACGGTGCCGCCGGCGAGCGACTGGGTGGGGACGCGGGCGCAACGCGGAACCTGCGGGGTATCCAGAACCGCTGGGTATTCCCCCTCGAGGCGGTCGCGCGGGAGGGAAACCGCCTGACGGCCACTGCCGAGCTGCGCATCGGCACGGTGCCGCACGAGGTCGAGACGGCCGAGTGGGTATTCACCATCACCGGCGACGGCGTGAGGCTGGACGAGGGGGAAGCCGTGCCATTCAGGCAGCTGGGCACTCACTTCGGGGGCTGGTGGGCCGACGAGAAGTGGGATGAGCCGGGCCGCTACCATCGCCCGCCTGGCCAGCCGATACGGGTGGCGCCGCCCGTCTATTTTCCACTGCTGGCTCGCGATCGGGTGGCCCCACCCTCAGGGTAGCCGTTCCGCCCGGGCCAGGCACACCCGAGATTGCCTGCCGGAACGGGTGACGCCACGATTAGTTGACGAATCGGCCGATCGGTGTCATCATCATGGCCGATCGGTGCCATGGCCATCAGTCGCCCATCCGGCAACAGCGAATGCGTGTCCGTCAACCTCTCAGTCGGCGAATCGGTCTGCTCCTCGGTTTGTTGATCGTCTCCTCAGCCTGTAGCCGGCCGTCGCGCACCGACGCCCCGGTGGGCACGGGGTCCGTGGCGATCCAGAACAAGGGATCCGACACCCTCCTCCAGTTGGCTCAGGCATGGGCCGAAACCTATCGTGAGGTCAGGCCGGATGTGAAGATCGCCGTCACCGGCGGCGGCTCGGGCACAGGCATCGCCGCCCTGATCCAGGGCACGGCCGACATCGCCAACGCCTCCCGCCCAATGAAGGAGGGCGAGAAGGAGCAGGCCCGTGCCAACGGGATCGAGCCGGTGGAGCACGTCGTCGCCATCGATGCGCTGGCGGTGATCGTGAACCCGGCCAATCCGGTTGACCGCCTCACGATCGGCCAGCTATCCGATATCTTCACCGGCCGCATCACGAACTGGGCGGAAGTGGGTGGCCGAGACGCACCGATCGTACTGCTATCACGTGAGACCAACTCGGGTACCCACGTCTACTTCTTGGAGAACGTAGTCCGGCGCGGCGAGAAGGACAACCGGGACATCTTTGCCCCCCAGACGCTGTTCATGCCCGCCTCGGTCGGCATCACGAGTGAGCTGCAGCGCAATGACAAGGGCATCGGCTATGACGGCCTGGGCTACGTCACGGCGGACGAGAAGATGTTGGCCGTGGCTCCCTCGCCGGAGGGACCGTATGTGCTGCCAGCGGTCGAGACGGCGAAGGACGGCAGCTACCTGCTGTCGCGGCCGCTGTTCATGTATACCGCCGGCGAGCCACGTGGCGAGATAGCGGTATTCTTGGACTGGGTCCGGGGGCCGGGGGGTCAGAAGATCGTCGCTGACCTGGGTTTCGTGCCGGTACCGCGGGCGGACTCGGCGACGAGACCGGTCAGGCGGGTAGGCAGATGATCGGCCTCCATCCGGCCGTCCGCGCTTGGCGCGGAACCAGCGGGCGTGCCGTTCGCGAGGCGTTCATCGAGGGGGTGATCCGCCTCACCGGCGTCCTGGCCATCCTGATTGTGGCGTTCATCTTCATCTTCCTGCTCCGCGAGGGCCTGCCGGCGCTGTGGGAGGTGCCGCTCGGCGATCTCTTCGGCACTCGCTGGTATCCGATCGAGTCGCTCTTCGGGCTCCTGCCCCTGATCTTCGGCTCGGTGCTGGTGACCACGGTCGCGATCGTGATCGCTGTGCCGCTGGGGTTGATTACGGCGATCTACCTGGGTGAGTTGGCACCGCTCTGGCTCCGGGACATCCTGAAGCCCCTTATCGAGATCCTGGCCGGCATCCCGTCCATCGTGCTGGGCTTCGTGGGTTGGGTGGCGCTGGCCCCCGTGATACAGCGAACAGGCGCCCCCACCGGGCTGACCGCCTTCACCGGCGGCCTGATCCTGGCTTACATGTCCCTGCCCACGATCATCAGCATCGCCGAGGATGCGCTCCACGCCGTGCCCAAGCGCTATCGTGATGGGGCCCTGGCCGTCGGAGCGACGCGCTGGCAGACGATTTACCGGGTCGTGCTGCCCGCCGCCCGCTCGGGATTGGTGATCGCGGTGATGCTCGGCGTCGGCCGAGCCATCGGTGAGACGATGGCGGTCATGATGGTCACCGGTAACGCGGCCTTCATCCCCCTGGGGTCGGACATGTTGTTCCAGCCCGTGCGGACGATGACCGCCACCATCGCCGCCGAGATGGGCGAGGTGGCCCGCGGCGGCACGCACTACCATGTCCTCTTCGGCGTTGGCATCGTGTTGTTCTTGATCACCTTCGCCATCAACACCGTCGCTGCCTGGGTGATGGGCGCCAATTCGTACCGGCGGTCTCATTAGTACGGACTATCAGAGGTCGTTCGGCAATTCTATCGTGGGCTTTCAGCTATCAGCTATCAGTCTGGTGCATCCGGCACCGGTGAAGCTTGGACGCAGTCGAAGGACATGCGATATCGTTCGTTAGCGGAGTGAGCCGTGTCGCGACAGCAAACCGAGCGCCTGGCGTCATTCCTGATCACGGCGGTTGCCGCCGTGGTGGTCGTACCGATTGTCGGCCTCATCATCTTCATCGTGGTGCGGGGCGCGCCGGCAATCAGCTGGGAGTTCCTCACCGCTCCACCGCGCAGCGGGATGACCGAGGGGGGCATCATGCCGGCCCTCCTGGGCACGATGTACCTGACCTTCTGCACGGCGCTGGTGACCATGCCGCTGGCCATAGGGGCCGCTATCTACTTGGCTGAATATGCCGGCGACAATCTGCTGACGAGCACAGTACGGTTGGCCATCGTCAACCTGGCCGGTATCCCGTCGATCGTATTCGGGCTCTTCGGCCTCGGGATGTTCGTGCTCTACCTGGAGATGGGCACTTCGATCGTCGCGGGCTCGCTCACGCTGGGCCTGATGACCCTCCCGGTCGTGATTAGCACGTCCGAGGAGGCCATCCTCGCGGTGCCGCAGGAGTTCCGCGTGGTGAGCCAGAGCCTGGGCGCCACCAAGTGGCAGACCGTCCGGCACCAGGTGCTGCCACATGCCGTGCCCGGTATCCTGACCGGTGTCATCCTGGGGCTGAGCCGAGCGGCTGGTGAGACGGCACCGCTGCTGTTCACGGTGGCGGCCTTCTATCTGCCGGATCTGCCGCACTCGCTTTTCGACCAGACGATGGCGCTGCCGTACCACCTGTACGTCATCTCCACCCAGGTGCCGGACATGCCCCTGACCGTGCAGTACGGCACCGCACTGACACTGTTGATGTTGGTGCTCTCGCTCACTCTGGTGGCGAGCGTCATCCGCAATCGGGCCCGCCGGAGGCGCGAGTGGTAGCCGAAGTCGACAAGGGCCCCGTGCCCCTGATCGCCGCTCGGGATGTTTCGTTCACTTATGCCGACGGCACACGTGCGCTGTCGGGCCTATGCTTGGACATCAATCCACGTCAGGTCACCGTGGTCTTCGGGCCGTCCCGGGCAGGCAAGACCACGCTCCTGCGGCTGCTCAACCGTCTGAGCGACCTCTCCCAGGGTGCGTCCCACGAGGGGGTGATCCTGTTTCACGGCAGGGACATCTTCGAGCCGGGCGTGGATGTCAGCCAGCTTCGGCGCCAGATGAGCATGGTGTTCGCTATTCCCTCGCCGCTGCCGGGCAGCGTCTGGGCCAATGTGACTTACGGACCACGCATGGCCGGCATCCGGAGCCGGCAGGTGCTCGACGAGCGTGTCGAGCAGGCACTCCGCCAGGCTGCTCTGTGGGACGAGGTGAAGGATCGCTTGCAGAAATCGGCATTCGCGCTCTCGGGTGGCCAGCAGCAACGGCTGTGCCTGGCCCGGAGCCTGGCCTTGGAGCCGGAGGTCATTCTGTTGGACAATCCCACCTCGGGGTTGGACCCTATCTCGACGTCGATTGTGGAGGATTCGCTAAGAGAGCTGAAGAAGCAGTATACGATTGCCATGGTGCCTCACAGCGTACAACAGGCCGCGCGGCTGGCCGACCAGGCTGTCTTCCTGCTCGACGGCGAGATCGTCGAGTCGGCCCCGGGCACGGAGCTGTTCGTGCAGCCGACCGACCGGCGGACGGAGGACTATATCACGGGGCGGTTTGGGTGATGGGGGCGGGAATAAATCGGTTGGTTGGTGTGGCTTGGGCTATCGGCTATCAGCTATCAGCTATCAGTCCGGCTGGTCAGGGGCCGGTTGGGGTTGGTTGCAGTCGGGGGGCCTGCGGGGTCGCGGGTCACGTTGGGCCGACGGCCACTTGTTGAACTGAGACATCGCCATGTCCGGGAATGACGTCAAGATCGATGTTCGCGATTTCAGCTTCTACTATGGCGACTTCAAGGCGCTGGAGAGCATCAGGCTGCCCATCTTCGAGCGCCAGGTCACGGCGCTGATCGGGCCCTCCGGCTGTGGCAAGAGCACCTTCCTGCGCAGCGTCAACCGCATGAACGACACGATCGCCAACACCCGGGTGGAGGGGGAGATCCTCGTTGATGGCCGGAACGTCTACGATCCCGGGGTGGACGTCGTGGAGTTGCGACAGCGCGTGGGGATGGTCTTCCAGCGGCCGAACCCCTTCCCCCAGAGCGTGTTCGACAACGTGGCCTTCGGCCCGCGGGTGCTGGGGCTGGCGTCGGGCGGGGCGGCGCTGCTCGAGCGGGTGGAGCAAAGCCTGAACGAGGTTGGGCTGTGGGACGAGGTGGGGGAACGGCTGGACTTCCCCGCCCAGGCCCTGAATCCTGGCCAGCAGCAGCGGTTGTGCATCGCGCGTGCCACGGCTACGAAGCCGGAGATCATCCTGATGGACGAGCCCTGCAGCGCGCTCGACCCGGTAGCGACGCTCAAGGTGGAGGAGCTCATGCGCAGCCTGGCTCACGGCTACACGATCGTGGTGGTCACGCACAACATGGAGCAGGCGGCGCGCGCCTCGGATTGGACGGGCTTCTTCTGGCTGGGCAGGCTGGTGGAATACAGCCAGACCAGCAAGCTGTTCACAAATCCCAAGGAACAGCTGACCGAGGACTACCTCACCGGCCGCCGGGGGTAGGCCAGCTCTCGCTCCCCCGTCAGCGGCCCATCGCCAGGCCCTCCCAGAGCCGGAGGGCGTACTGCCCGAACGGCTTGGGCCACGACAGGGGAGGCTGAGAGAGGAACTTGGTGCGCCAGTCGTAGTACGGCCAACCGGTGCCGTTCTCGCCATCCTCGATGAAGATGTACCAGCAGTACAGCTCGTCGTACATGAAGCCCGGCGGGGGCACGTCCAGCGTGTACTCTCTGGCGTGGCCGAGGGACTGCGTCCGGTAGGCCTTGTGCCGCGCTTCAACGGTGCCGCACTCCTTGAAGAGCGACCAGCGGTAGACCTCCTTCTTGTTGGCGCGCGGGTTCCACTTGAAGGTGATGGGCAGAGTTCGGTGGCAGTCGTGGCAGGGAAAAACGTAGGTCAAGTCCCCCAGCTCGAACACCCCGACGTCCACGTCGGTACCGTCGCCGAAGCTGGCGATCAGGCGGCTCCACCAGCGGTGTACCCACAGATCGGCCGATATGGCTTCTTCGGGGTCGTTGCGCCACCAGACCTGGTAGACCTCGCCGGGGGCGAGCGGTGGCGGATTCACGAACTCGAACGTGCCGCCTTCCTCGGTCACGGTGTTGGCTACCGTCTCCCACTCGCCCGAGACGCGCTTGCGCAGCTCGATCTGCGGGGTCAACGGCAGCCCGAAGCCGGCAGCCATCGGCTCGCCGTCGTAGAGCATGAGCCCGTGGATGCGGCCGGTGGGCAGGACCTCGGTGGCCGTGGGTGTGGCCGACGGCGTGGGTGTGATCGTGGGCGGGGATGTGGGCGTAGGGGTTCCAGTCGGCGCGGGCGTCCATGTCGGAGTGAGCGTGACCGCAGGGGCCGAGCGCAGGTCATCGGCGCTTGCATTCCGCCAGGCGAGCGGCAGGTAGAGGTCGCTGTATGTGCCCGCCTGGATCCCAGGCCGGGCGCGGAGTGAGCGTGGCAGGGCGGCGGTGGCCAGGAGAGCGGTCGCCAGAACGATGAGAACGAGGGCTGTTCGCTGTCTGGTCATCATCGCACACTCCAGTATCTGAGCCCGGGCGGATACCGGGCCGGGCTGGCCCCCCAGTCTACCGGATCGACCAGGCCCAGCCGCGACAGGGCGTAAGGCGGATTGAAGAACCATAGCATGCGGATCTCGTAGCTCTCGCCGTAACCGTCCGCGGTCTGGAGGCGCACGAACCAGCAGTAGTGGTAGTCGATGAGTATGCCGGGTGGGTAGAAGGTCAGCTCGTACTCCGTCGACCGGCCCAGCGACTGAGTCAGCCATGCGCCCGGCCGTTGTTCCAGGAGCTTGCAGCAGTCGCAGATGCCCCAGCGGTAGGTGCCCGTCTCCTTCTGGCGCCCCCGCCACTTGAAGGTCCACGGCAGACCGCCCAGGCCGGTGCCGTGGGTCGGTGCCGTCAGCACGATCGTGGCCACCTCGAAATCGCCGCCGGCGACAACCTCGCAGCCCGGACCGTCCGTGCTCCGCGGGACGTCGTGCGCGCGGAGACAATCGCCGGCAAGATCGCATCATAGACGTCGCGCGCCCCTCGGCCTGCCTTGCCGAGGGAAGCGCGGTGCCGACTCACGGTCGCCGCGCGACGGACGGCTTCTTGAGCGTATTGGCTC